>JAIFKM010000004.1 GCA_020049575.1 Desulfobulbaceae bacterium
GGCTTGGCGGTTAACGAGGGCGACGGCGAGGACCTCGACGCCCTGTTTTCCAGGATTCAGCAGGCCCTGGTGGCCGACGGCCCTGTGGCCCTGGTTAATAAACGTCAGATGGCCGTGGGTGTTCCCGGTATTGAAGGTCTGCCGAAGGGCCACGATGTCATCCCGGTCAATCTGGCGGTGGATTATCTCGAGGCCCGCGGTTATGCCGAGGCTGTTGCCCTGCTGAAGAATTACACGGCCCCGAAGAACAAGGTCAGCTACCTCGGCAGCACCCCCGAGACCGCCAAGAATCGTGACGATTTCGGCAGGATCATCTGTGAGATCCTTTCGGGTATGGATGATATCAAGAAAAAGGTTATCGTCGTCGACTCGGATCTCGAAGGCTCCTGCGGTCTGCACCATATCCGCAAGAACTATCCCGAGGTCTATGTCCACGCCGGCATCATGGAGCGCAACAATTTCTCGGTAGCCGCCGGCTTCGGTTCCGAGAGCGGCCGTCAGGGAATCTTCGGCACCTTCGCCGCCTTTCTCGAGATGGTGATCTCCGAGATCACCATGGCCCGCCTCAATAACGCCAATGTTCTCGCCCACTTCTCGCATTCGGGTGTCGACGATATGGCCGACAATACCTGCCACTTCGGCATCAACAACTTCTTCGCCGACAATGCCCTTGCCGAGAACGATATGACTCGGCTCTACTTCCCGGCCGATGCCCTGCAGCTCAAGGCGGTACTGAAGACAATCTTTACCGATCCCGGACTGCGCTTTGTCTTCTCGACCCGCTCTGCAACCCCCTTTATTCTCACCGAGAAGGGTGAGAAGTTCTACGCTGAGGGATACACCTTCGTGCCGGGACAGGACGAGGTCATCCGCGAGGGTACGGCCGGTTATGTCGTCAGCTACGGCGAGATGCTCTATCGCTGCCTCGATGCGGTCGAACAGCTGCGGGGCGAGGGCCTTCAAGTCGGACTGATCAACAAGACCACCCTCAACATTCAGGACGAGAAGATGCTCGCCAAAGTCGGCAAGAGCCCCTTTGCTCTCATTGTCGAGAGCCAGAACAGCAAGACCGGACTCGGCTGCCGTTATGGCACCTGGCTTTTGGAAAAGGGCCTGGCCCCGAAGTACGCCGCCATGGGTACGAGCAGAATCGGCCACGGCGGTCTCGATGAACAGCTGCCGCACCAGGGCCTCGCGGTCGAGGATATCAAGAACAGAATTCGAATCCTGGTCAAGGCCTGATACGGTTTGATCTGCAATTAAGTACCTATTCCATGTACGATAAAGCCATGTCCGCACTGCAGGACATGGCTTTATCGTTGGCATCCCAAGGAGGGCAATATGCCGTCGGTTGACGCACTCTTGTTGTTTTTCACTTCTTCGATTCTTCTGGCCCTGGCGCCGGGGCCGGACAATCTCTTTGTCATGATCCAGGCGGCCCAGCGCGGCAGGATGGCGGGCCTGGCCGTGACCCTTGGCCTGTGCACCGGCTTGCTCGTGCATACCACGGCAGTGGCCTTCGGTCTGGCTGTAGTTTTTCAGGCCTCGGCCCTGGCCTTCAACCTGCTCAAGTATGTCGGGGCCGCCTATCTCCTCTACCTGGCCTGGGGTGCCTTTACGGCCGGTGACTCGGACAGCGGAGATTCCCGGGCAGTCGACCTGTCCTTTGCCAGGCTCTATCGCCGCGGCATTATCATGAACGTCACCAACCCGAAGGTCTCAATCTTCTTCCTCGCCTTTCTGCCCCAGTTCGCTGATCCGCAGAACGGTCCGTTGGCCCTGCAGATAATCCTGCTGGGGGCCCTGTTTATCCTGGCGACCATCCTGATCTTCGGCGGCATCAGTCTGCTGGCCGGAACCTTCGGCAGCCGCTTCCGCGAATCGACCAGGGCCAAGCGGCTGCTCAACTGGCTGGCCGGCAGCGTTTTTGCCGGTCTTGCCGTCAAGCTGGTCCTGACGGAGCGCTAGAGCCATGCCCGAACTCAATCGTCTGGTTCGTCCCGGTAGGGCTGCCCGCACAGTCCTCACGGAGTCGGGTGAAACCCTGGTTCCACCTGAGCACTGGGAACTGCTGCCGCCGGGAGACGCGGCCCTGACCCGACGGGTCAAGGAGATGGGGCCGGTGTGGCTGGTGCAGGTGAAAAAAGGCCGCAGGCTCATGTCGAGGGGTATCTGGGCCGATGCCGGCCATATCGCCAAGGCCCGTTTGGAGGTCGAGGGAAAACGAGCGACCCCGGAATATGCCAGAAAACGAGAGACGGATCTGGCCAGGCGGCAGCGGCAGCATGAGGCCTATGTCGAGGAATTCTACCTGGCTACCTTGCACTTTCTTGATTTTCACCCCTGCCACCGGCCGTTGGCCGAGGACCTGGCGAGGCGGGTGACTGAACACGCAACTCCGGTCGGCAGCGGCACCGTCGCCAGGACAGAGCGTATACCTCTGGCTGAGCGGGTTAGGGCCGCGGTCATCGCCTGGATGCGGCACCAGACAACGGCCTACGACTCGATGAAGATCGCCAGGATCCGAGGACGGCGCCGTGAGGTGCGGCGGCATCTGGCCGAAAGATCCTCGGAGATTCTGGCGGCGTATCGTTCAGACCGGCTGATTGATGCCGAGTCCTGTCCTCTGCAGGCCGTCCTGATTGATGACGAGGTGAACTGAAAACTCTCGTCAGCCGCCTGAGCTTTCCTGACAGATTTGTCCCGCTTCTTCTTTCTCTTGCGATTGCCCCGGGCTGTGATTAACCAGGTAGACCCCGCCGAGCGACCGCCCCGCCGATCCCCTGCAGGGCCGAAAGCCGTTCATCAAGCAGCAGCCAAGCGCCAATCAGTGAGACGGTGCAGCCGGGCGGGATCAGGGCAATCTGACCAGCACTAATCGGGTGGTTTACCCCGCGATAGTAAAAAACGGAGTTTCCTTTTTCGACCAGGCCGATGGCGTAGCTGTCATGGGTATGTTTGGGGAAGATCAGATTGTCGTAGCTCGAGAAACGCATCTCCAGCGCGGAGATGGTAGGATCGCGCCAGAACCGTGCCCAATCTGAGTCTGGAGATTTTTTCATTCGTTCTCTGATTGCCGATTTTATCGCCTAATAATTCAATGTAATTTTAAAATTGATCTTCCGGGGCAAGGAAATAAATACACGTGCCGAGTAACTATAGCCGGATTGAAGGGGAAATGTCAGCAGGCGTCAATGGGGGAAATATCTCTTCTCCGAACGGCATCAGCCTGGCGTGAATCTAGCACGGTATGGAGCGGTAAGAGCGGTAAAACTCAAGAAGATTCTCCTTGAGTTTTACCCCGTAGTTTGTTACGCAAAAGCATTGCTTCAGCAACTGGTGCATGCCAAGTGGAGGTGAGCTGAAAATGCGTGGAGAAAACGAACCAGTAGAGCTTGTCTGTCCGAAATGCCGGCAGGTGATGATCGTCTATCTGCCCATTGAAGAGTTGCCCAGGTGTCCAAATCCGGAGTGCAATGGTACCCGGATGATCATTGAAGAGCTGCTTGATGAAGGAAAGTCTTTTTAAATTGCAGAGTAAGGCCCGGGGCCTGAGAATGGTCCTTTTAATCTGTTAACGTAACCTAAGGAGATGACAATGAAGAAAATTTCCCTGCTGTTTGCTGTGCTGGTAGCCTTGGCGTTCACCGCTACGGTCGGCCTCACCGGCACCCTGGAAGAGATTCAGAAACGCGGCAAACTGCGTGTCGGCATGGAGCCCGGCTATATGCCTTTCGAGTTGAAGAATCAGAAAGGACAGATCATCGGTTTCGATGTCGATATGGCAACCCGGATGGCCAAGGCTATGGGTGTTGAGCTTGAGTTGGTGGACACCGCCTGGGATGGCATCATTCCCGCTCTTCTCACCGGAAAATTTGATGTTCTCATGTCTGGTATGACCCTCACTCAGGAGCGGAACATGAGCATCAACTTCGCCCCGCCCTATATCGTCATCGGCCAGTCCATTCTCATTAAAAAGGATCTCGACGGCACGGTCAAATCCTATAAGGATCTCAACGACGCCAAATACACCATCGCCTCAAAGCTTGGCACCACCGGCGAGCAAGCCACCAAGCGGATGATCCCCAATGCCAAGTATATCTCTTACGAAACAGAGCAGGAAGGTGTTCTTGAGCTGGTAAACGGCAAGATCGATGCTTTCATTTATGACCTGCCGTACAATACGGTAGCAGTCGGCCAGAAAGGTCAGGGCAAGATCGTCCATCTCGATACCCCGTTCACTTTCGAGCCTCTGGCCTGGGCAGTTCGCAAGGGTGATGTCGATATCCTCAACTGGATGGAAAACTTCATGTACCAGATCAGGAATGACGGGACCTATGACAAGATCTACAAAAAATGGTTCCAGGATGATGCCTGGTTGAAAGAAATTCAGTGATTACAAAGGACTCACAGTGAAAGCCACAGGACAGACGTGGCCCTGGAGGATTTTGCTGGCGGTCATCCTTATCGGGATGGCCGCTGCAATTTGGGGGGCTGCAAAGACGATCGACTATGAATGGCGATGGTACCGGGTTCCCCAGTATTTTTTCTACGAGGCAGAAGACCTGAAGAAGGCCCCCTTTGACAGTGTTGTCTCGGCCATCGAAAAGAAGAACACCACCACGGCAGTCACCCTAACCTCCGAATCCGGAGAAAAGGCCGTTCTCGAGATTGACAGTGATTCCCTCAAGGTGGACGCCCAGGATGAATTGTTCATGGGCGACACGGTCGGGCTCACCTCTCATTGGAAGATGGGACCCCTGATGACGGGGATGTGGACCACCATTTGGATATCGTTCATCTCCGGGGTACTGGGACTCATCATCGGTCTTGCTACCGGGTTGGCCCGGATTTCCAAGAACTACACCGTCAGTGGTCTGGCGATAGCCTATATCGAATTTATCCGGGGCACGCCGCTTCTTGTCCAGATATTCATTGCCTATTTTTTTGTCGGCACCGTATTCAATCTCAGCCGCAATGTGGCGGGCATTGGGGCTCTGGCCCTGTTTGCCGGAGCGTATGTTGCCGAGATTGTCCGGGCCGGTATCCAGTCCATTTCACGCGGCCAGATGGAGGCCGCCAGGTCTCTTGGCATGACCGTTCCCCAGGCCATGCTGGATGTCATTCTGCCACAGGCCCTGAAACGCATCCTGCCGCCGCTCTCAGGCCAGTTCATCAGCCTGATCAAGGATTCCTCGCTCGTCTCGGTCATCGCCATCACCGACCTGACGAAATCTGGCCGTGAGATCATCACCAGTACCTTTGCCACATTCGAGGTCTGGCTGGTGGTTGCAGCCATGTATCTGGTCATCACTTCAGTGCTGTCGCAATTGGTCTTCTATATGGAACGGAGGTTCGCAGTCAGTGATTAGAGCCGAAAATGTGAAAAGGATATTCACCGGTCGCGGTGTAACTGTCCGAGCCGTCGACGGGGTCTCGACCCAGGTCGCCAAGGGTGAGGTGGTGGTGGTCATTGGTCCGTCCGGATCGGGAAAGTCAACTTTTCTTCGGTGTATAAACGGCCTGGAGATCTTTGACAGCGGTCATATCTATATAGATGGTGTCGATCTGGCCGATAAAAAGACCAATCTCAACAAGATCAGGGCTGAAGTCGGAATGGTCTTCCAGCAGTTCAATCTCTTTCCGCACAAAACTGTGATTGAGAATCTCACCCTTGCCCAGATCAGGGTCCGCAAACGGAGCAGGGAGGTCGCTGAAATCAAGGCCAGGCAGCTTCTTACCAAGGTCGGCATCAGCGAGAAGGAACAGGAATATCCCTCCCGGTTGTCCGGAGGCCAGCAGCAGCGCGTGGCCATTGCCCGGGCCCTGGCGATGGACCCGAAAATCATGCTCTTTGACGAGCCCACTTCCGCCCTCGATCCCGAGATGGTGGGGGAGGTTCTCGATGTCATGAAGCAGTTGGCCCGTGAAGGCATGACCATGGTGGTAGTCACCCACGAGATGGGTTTTGCCCGGGAGGTTGCCGACCGGGTCATCTTCATGGATCAGGGCAAGGTCGTCGAAGTCGGCACCCCCGAGCATTTCTTTACCAGTCCCCAGGAAGAGCGGACGAAGCTCTTTTTGAAACAAGTCCTGTAACACCCGGCACGATTGTCTCTGCAATCAGTTTTGATGGCGGTTGTGGAACCGGGAAATATTTCTGCAAAATCATTGATGTAGTGCAATTCTGGAGGATACTCGTATGCGATTGTTGAAAGCCCTGATTGTGGTGATGATGAGTCTGAGCCTGTCGACTGCCATTGCGGCGGAAAAAGAGCTCAATGTCGGATTTATTTATGTTTCGCCGATTGGTGACGCCGGCTGGTCCTATGCCCACGACCAGGGGCGTAAGGCTTTGGCCGAAATGCCCGGTGTCAAGACCTCCTATGTCGAGGCGGTGGCCGAAGGCCCCGATTCCGAGCGGGTCATGCTCAATATGGCCCGAAAAGGCTATGATGTGATTTTTGCCACCAGTTTTGGTTATATGGATCCGATGCTGAAGGTCGCCAAACAGTTTCCCAAAACGAAGTTCATGCATTGCTCGGGCTTCAAGATGGCTGACAACATGGGCAATTATTTCGGTCGCATGTACCAGGCCCGCTATCTCTCCGGCATGGTCGCCGGCGGAATGACCAAGAGCAAGACCATCGGTTACGTCGCCGCTTTCCCGATCCCCGAGGTCATCCGTGGCATCAACGCTTTCACCCTGGGTGTCCAGGCTGTCAATCCGGACGCCGTTGTCAGGGTGGTTTGGACTAAGACCTGGTATGATCCTGCCACTGAGAAAGAGGCCGCTAAATCCCTGCTCGATGTCGGCGCCGATGTCATCGCCCAGCATCAGGATTCTCCCGGTCCCCAGGAGGCAGCCCAGGAGAAGGGAGTCTATTCCATCGGCTACAACTCCGACATGACCGCTTTCGCCCCGAAAGCCCACCTGACTGCCCCGATCTGGAACTGGGCGCCATTCTACAAAAGCGTTATCGAGCAGGTGCAGAAAGGCACCTGGAAGGCTGAATCCGTCTGGCCGGGCATGGATACCGGCATTGTTGATCTCGCCCCTTTCAGTGCCATGGTTCCCAAAGAACTGCAGGACAAGGTCATGGCTGCCAAAGCCGATATCATCGCCGGCAAAAACAAGGTCTTTGTCGGACCGATCAAGGACCAGAAGGGCGCAGTTAAGATTGCCGAGGGCGTGATGGCTCCGGATCAGGATCTGCTCGGCATGACCTGGTTTGTTCAGGGTATTGTCGGTACCACGGAGTAATGGTCAGCATTTTTTAAACCTGTACGGATATATCGGATGTTCCGCATACGGATCACCAAGAGACAGGAGCCCCTCGGTTGGAGCTCCTGTCTTGTTTTAGCGGCAGCTCTGGCGCTTTCTCTCGCTTTAAGCGGGCTGCTCCTTTCGCTTCGAGGAACGCCCGCGCTTGACGGCCTCTCTGTCCTTTTCCGCGGGGCATTTGGTTCCCGTTTTGCCGTTGAAGACTGCCTGATCAAGGCTATTCCGCTTTTTCTCTGTTCTCTCGGTGTGGCGGTGGCCTTTCGCCTGCAGATCTGGAATATTGGGGCCGAGGGTCAGTTTGCCCTCGGTGCGGTCGGCGCCACCTGGGTGGCCCTGTCTTTTCCCGGACTGCCCGGCTTTATCCTGCTGCCGGCGATGATTTCCATGGCTGCCCTGGCCGGCGGCCTCTGGGGCATGATCCCGGCCATCCTGCGCCAGCGTCTTAAGACCAATGAGATCATTGTCACGCTGATGCTCAACTATATTGCCATCCTCTTTCTTGATTATCTGGTCTATGGCGTCTGGAAGGACCCGACGAGCTTCGGTTTTCCGATGACCCCGGAATTTTCTCCCCAGGCGGTTGTCGGTAAGATCGGCAGCACGAGCATCAACTGGGGACTTGCCCATTGCCTGGTCCTCGGCGTCCTGGTCTGGATATGTATCCGCTATACCCGCATCGGTTTCGAGCTCAAAGCGGCCGGCGACAGTGTCCGGGCTGCGCGCTACGCCGGCATCCCCTATGATCGGCTGGTTGTCATGGTCATGGTGGTCAGCGGCGCACTGGCCGGTTGGGCCGGGTTCATCGAGGCCTCGGCAACCATCAACCGCCTGCAGCCCAGTATCATGGTGGGCTATGGTTACACCGCCATTGTTGTGGCCTGGCTGGCCCGGCTCAACCCCCTGAGCATCGCCGTGGCCTCCTTTCTCCTTGCCGGCCTGCGGGTGGGAGTGGAAAATCTACAGCTCGACCTGCAGGTGCCGGCGGCGTTCGGCGGCATTATCGAGGGCCTGATCCTGCTCACTGTGCTGGCCGGCGGTTTGTTTACCTCTTACCGCGTGGCCGTGAGGAGGAAATGATGGATTCAGCGATAATCATTCCTCTTCTTGCCGCAGCGGTACAATCAGGTACCCCGATCCTCTATGCCACGCTCGGCGAAATTTTCACTGAAAAATCAGGGGTGCTCAATCTCGGTGTGGAGGGATGCATGATCATCGGCGCCCTCACCGGTTTTATCGTCGCCCTTGCTACCGGCAGCCCTGTTCTGGCATTTGTCATTGCCGGGTTTGCCGGCATGACGGCCTCTGCCGTACACGGTGTGGTCTGTCTCTGGTTCAAGGGCAATCAGGTAGTGTCGGGACTTGCCTTGACCATACTCGGCGCCGGCCTGGCAAATTACCTGGGGACCTCCTATGTCGGTCAGATTGCGCCGGGCTTCAAGCCGGTTCCGGTGCCGCTGCTTTCCCAGATTCCGGCTCTCGGGCCGATATTTTTCAACCATGATCCCCTGGTCTATCTGACCTACTGTATCCCGCCGCTGATGTGGCTGTATCTCACCCGCACTCGGCATGGACTGAGCCTGCGGGCAGCCGGTGAATATCCGGCTGCCGCCACGGCTGCGGGGCTGAATGTTGCGGCCTATCGCTGGTGCGGCATACTGGTGGGAGGATTTTTCATGGGGCTGGGTGGGGCCTATCTGTCGCTGGCCTATACCCATCTTTGGACCAACAACTTGACCGGCGGCCGTGGCTGGATCGCCGTCGCCCTGGTGATTTTTGCCTTCTGGCGCCCTGGTCGGGCTGTTTTCGGAGCCTACCTGTTTGGCGGTATCATGGCCCTGCAGCTTCGTCTGCAGGCCTCCGGTACCCAGTTGCCGTCATCACTCCTGCTTATGCTGCCCTATGCCCTGACCGTTATTGTCCTGGTCATGTCCTCCTGGCGGCAGGGCGCAAATGAAGCACCGGCCGCTCTTGGGGTGAATGTCGAACCGATCGATTAGAGAGTTATTTCCCAGAACACACTTGAGGCCTCCTATGGTCTCGGCCTTCAACCTGGATATTGTTGCAGTACAGAAGAAAAGGAAGATGCCATGTCAATGAACAGCAAATACCAAAAAACCTACCCTATTTCCTGGGATCAGCTGCACCGCGATTCCAAGGCCCTGGCCTGGAGACTGTTGAATCAGGAATACTTCAAGGGCATCATCGCCATCACCCGAGGCGGCATGGTACCGGCGGCGATCATCGCCCGGGAACTCGACATCCATCTGGTCGACACCATCTGTGTCTCAAGCTATGACTGGAAGGACAAGAAAGGCGACGCCGATATCCTGAAGAAATTCGACGGCGACGGCGAGGGCTGGCTGTTGATCGATGACCTCGTCGATACCGGCCGTACTGCCGCCATTGTCAAGAAGATGGTGCCCAAAGCGCATTTCGCCACCGTGTATGCCAAACCGGCCGGTCGACCGCAGGTGGATACCTTCATCACCGAGGTCAGCCAGGATACCTGGATTCTCTTTCCCTGGGATACTGAATCACAGTTCGTCACACCGATTGCCGGTATGGAGAGATCCGGTAAATGACCGGTCGGATTCCACTGATCAGGCTCGAGGCTATCTCTAAATCCTTTGGAGATGTGCATGCTAATCGAGGAATCAGCCTGGAGATCGATGAAGGTCGAATCCTGGCCCTGCTCGGTGAAAACGGAGCCGGTAAATCGACGCTGATGTCGATCCTCGCAGGCCAGCTGCAACCTGATGCAGGCACCATTTTTTTCGCTGGAGATGCGATCCGGCTTTCTTCGACGGAGAAGGCAATCAGCCTGGGAATTGGCATGGTATATCAGCATTTCAAGCTGGTTGAGGCCATGACTGTTGCCGAAAACGTCTATCTCGGGCACGCCGGCAGTTTTGTGCTGGACTGGCAGAAGATACATGAAGAGGTCATGCAGCTTGCTTCTCAGTACGGCATGCAGATAAACCCGGCGGCCAGGATCAGTACCCTTTCCATGGGAGAGAAGCAGCAGGTTGAAATTCTCAAGCTGCTGCACCGGAAGAGCCGAGTGCTGATCTTCGACGAGCCCACGGCGGTCCTGACTCCGCGCGAGGCCGAAAATCTCTTCGCCACCATGCGCTTGATGATCGGTCAGGGCAAGGCTATTGTCTTTATCAGCCACAAGCTCGAAGAGGTTATGTCGGTCGCCGACAACATCGCCATCCTGCGCCGGGGAGAGGTGGTAGACCGGGTTGCCGCGGCAGACGTCAAATCCACCGCTGAACTGGCGGAACGCATGGTCGGCAGGGAGGTCCTGCTGCAGGTGGAGCGGACACCGCTTGAACCGCGTCAGATTGTTCTCAAGGTGGAGGGGCTGAGTGCCGCCAGCCTCGCCGACATCGACCTGGAGGTCCGTCAGGGCGAGATCCTTGGTCTTGTGGGCGTTGCCGGCAACGGCCAGAAACCGCTGGTGGAAATGATCTGCGGCCTGGTCCGGCCGGCTCTCGGCAGTGTTCGCCTTCTTGGTATGGACTGGCAGAAGTTCTTCGCCAACCCCAGCTGGGATCTCGCCCTTAGTTATATCCCCGAAGACCGGCAGGGGCTGGCAACCTGCCAGGGCCTCGACCTCCTTGACAACTTTCTGTTGACGACCCGCGGCGGTTTTGTCAGGGGCCCCTGGCTCAGACGCGGTCAGGCCAGGGAAAAGGCCGAGCGGTTACTGCACGATTTTGATATCCGGCCACCGAATCTCGGTGCACTGGCCTGGCAGCTGAGTGGCGGCAATCTGCAGAAGATGGTCCTGGCCCGCGAGTTCTACCGGAAACCCCGTCTGATCGTGGCCGAGCAGCCGACTCAGGGGCTTGATATCGCAGCCACGGAAGATGTCTGGAAACTCCTGCTGGAGGCCCGGGAACAGGCCGGCGTCCTGTTGGTCACCGGCGATCTCTCCGAGGCTCTGGCCCTCTCCGACCGCCTCGCGGTCATGTATAACGGCCGGATCGTCTCGACATTTTATGTCGATGACGAAGAAAGTGTGGCCAGGATTCCTCAGATGATGGCGGGGCTGCAGATCTCAGCCTGATCTATTACTCCCGGCCGTGCGGAATCAATCAAGATGAATCAGGCAGGTTGCCGACCGGGCAACCTGCAATTTATCACTCCCAGAGGTTACCCATGGATACCCAAATTGCTGAACTCATCAAGGCCTTTGATGTTTTTGATGGCCTCTACAAACGTGACGAATTGAATAGGGCCATCGCCTTGAAGGCTGAGATCACGCCTCATCTCATCAGGCAGAAGATCATTACGCAAATGTCTACGCCGCTATTCTGCTGGCCCATTTCCAGGAACCGGCGGCTCATCTGCCAATCATCCGAGCCTTCTGCATTGCCGAACAGCAAAGGGAAAATCTTTGGGGCGATATGGTTACGGCCACTTTGCCTGCCCTGTTGTACCAGACCTGCAATGGTTCATTTGAGAGTATCAAGGAACTGGCCGGTAACAGACAGGTGTATGAATATGTCCGTGGCTCGGCCCTTGAGGCCCTGTCCTACGGCCTGGCCCTTGGCACACTTGGGCGAGAAGAG
>JAIFKM010000170.1 GCA_020049575.1 Desulfobulbaceae bacterium
GCAAACGTCAAAAATGTGATGGTGGGTGGGGTATTTTGAGGGCCGCCGGTGAGTGGTGGCCCACCCCCCCCGGAGGCGGGGAGGGTGTAAACTGGGGACTCTTCTCCGGCGATGATGCAGCTATGGAGGTAGTTGTAGGACGCATCGTCGACAATATGCGAAGGTTGCACTGTAAAATTCTCCTCCTGCCGGAATGTGGCCATGCCTACTTTGCCACAAGGTCGGGATTGATAAAATGGTTTCCCGCAATCTTCAACGAGTTCAAAGTGATGTCGGTCTTCGAGCTTTTGCTAGAGTACATCAAAGAAGGAAAGATCCAGTTGGACAATACTCTTCATAGAAAACCCACCACCTACCATGATCCCTGCAATTACGGTCGAAAATCGGTCAAGGCCTTTGGATATGCCCCTTTTGAGGAAGGTCGCGAGATCACCAGGGCCTGTTGTTCCGATCTACGGGAACTCTATCCTAACAGGTCTGAGGCATACTGCTGTGGCGCAGGTGGTGGCGCCTGGGCGATGCCGTATAACGCCGAGCGGGTTTTTTTCGGTCGGATAAAAGCCCGACAGATTGCCGAATCAGGAGCCGAGTTAGTCGTTGCACCCTGCCACAACTGCCGTGATCAGATCATGAAATCCCTCAACAGGGAATATGATCTCAATGTCACGGTAAAGTGCCTGTGGGAACTGGTATCTGATTCGCTCATCATTCCGAAAATACAGTAAAAAGAGTATCTATCATGCCGAATGAGATAAAATTTTGGTCGGTAATAATTGTCGGAGGTGGGGTCGCGGGACTACAGGCAGCTCTCGACCTCGCTGATTCTGGATTCTGGGGTACGACTCTGGTCGCTTTGCCTTGGCATGGGTTTCCTCCGCGGAACCAGACAAATTTGTCAAGGTGGTAACCGACATGACCAACCGGATCAAGGAATTAGGCCCCTCAAGGAATTGAGGTAACCCATTACAGCACCTGAACAATGGTGAGCAGTATATAATCATGTGTATTCCAAAAGAAAGGCATGCTCAATATGAAGCAGTCGAGAATTTGCTTATCATCGAACTCAAAATAGTAGTGATGAGAATCAAAAGTGTCCCATACGCCATCGCCAATCCGATGTTGTACTCGAAAATGCCGTTTACTACGGCAATGGAGACTGGCTTATTGGAGGGTGTGTAGAGAAATACCGAGATTGTATATTCTCCTATACTGCGGACGAATACCAGGAGAAATCCGGCAATGAGTCCTGGTGAAATCATAGGCAGAACAATTTGTCTAAAGGTCTGGATCTGAGATGCCCCGAGACTTTTTGAGGCTTCAATGTAGGTTTCATTCAAGTTCTGAAACGAAATGCTGGTGGTTTTCACCATGAGCGGTATCGAACGAACGAAATACCCTAGTGGCAGTAAAATGAATGTCCCAACCAGCACCGAATTCATTGAGAAAAAGTTTGGCGAATTGTAGGCATTGATAATATTGATGGCGATGGCACTGGCCGGCATGGCCCAGGGCAGCATGACCAACATTTCAACCAGCCATTTTATTTTGAGCTTCGTTTTTACGATGAGGTATGACGAAGGAATCGCAATAGCCAAACCCAGCAGAGAGGCCAGCAAGGCCATACTGATGCTGTTCAGGAAAGGCGCAAATTTCCTTGATCTGGTAAATATTTCAAGATAATTTTCACAGGTAAATTGCCGGGGAAAGATGTTGACCATCAATGTCTCAGATTTGACAAAGGACATAAGCAGTATTGCGAAAACCGGCAGGAGTATGGTGACAATAAGCAATCCGGCAGTCGATAACATCAGAAATCGAACCAGAGGATTTTTGATAGGGACCGCCTGGATAGCCACCCCTTTCACAGAGGAAGTGAAAACCGCCCTTTTTTCATAATTCCTGAAGATACTGAAAAGGAACAGGGAGATGCCTGTCAGAATGACCACCTGCGTCGCAGCAACCTCCATATAGTTATTGGCCTTTGACAAGAGTATCTGGGTTGTCAGCACTCTATAACCGCCACCAATGATACTGGGAGCAGTGAATGAGCCAATTCCAGAAATAAAGGTAATGATCGCTGAAGAAATCAAGGCCGGACTGATAAAGGGTAGAATAATCGAGGTGAAAATCTTTGTTTTTGCAGCACCAAGATTACGGGCACTTTCGACAACCGAATAATCGATATGTTTTATGGCGATTGATACACTGATGTAAAAATAGACATACTGGGTGTAGGCATGGACAAACAATATTCCTTTCAGGCCGGAGAAATTGTATGGCTTGCTTTCCAAACCAAATAACCATTCGATGGATTTCGTTATCAGACCACTCTCGCCATACAGTTGCACGAAGGCAAAAACAATAACGATACCTGGGAGCATCAAAGGCAGCAGCAGCAGTTTATCGATAATACTTTTCCCTGGAAAATCGAAGTAGTGGATAAAAAAAGCGAGCGCCGTGCCAATAATGCCGCAAACAATGACGGTCAAGAAACCCAAGAAGATTGAATTAACAAGGGGGGAGATATTGGCTTCAGAAGCAAAGAATCTACTGTAGTGGACAAGAGAGATAGTGCCGTCTTCAGTTAGGCTGACCACCACCGTCTTCAATGCGGGGTAGAGGATATAGCCAATCAGAAACCAGAGCAAGAGAGCAACCCCAAGGGTTCCAGCCAGTTTCTTTTGGTTGTACATGACAGCCATCCACCAACGACGCATCTAATTTTCTAATATTTTTAAGCTTTTACCAGGGATAGCGATATGGACATCAGCACCAACAGTGATTTCGTGACAAAACGTGGAGGTGTTGAGAATTACCAGGCGGAAACTCATATCATCGACTTTGACACTGTATTCCACTGAAATCCCGTCAAATTGAATGCTTTCCACCCTAGCCGGGAAAACATTTTTCCGATTATCTTCAGCTGTCGAAAAGACAATGTCCTGAGGGCGTATCGAGACAAATCTTCCTGCTGCCGGGGTTTCGAGGTTTATCGTCACATTGTCGGAGAGAGAAGCTTTTCCATTTCTAATATCAGCTGCGAACAGATTGGTGTCACCTACAAATCTGGCAACAAACGAGTTTGCAGGATATGCGTATATTTCTTCAGGAGGACCGATCTGAATACAACGGCCTTTTTCAAATATTGCAACCCTGTCTGACATAGTCAGGGCTTCCGTCTGGTCATGGGTCACGAATATGGTCGTTATGCCAAGCTTTTTTTGCAGGGATTTGATCTCAGATCTCATCCTGTCGCGAAGCCTTGCATCAAGGTTGGACAGGGGTTCATCCAAGAGCAAGACCTTGGGTTCGATAGCCAGTGATCGTGCCAAAGCAACACGCTGCTGTTCTCCTCCGGAGAGTTCCGAGATATTGCGATGTTCAAATCCACTCAGGCCAACCATCTCGGTGTATTTTTCTACTCTTTCGGCACGTTCCTGCTTTGATTTTTTCTGGATCTTGAGTCCATATGCGATATTTTCAGCCACTGTCATAAAGGGAAATAAGGCATAATTCTGAAAGACCATACCCACCTGGCGTTTTTCTGCTTCCAGATTTGTTATATCTCTGTTGCCCAGATGAATTGTCCCTTTGCTCGGTTGGACGAATCCGGCAATCAACCTCAGTATGGTCGTTTTCCCGCAGCCTGACGGCCCCAAAAACGTAAAAAACTCTCCTTCATTGATGGAGAGGTTTATGTCTGTGCAAGCAATGGTGTCGCTATACAGCTTTTCAATATTTTTAAGAACAACAGCTCCCATCCAATTTCCTTTCAAGCTCTCTTGCGGAAACTGCCGGCTAGGAAGGTATCTTTACCGGCAGTTCCTTTCCCTTCCGTTACTTCTTGTCTTTGCTGGAATCCTTCACTTCAGTATCCCACTTTTGCATCCATTCTGATTGTTGAGCTGCCAAAGTACCCCAATCAACATTCATCACCTTTATTTTTGTATCAGCCATCCATTTCGGTGAAGTTGAGATAGCGGCTGGATGGGTTGGCATACGATTGAAGGTATTGGCAAGCAGAGATTGAATTTTTGCACTTCCGGCGAAATCTAGAAAAGCTCTTGCGGCATTTGGATTTTTGGCTCCTTTGATAAGGGCTATTCCATCTGTAATAACGGGGGAACCGCTTGCCGCATCAATTATTTCCAGCGGCATTTTATTCTTGATCTTGTTGTCGACAATCTCGCTGAGCACTGCAAAACTTATGCCTGCTTCCTTCCTGCCGATTGCTTGAAACAACAGGGAGCCGCTGCCGAAATACTGCTTGGTATTGGCGTCAACATCTTTCAAGAAAGACCAGCCGCTTGCCAAATCATTCTTCTGCTCATATTGCTGCAATAAAGCGGTATAGGTGGCCCGAGCCGATGAAGACAAGCCATTCCTGAACACAAGTTGACCTTTGTATTGCGGTTTCGCAAGATCACTCCAATCTTTAGGAGCATTTTCACTCGAAATAACTTCCGAATTATAAAACATGACGACCGGTGTCTGGATAGTTCCGTACCAATAACCTTCAGCATCTTTGAATATCGGAGCGATCTCTTTCGCCCACGATGGTGTTGAGGCCTCGAACAGGTTTTCCCCCTTTAATTCGATAAAAACCGAGGAGGGTGCGCCGTACATGATATCAGACTGAGGATTGGCCTTTTCTGCCCGGACCCTGTCTGCAAGCTCACCTTTGAGGTTGATAAAATCAACCTGCACTCCAGTTTCTTTCTTAAATTCGTCGGCAACCACTTCCAGCATGTCCTCGCCATGAGTTGAATAGACGACAACCTTCTTTTCCAATTCAGCGGCAAAGACTGAGTTGCCAAGTATCAATGTTGAAAGTGCACATGCTGTAAGCAATGATCGGGCCATTTTTCTTTTCATTTTCTATCTCTCCTGAATTTTTCTGTTATCTACAATGAACATGCCATTTGGGGATGTATTGGTATCCATTAGAGGAGCGTGCTTGGATTCAGTATATTTTCCTGATTATGAGGGGATTGCTATTGGAGTTGGAATCAATGAGTTCGAGTGCATCGATACCGGAATTGTCGCCAGTTTTGCGTTGGTTGAGATCAAGTGATTTGAAATCAGATCACGTGTGCGGAGGATATCCTCGTACGCATCAAGTTCGATGGTCCACCATGTGCAATGTGTTGCAAGCAGTTTATCCACAATGGGTCCGAGTATCTTCATATCCTGAGGCGCATGATGCCTGTCGGTTTCCGACTCATAGAAATGAACTTCAACGAGATCCTGGCTGAACATGTCAATAATCTGGGGGACACTGAGTTCTTTATTCACAACACGTTCACATGATACAGCATGGCCAATATCCATTGTGATCTTCGCACCGGTTTTTTGTGTCCACTCCAGAACTGTTTCCGGATGACTGGTCGGCCCTCTGCGTAAATTTTCAAGGCTGACCGTTATGCCATGCATTTTACCATATTGAACTATGCGGCGAAGATTTCCGATCACTGCATCATGGTCCAGTTCGATATCGACAGTCAGTCCCACATGCACGGTAATATTCTGATCGCCGAGGCCTTTCATTGCATCAAGAGCTTTAAAATGGAAATGTGTTGCCTGCTTCGCTCTGTCAGGTCGTTTATCTCCAATTTCATAACCGGGAAAATATCCATGATGTCGAACCCGGGTGCCTTCACTCAGATAGTGGGCCAGATGCTTGGTTGAGTTGTCCAGATTTCTTGAATCGGGCGTGTATTCCAGAGAGAAGCCTTCTTTCACAAGCCAATCAAATTTCTCTGGAAAGACATGCCATTGGGTTGATACTGCAAGTGTAACAGGATGCACAATTCCTGGATCTGCCCTGGATGTATACGCATTCATAGGAAACTCTGAATATTGAGCATGATGAATAGCTCTTGAATGAAACTCTCGTCAACGCCAACTCCAACGCGATATGCATGCAGAGTGCAGCCTTCCCGCTTATCTCATAGTTAATTGAACCGAACGACCTAACAATAGAGAGAGGAGAGGTCCATGTCAAACAGGTAATATCTATGGAATTACCGAAAGCTATAGCTATTTACTAGGAGTTGGTGACACCTGGGAGCAGAACAACAGATATTGCGCACCTTAAACAACAGGAAAAGAAGAGCCAAACGAAAGACTTACTTGTTCTCCCTGGCGAAGATCGGGTGAATGCCCGCTGATTACATCAACGCTGATTTGGTCACCCTGATAATCGATGAGGTAGCGGGTTATGAATCCCAGATAGGATACTGAGACAACTATTCCGTTGTGTTCCCCTCGGTCTTTGTTTATCTGCACATGTTCAGGGCGGATAGCTAACACTCGATCTCCGATATGCACTTTATTGACGTGCCCAACACATTCAGCCACATAGAGATTGACAGGCGAAGTATAAATTTCACGAGGTGTGCCAAACTGAACGATACAGCCATCCTGCATGACGGCGATTCGGTCGGATAATCCCATGGCCTCTTCGCGGTCATGGGTGACAAAAATGGTTGTCAAGTTAAACCGACTTTGCAAACTCCTGACCTCATCGCGCATCTGCACCCGAAGATTGGCATCCATGTTAGAAAATGGTTCATCCAGCAGAAGTACCTTGGGATTCAGGACCAGCACTCTGGCAAGAGCCACCCGTTGCTGCTGACCACCGCTGAGACGTGTCACATTCTGGCTGGCCTGATCTGCAAGGCCAACAGTAGACAGCATCTCCAGAGCCTTATGGCGAGAAGGTTGAAATCCCAGCCCGCTGCACCGCAAGCCATACATGACGTTTTCCAGAGTTGTCATATGAGGGAAAAGAGCATAGCTCTGAAAAACGGTACACACCGGTCGATTTTCCGGGAGAAGATTCTGTATCGCAATACCATCAAGAAAGATCTCGCCGGAATCGGGTTCAAGGAAACCTCCGACAAGACGGAGAGTGGTGGTTTTTCCGCAACCACTCGGTCCTAGAAGTGAAACTAATTCTCCTTGGTTCACAGCCAAACAGAAATCAGAAACCACCGATCGATGAGCAAAGGATTTACACAGATTTTCAATATTCAGAAAAGCAGTTGAGTTCATCCGTTTCTCCGTATTACCCATCTGGTAAAAACAAGATTCACACAGAGAGTGGAGATGATGATCATGCTTGCCAGAACCGCCCCCTGCCCGTAATCTCCGTCACGTAAAACATTGAAGAGCTCAACCGTTACAACTTTTGCCTGAGGTGTGATGAGAAAAATAATAGCCCCGACTGTTGTCATGGTGGCGGTAAACGTATTGATAAAACTCATCAGAAAAGCAGGTTTGAGAAGTGGCAGAATGATTTGGAAAAGCAAGCGAAGTCTGCCCGAACCGAGATCAGTCGCCGCATTCTCTGTTTCTGGATCGATTCTGGTCAATCCTGCACTGGTTGCCTTGGTGCTGACGGGTAATTGCCGGAACATGCAATTGAGCACAACTATTGCGCTGGTTCCCGTCAGAGCGAGCGGGGCGTCATTAAAAGCCAGAATGTAGCCGATACCAAAAAACGGACCCGGCAGGATATACGGCAGGGTAGACAGAAAATCGACGACTTTCGAGCTGACACCTTTGTGACTCTCCAGATAATAAGAAAGAAGAGCACCAAAAAGACTTACACCGATAGCCGCAATAAATGAATAGCAGAGGCTGCGAACGAAACTGGCCATTTTGCCAAGTCGGATTGCCTGAATATGCTCCAAGGTGAATATAAAGTGTCCTTGCCGGTAATCAAACACCGTGGCAAATAAAATTGCGCCATACTGGAGAAGCATGAGAAAAAGGAAAAACCAGGTCAGCATTCCAAGAGTACTGGAAGCCCAACTGCCCATAGCCAGACCTTCTATGCCACGATCACCAATCTTTTGCATGGCGACCGAGACGCCATGAGTTTGACGTATGTAGTGCCGGTAGAAGAAAAAAGCCATCAGCGAGGGGATAAGAATAATTACGCTAATAGCTGACGCCAACGGCAGATTACCCCGACCGATAACTGCAAGATAGGCCTCAGTTGCCAAAAGTGTGAAGCGCCCACCGATAATGATGGGAGTGCCGAAATCAGCCAGGCATTTGATCAGGACAATAAAACCGGCAGCAACGATGCCAGGCATCGACAAGGGGAGCACAATCGAGCATAGCGTACGCCATGATTTTCCTCCCAGATCACGGGATGCCTCTAACGTGCGAGGATCCAGCATGGCAAACATGCCGATTATGAGCAGGGCAGCAAGAGAAATATTACTGAGGACCTGCATGAGAATAACGCCGTGCATGCCATATGGGTTCCAGGTCAGCCCCAAGACATGATGAACTATATAACCTCGCTTGCCAAACAGCATGATATAGGCAAGAGATGATACAAATGGCGGTGAGATCATGGTCAACATCAAGGCGACCAGTATAGATCGTTTAAAACGAGCCGAACAGAAGGCCACATATAAAGCAATAGCCAAAGCAAAAATAATCGTTAAGACCGTAGACAATATTGCACTCAATATACTGTCAAAAATCAATCGAGAATTATGCACAAACAGATTTCGATATATTTCGAGCGAAAAGAAACCTTCAGGCAAAAAACTTTTGACAATGACCTCGACTATCGGCCAGACGATAAAAATCAGGACAGGTAGGGTGAGAAGAAGAGCGATGAACAGGTCTGTATACCGCACCGATCGAATTTGCGATTTTTCAAAGCTCATCATTTTCAATGGGAGCTTTGTGACTCTATCAGACACGATCGGAATCCACCATCACACAATAAAGAGGATAGGCCAGGGCCGTCAAAACCTATCCTCTTCAATGTGTATTATTTAGCAGTCATATGTTTAGCCCAGGCGTCGAGAACCTGTTGCCTTTCTGTGCCGATCTTGATTATATCCACGGGAATGAGATCAGATGTTGAAAAACCCTGCATTTCCTTTGGGGTCGGCATTTCAGGACGAACCATGATGCGTGGATCTTTTTCCTGAATAATAGTTTGTCCTTCTACGGTCAGCGCCCAGTCGACAAAGGCTTTGGCAGCGGCCAGATTTTGAGCGTTCTTGAAAATAGCCATACCAGCAGGTACCCAAGGAATACCGTCTTTGGGGAAAACGGTGTCAATCGGAAATTTATTCTTCATGTTGATGAATTCTCCTGACAGCGGGGCAACCCCCACAGCCATTTCCCCGGCCGCCACTTTTTTGGGCGGCTCCCCTCCACGTTTGGCGAAAAACGGTACATTTTTACTGAGTGCCTCAAAATATTTCCACCCCTCTTCTTCCCCCATTTTCTGGAGGAGACACGCAACAACGGCATACGTTGTACCGGAGATAGCAGGATCAGCTACGAGCACCTCTCCTTTGTATTCAGGTTTGATGAGATCAGCCCAGGTTTGCGGAACTGGTAATTTCTTCTCAGCAAGAACCTCTGTGTTGACGAGGAATCCAGCCATTACGAGAGACACGCCGGTCCAATACCCCTTGGGATCTTTATATTGAGGAGGAACTGTAGCTGCCTCTGGAGATGAATACATTTCCAGCAGACCTTTCTGTCCCGCCTTAATAAAGCTGTCAGCGCCACCACCGAACCACAGATCGGCCATGGGTTTCCCTCCTTCAGCTTCAGTTCTGGCTAGAACCTCACCTGAAGACATATCAATGAATTCGACTTTTATTCCTGTTTTCTTGGTAAACTCTGCAAAGATTGCCTCCTTTCCGCCATAAGCTGCCACAACAGCCAGTGTTTGCTCTGCAGCAAATGCAGGCGAGTTGAATAATGAAAAGGCCAGAACGAGAAGAGTCAGGTACCATTGGGGCTTGCCAGGCTGAAATTTGCATAACATGAAGGCTTTCCTCCGAATCAGAGTGAATAATTATAACAAGAAAGATCTTTGAATATTGATTTTGCCGATTGGTGATTTTTGATGTTACTTCTTTTCAAATTCGTCAAGGCACTCAAGCAGCAGGGTTGCACTTGAACCAAGGACAGGGCCACCACCGAATACGATGGCCATGCCGGCTGCTTCAAGGATTTCGGCACGAGTACAACCCGCTTCAAGCGCTTTCTGGCAATGAACAGCGATACATTCCGGACATCGTGTATAGAGGGCCACTCCAATCGCAATCAGTTCCTTCTCTCTGTACGTCAACGCACCATCTTTTGCGGCCACACCCATAAAATTAACAAGAGCTGGGATAGTTTCCGGCATTGCCGCAGAAAGAGTGCCCATGCCCTTTTTGAAGTCTTGTGCTAACTCTCTGGCTTTTGTCATATCGGTCTCCTTAAATGTTTTTTAAAAATGGTTGAAAAATTTGCAGCCGATGTCTCGAACACATAGATTCTTCTCTGTGAAAACATCTCACTCAGGACTTAATCAGTTGAAGCCACAATACAACGTTGATAAATTGGGATCAACTATATATATTATAAAATATATCTATTATAAATAGCAGGGAAATCATAGGAAAAGCCGATACAAGGATAAAAAAAGGGGACGATTGCGACTTCCAAAGCAGAACGTTGGTCCCGGTTTAAGTTGCACAAGAGAATGTTATTAATAGTATAACTGTTTCACGTTCTCTCTACAGGGAGGCTCTCCCGGGCCGCATAAAAGATCAATGACATGTTTTCAATAGCTAAGAAATATCAATTCTATATATCAATAGATTCTGTCTCTCGAAATCAACCTGCAGGAATTATAAATCGATGTAAATCTGTTCTTTGGTACTCTCAATGATACGATCTATTCACTGTTCAAAGTTTCTCGACAGGCAGCTTGCTGCACTACGCAGAGCTGGCAAAAAGGGTGAGATTGCCGCCGCTCAATTTGAGAAAATTCTAACATATCTCAAAAACGCTGGTCCTCAATCTGAGGATATTTATATCAAACGGACCAAAAATGGTGAATGCAGGCTGAAAAATTGTGTAAAATATGATTTGGGCAGCGGCTATAGAGTGATAACTGTCCGAATCGGGGATCGCCTATATATCCCCTTTTTGGGAGTTCATGACGCGGCGAATCAGTGGTTGGAGAGACGCGGGCAGGATGGTTTCCAACCTCAAGAAACATGCTATTCGCGGGAAATTTTAGTGTTGAACAATCAAATCGTCGGTAAACATCAACAGGAGATCGAACAACTCAGAGAAGAAATCGATCCTTACGAGGAGCAACTGACCGGGAGGCTAGATGAATCACTTCTCAAGGATATTTTCCAAGGACTTTTCCAAAAACAATCAACGACTATCTGATCGAAGCGATAGTTTCCAGAGAGAGGAGCCTGCCTGGTTGACAAATGAAACTTACTTTTACTTGCCCAGAAAAGTGCCGATCTTTTGAAACCGAGGACTTTTCACTCTGCGACAATCATGGTGTAATCACAGACAATAGAGGGAAAAAGGTATTGGATGCCACGGTGCAATTAAACGCTCCCTGCCCATATTGCCAAAAGATCCACAGGTATAAGGTTGACGAACTAGCCTGCCCTTTTGAGAGCAGCCAAAATCGCCTCAATCAGTAGTATTTAATGAATAACCGAGTCCAGACGCACAGCTTCTTCACTGAAAGAGGACAGGCAAACTGGCTTGATTGAAATTTGGTTTTGTTGGTCAAAGACGCGGTCGAAAAAGAAAATCTTCTTGAACTGACCGTCATGGTAGATAATGAGGCTTCCAAAGAGAATGTGTCCAGATTCCTCAGCACAAAAAATTATTCGGTTACAAAGAGCAGCCAAGGCAGCGATTTCCTCTTGGTCGCCCGCCGTCAAGAGAGTAGCGAAGCTACACCGCAACCGACTGCCGATTCAGGCACCAAATCCGAGGCAGAAATAAAAGCGAAAATCTTCATCATGGTAGCTGGTGATCGAATGGGTTCGGGAGATGCTGATCTCGGAGAGAAACTGATGATCAGTTTCATTAAAACCATCAAAGAAATGGGCGACAATCTCTGGAGACTGGTGTTTGTCAATAGCGGTGTTAAACTGACCATTGATTCATCTCCGGTGCTCACTGAACTGCAAGCCTATGAGCGCAATGGACTCAGCATTCTTGTCTGCGGTACCTGCCTTACCCATTTTGATCTTATTGAGGCTAAAAAAGTCGGCGAAACAACAAATATGTTAGATATTGTTACGGCCATGCAACTGGCCGACAAAGTCATCAACATTAGTTGAGTTGCCCGGGAACAAGCATTGCGATTATAGACCTCTGGAATTTCGTCGGATCTTCCATACTGCGCATTGCCAAGAAAAGAACGGGGCACGATCGTGACCCGTTCTTTTCACAAGAACCATGCATCAAGATTAGCGTTTTTTCTCAGCCTCTTTCTCCACACTCTGCAGCACAATAGCACCAGCAAACCCCAAAAGACCGATATCACCAATTTTCTTCATCACCGGTTTAACCAGAGAAGCAAGCAGGACACGTCTTCTGGTCTGGGTAAGGTCAGCGAGTTTGGGCGTATAGTCTTTGAAGAGGAGTGAAATGTCTTTTTTCCTGCCGTAATACCTGCTGTTGGGTCCGAGTTTTCCCTCTGCAACCTCCAGTCCCTTGGCACCTTTTTTCACATACTCAGAAACCTTCGACTGCGGGTCATCCAGATCACCGAAAATCCGGGCCCCGGTGATACAGGTTTGCAGTAGGTGCAATCTCAAAAGAGAGGAAACGACAAACAAAAAGGCAAAATCCGAGTCAATTGCCTATGAAGGCCACTTACAAAAAACACAAAAATGAGTATCTGGCTTGACCCTTGCTAGACAATTGAAGAAATCAGCGTCGAGCCGCCGAGTCTGACCGCTTCGGAATGACGACACAGAAAATTCAGCCTTCAGGAGCGGAGAAGTAGCTCCATTCCCGGCCAGAATCAGTCGGAAGCATGGACGTTCCAGCATTCCAACGGGAATACCAAGGCACCTGGCACAGCGAAAAAAAATCTTTTCCTGTACCAATTTCCTGGTTGAAAAAATGCCCTTGATGTTTTACAATTTTGTAGTTTTTTTGGTTTGTCTGATACATATCTGTAGAAGTTCGAAATTCAACCCATTATGGAGAGTGCACTATGAGTGGAATCCAGGCCCGTCTGAACGCCATTTCGGCAATCATCAACTACAAGCCATCAGAGACTCCGCTGAATTTCAGTGAGACCAAGCCCACCGAAATTTTTGGCGCCAATGTTTTCAATGACAAGATCATGAAAGAGCGACTGCCCAAACATGTCTACAAATCACTGAAGAACACTATCGCCTTCGGTGAAAAGCTTGACGCCTCCGTTGCCGACGTGGTAGCCAATGCCATGAAGGACTGGGCCATCGAGAAAGGTGCCACGCATTTTACCCACGTCTTCTACCCCCTGACCGGCCTGACCGCTGAGAAACACGATGCCTTCCTGGTCCCTGATGGCGAGGGCGGAGCCGTCGCCGAGTTTTCCGGCAAGATGCTTATCCAGGGCGAACCCGATGCCTCTTCCTTTCCCTCCGGTGGTTTGCGGGCCACTTTCGAGGCGCGTGGCTATACAGCATGGGATGTCACCAGCCCGGCCTTTATCCTGGAAAACCCCAACGGCACCTTCCTGTGCATCCCCACCGCCTTCGTTTCCTGGACCGGAGAGGCCCTCGACAAAAAAACTCCGTTGCTGCGCTCACTGCAATCCCTGAACAAGCAGGCCAAGCGAGTCCTCAAACTGTTCGGCGTCAACACCAAATTGCCGATCACCGCCTTCGCCGGCCCCGAGCAGGAATACTTCCTGATCGACCGCAATTTCGTCTTCTCCCGTCCCGACCTGCTTCTAGCCGGCCGTTCCCTTTTCGGCGCCCCATCCGCCAAAGGTCAGGAGTTCGAAGACCAGTACTTCGGTGTGATTCCCCGTCGTGTTCTCTCATTCATGATGGAAGTTGAGCGCGAACTTTTCAAACTGGGCGTACCGGTCAAGACCCGACACAATGAAGTGGCGCCAAGTCAGTTCGAAATCGCGCCGATTTTTGAGCAGGGCAACCTTGCTGCTGATCACAACCAGATGGTCATGACCACCCTGCGCGCCGTTGCCAAACGCTACGGCATGACCTGCCTGCTGCATGAAAAACCCTTTGCAGGCATCAACGGATCAGGCAAGCACCTGAACTATTCCATCGGCAATGCCGAACTGGGCAGCCTCTTCGATCCGGGCGATACCCCCCACTCCAACGCTCAGTTCCTGGTCTTCTGCGCCGCTGCGATCAGGGCCCTCCATAAATACGGAGCACTGCTCCGCGCCACTGTCGCTTCCGCCTCCAACGACCATCGTCTTGGCGCCAACGAGGCCCCGCCGGCCATCATGAGCGCCTACCTCGGTGCACAGCTTGCCGACGTCTTCGAACAGATCAAGAAAGGTGACATCAAGGGCTCCAAGCAGAAAGGGGTCATGAATATCGGTGTCGATACGTTGCCGCCGCTGCCGATGGATCCAGGCGACCGAAACCGCACCAGCCCCTTCGCATTCACCGGCAACCGCTTCGAATTCCGGGCTGTCGGTTCCTCGCATTCCATCGCCGGGGCACAGGTCGCCCTGAACGCGATGATGGCCGAATCCCTTGACTACGTGGCAACCGAACTGGAGAAACTGGGCAAGGTGAATAAGACTCAGTTCAACGAGGGAGTACAAAAGCTTCTCCAGAAAATCATGAAGGAACATGACGCCATCATCTTTAACGGCGATGGTTACTCCGAAGCTTGGCACAAAGAGGCCAAGAAACGCGGTCTGCCGAACCTGAGGACTACTCCGGATGCCTTGCCAGCACTTACCAGCAAGGAGTCTATCGAGCTGTTCACCAAGTACGGCATCCTTTCTGAAGCCGAACTCAGATCGCGCCAGGAAATATATCTGGAACAGTATGTGAAGACAGTCAACACCGAGGCGAATTTGATGATCCGCATGTCGCGCACGGTCATTTTCCCTGCGGCGATGCGTTACCAGGGACAGCTTGCAGAAACCTGCAGCAACCTCAAAGCCATCGGCCACGATTACAAAATGGTCACCCTCGAAGATGTCACCAATAAGCTGCGGAATATGCAGACAGAAGTGGACAAACTTGAGAAGCTGCTGGCCCATGAGAGCGGCAGCACCCTGAGTCATGCAAAACACATGTGCGACAAGGTATTGCCAGCCATGAGCAGCGTCCGCGGCTATGCCGACGCACTTGAAATCGTTGTGGCTGACGACCTGTGGCCGCTTCCCTCTTATCAGGAAATGCTGTTCATCCGCTGATCCCAGCAAGAACCAAGAACGCAAAAAAGGCCGCCTCTTTTCAAGGGGCGGCCTTTTTTGTGTTAGCTGCGAAGACGCAGATTCTTCTGATCCAGGAGCTCCAACCAGCAGTTCAACACATCCAGGCCCCCGAATAAAAGGACCGGACACGTTTACGGAGAGCAATAAACTTATGCTTCACCGGAATTGGCTCTATTGGAATTGCTCAACGTAAGGGTTTCCAGTTGGAGAAATAGCATGTTTGCTGCCTGAATCAAGAGCGACACGTTTTGCAAGATTCCTCACCTCATCATCAGAAAGGGTGATGGCTGTAACTGCTTCCGAAGTTGCCTCCGTCATCATCAAAACGTTGGTCTCTTCGCAGGACGCAAGAAGCATTACTGAAAGAAAAATGAGCAGGTATCGTATAATTGAGGATTTTTCCTTCAGTTCTTGCTGCAGAGCCTGCTACACAGGAAGTG
>JAIFKM010000077.1 GCA_020049575.1 Desulfobulbaceae bacterium
GTGTTGACGCTGGCACGGGATTCACGGGGGGAGCGCTTATCGGTTGCCCGGTCACGACTGGTGTACCACCGATGGGGTCGACCTCGATATTAAAATATTCGTTATCAACAAAGACGTTAAACGTTCTGACTTTTGGCGATTTTGCCGGGGCATCCTTTTTCTTTTCAACGAGTTCACCAGCCTTGGCCTTTTTGATGAGTTCATCTCGTTTTTTCACAGCTTCAAGGGTGATAGGCTTGACAGATTCCGGCACTTCAGCCCTGCCGTATTTCCATTCAAGGAATTTGCGACCCGTCACGGGAAACTGGGCATAGAGAATGACATCATCAATATCAGCCGCCAGATCACCAATCTCGGCCTTGGCTTTTTCCAGTTCCGCCTCCAATACCTCAGCCGGCCGGCAAGTAATCGGTTCTTCCCCGCGGGGATAGCCTTTTAGGGCTTTTTTCTGCAGTTCGGGATCAATCGGCACGGCAGTCTTGCCATAGAGACCGTAGCACAGATCCTTGACCTGGCCGGTTATCATCTTGTACCGCTCCCCAGGTGTATCGTGCAAAACATTGTTAACGGTCTGTACACCGACAATCTGACTGGTCGGGGTGACCAGCGGGATCTGGCCGAGATCCTTACGGACACGCGGCAGTTCTTTATACACCTCATCGATCTTGTCAAGGGCATCCATTTCGCGCAGTTGGTTGACTAGATTTGAGAGCATGCCACCCGGAGTCTGGTGCAGCAAGACATTAATATCGATGATAGATACCTTCGAATCATCAAGCAGGTGTTTGTACTTCGGCATCACCTGTTTCTCGAGAATCTCATTGATCGTCGCCAATTTCTTGATATCAAAGCCGGTATCGCGACTGGTGCCAAGCAGGGCCATGACCAGCGGTTCAACCGCGGCATGGGATGTCCGGTAGGCATACGGGGTCATACAGGTGTCGATGATGTCGACACCTGCCTCAATGGCTTTAAGGTGGGTCATTGGCGACATGCCGGAGGTAAAATGGCTGTGCAGGTGAATTGGCGCCTTGACCGCAGCCTTCAGGGCCTTGATCAGCGGGTAGGCATCGTAGGGGGCCATCAGGCCCGCCATATCCTTGACGCAGATTGAATCGGCCCCCATGTCCTCAAGGGCCTTGGCCTTGTTGACATAATAGTCCAGATTGTATACGTCTCCGCCCAATCGCGGTTCAGTCAGGGTGTAGCAGATGCAACCCTGAAAATGCTTGCCGCTCTTCTTGATCTGCTTGACTACCGTCTCAAAATTGCGGTAATCGTTCAGGGCATCGAAGGTCCGGAAGATGTCCATGCCATTCTCGGCGGCCCGCTCGACGAACGCAAGAGCCAAGTCGTCAGCGTAGTTTCGATAGCCGACCAGGTTCTGGGCCCGCAGCAGCATGGAGAAAGGAGTCTTTTTGATGTAACGCTTCAGAGTCCGCAGCCTCTGCCAGGGATCCTCGTTGAGAAAACGATGCATAGTGTCGAAGGTGGCCCCGCCCCAGGTCTCAATAGCCCAGAAGCCAACCTCATCCATTAATTCCGCGACGGGGATCATGTCTTCCGTGCGGCCTCGAGTCGCGAACAGGGACTGGTGCCCATCCCGCAGAGAGAGGTCCATGATCTTGATTGGATTTTTTGCCTTTGGACGGTCGCTGTCATACCTCAACGCGGTCATTTTGACGTTATCACTCATCACTCTTCTCCCTCTTGTATTGTCGTATTGCTCGTTATTATTTATCTGAGTCGAACAAAGGCTCTCATCTGAATCAGTCGACGCATCGACATCATCTCCAGACGACCGCTCGGCCCCCAAAAATTCAGTGAACCAGCCTGGGCCTGAGTTGGAAGGACAGTGGCAGCAAGTTGGGCCGCCGACTCTTCTTCCTGTTGCAGATAGGTGTTTACCGCTGCCAGGGCTGCCGTAATTCTTTTTTGCCTGTCAGTCATTGAGGTATCCTTCTTTAATAGTGCGAATTTTCCAGTATCTCTTCTCCCGACACCGGCACCGATGTAGTCATCCAGCGTCTGCCTGCAAGTTACGGAGAAAAGTCCAGCATATCATTATGGTCCCAGAATCGCGGAAAGCTGATCACTCATAAATAGCGTATTCGGTCTCACCGCCCAGAAGATTGTCAATCTCACTCTGGAGAATGCTGCGTTTTTCGTTGTTCACCCAGTTATTCCAATCATCAACGGACCGCCAGGTGCTGATCACCATGCATTCATCAGTCCGATCAATTCTCTTCAACGTCTCTCCAGAAATGTATCCTGGCTGGTTCAAAGTCAGACCACGCATTTTATTGAGCAATAGCATTAATTCGGTACTGTTCTTTTCCTGCACCTTTCGTTTGATGAAGATTTTTACAGTCATTGAATCACTCCCTTGCATATGAGTATTGAACAACCTTCAGCACAACCGCGCACAACCTGAAACGGAGATTGCAAGTTTGAAATCAGTTTTTATTGCCGGATCAGAGCGGAATATTGCCGTGCTTTTTCATTGGATTGGTATCCCGTTTGTTCTGCAGGATACCCAGAGCCCTGATAATCCTGAATCGTGTCGTAGAAGGATCTATGATGTCATCGATGTACCCGCGTTGCGCAGCTACATAAGGATTGGCCACCGCATCCTGGTATTCCTTTTCCTTTTCGGCAAGCGCCTCCACAGGATTTTCGGCCTTCTTCACCTGCCTGCCGTAGAGCACCTCTGCGGCGCCTCTGGCCCCCATAACAGCTATCTCGGCACTCGGCCAGGCGTAATTGATATCGCCGCGCAGGTGTTTTGAAGACATGACGCAATAAGCGCCACCATATGCCTTTCGAGTTATAACTGTAATTTTCGGCACAGTTGCCTCGGCAAAGGCATAGAGAATCTTGGCACCATTGCGGATAACACCGCCATACTCCTGCGCAGTTCCCGGCAGGAAGCCGGGAACATCGACAAAAGTCACAACCGGAATATTGAAACAATCGCAGAAACGCACGAACCGGGCTCCCTTAATCGATGAATCAATGTCTAGAACACCAGAGAGATGAGCCGGCTGGTTGGCGACAATGCCGACCGGAATACCGTTATAACGGGCAAAACCGACGATCAGATTTGGCGCAAAAAGCTCTTTGATCTCAAAAAAATCGCCATTATCCACTGTATGCAGGATAACTTCCTTCATATTGTAAGCGGCATTGGGATTTGTAGGAATAATCTCGTTGAGATAATCGGAGGCTCTCTCAACGGGATCCTCACAGGGACGTACGGGCGGCGATTCGATATTGTTTGCCGGCAGGAAGGAAATCAGCTTTTTTATATAATCGATGGCATCAGCCCCTGAACTGGCGGCATAATCAGACACACCGCTTCGTGACGAGTGCATGGTTGCACCACCCAGTTCCTCAACAGTAACATCCTCATGCGTTACCGACTTGACCACCTTCGGGCCAGTAAGAAACATATAGGAATTGTTCTGCACCATGATCACAAAGTCAGTCAGGGCCGGAGAATACACAGCCCCGCCAGCACACGGCCCAAAAATTGCTGAAATCTGTGGAATTACCCCCGAAGCCATAACATTGCGTTGAAAGATCTCAGAATATCCTGCAAGGCTCTCAATACCCTCCTGAATGCGGGCTCCGCCTGAATCATTGAGCCCTATCACCGGAGCCCCGTTTTTCATCGCGAGATCCATTATCTTACAGATTTTCTCCGCAAATGTTTCAGACAGAGATCCACCCAGAACGGTAAAATCCTGAGCAAATACATAGACAATCCGCCCCTCGATAGTCCCATGGCCAGTGACCACGCCATCTCCGAGGAATACAGTTTCCTCCATGCCAAAGTCCCGACAGCGATGAGTTTTAAACATGTCAAACTCTTCAAAGGAACCTGGATCGAGTAGCAGATCGATCCGCTCCCGAGCAGTCATCCGCCCCATTGCGTGCTGCTTGTCAATCCTCTCCTGTCCCCCTCCCATACGGGCCTCTGCCCTGAGTTTCATGAGATGATCCAACTGATTGTTCGTATTCATGCAATCTCCTTGGTGCAAAAAGCGATAGGCCGGTGAAAACGCATATAAACTGAATAGGAACCAGAATTTAATGAATTCTGGCTTGCAGCAATCAAATTTTCCAAAGCCCTTTGAACAGACGGTTAGACAAAAACCTCTTTGCACAGCAGACCAAGCCGGCCAAGGTCTTTACATACATGGAGACCACTCTCCTGCATGGCTTTGATCTTGGCTTCCGCCGTGCCCTGACCTCCGCTGACAATAGCTCCTGCGTGCCCCATACGTCTGCCCGGTGGGGCCGTCAGGCCTGCAATAAAGCCTACAACCGGCTTCTTCATATTGGCAGCGATCCAAGCCGAAGCTTTCTCTTCGGCATTTCCACCAATCTCGCCAACCATAACCACGGCTTCAGTCTGAGGATCGTCATTGAACCGCTCGAGACAATCGATGAATCCTGTTCCGTTGACCGGATCTCCACCAATGCCGATACAAGTGGTTTGACCAAGTCCTACTTGCGTAAGTTGATGAACAACCTCGTAAGTAAGCGTTCCGCTGCGGGAGACGACACCCACCGGACCACCGGCTTTATGGATAGCGCCGGGCATGATGCCTATCTTGCACTCACCCGGGGTGATGATGCCCGGACAATTCGGCCCGATCAATCGCGAATCTGATGTCTTCAGATAATTTTTTATACGAAGCATATCCATGACCGGAATACCTTCAGTGATACAGACAATGAGTTCCACTCCGGCGTCTATCGCTTCAAGAATTGCTTCCGCCGCAAAAGGTGGCGGGACCAGAATCATCGAGGCATTGGCGCCGGTTTGTTCTCTGGCGTCCTTCACCGTATCATAAACCGATACCCCGTCCATGGCCTGTCCGCCTTTTCCCGGTGTAACTCCAGCCACAATGTTCGTGCCGTAATCAATGCACTGACGGGCATGAAACTGCCCTTCCTTTCCGGTGATACCCTGAACTAGAACCCGAGTCTGGGAATTAACGAGGATACTCATCTCATTCCTTTATTAATGATGGAGCATGTGCTCTCAGTATTCGACAAACAATCCAGATGACGGCAACAAGGCCCTCACAGGAATTTTCCCCGCTTTATCCTGAGGTCTTCAAAATGCGGAGGACCACAAGATCACAGGTGCAACGAAGCCACGATCAACAGCGGAATATATCATTTCTCAATTGACAATCTCGGCAACCTTTTGGGCAGCATCGGCGAGATCAGTGGCGTTGATCAGCTTGAGCCCAGATTCGGCGAGGATCCGCCGTCCGGCCTCAACATTGGTACCTTCCATGCGGACAACTACAGGAACAGACAGGTTGACATGCTGGGCAGCCTGCACCACACCGGTGGCAAGGACATCACAGCGTAGAATACCACCGAAGATGTTGATCAGAATGCCTTTGACATTGGGATCGCTCAGGATTATACGAAAACCGTTCTCCACCATCTCGGCATTGGCGCCGCCACCTACGTCAAGGAAATTGGCGGGAGAAGCGCCGGCTTGTTTGATGATATCCATGGTGGCCATTGCAAGTCCTGCACCGTTGACCATATTGCCGACATTGCCATCAAGGTTGATGTAATTCAGATTGTATTTAGCCGCCTCGGCCTCCATGGGATCATCTTCATTTGGATCATGCATCGCCACTACATCAGGATGCCGAAAAAGGGCGTTAGAGTCGATATCCATCTTACCGTCCAGGGCAATGACCTCGTTCTCTTCCGTGATGATGAGGGGATTGATCTCAAGCATCGAGCAATCATAATCGACAAAGAGATTATAGAGTTTTCTTACAACCCCCGACACAGTCTTCATAAGTCCGGGTTCCAACTGCAGACCGAAAACTACCTGCCTGAGATGATAGCCCTGGATTCCATTGAGCGGATTGATGGCAACCTTGATAATCCGCTCGGGGTGCTTTTCAGCCACCTCCTCGATATCCATGCCTCCGTCCTGACTTGCGATGATGGTAATGCTGGCTGTCTCCCGATCGGGGATAATTGAGAGATAGAGCTCCTTTTTGATGCGGACACCCTTCTCAACCAGTACTTTTTTCACCAGACGGCCTTCTGGTCCGGTCTGTTTGGTAACAAGCTGCATCCCGAGGATTGTTCCGGCTGCCTGCAGCGCCTCTTCGGCGGTCCGCACGACCTTCACACCACCGCCTTTGCCCCGGCCCCCGGCGTGTATCTGGGCCTTGACAGCTACGGGAAAACCAAGATCTGCCGCAATGCGCACGACATCGTCCGGAGTGTCACAGACGCCGCCCTGCGGCACCGGAACGGCATACTTGTTGAACAGTTCCTTGGCCTGGTATTCATGAATCTTCATAGATAGTCCTTAAACGGGCGACGCTTCGCCGCCCGCGATTTTTTTCCAGTGTAACAGGCTGATCCGGCCATCCGCCTCAACGACCGGATCAGCAGTTTTCACTTTCAGCTTTTGGGAAAACCCATCTTGTTCAGGGTTGCGGTAATTTCATCAAGGATGGCTGGATCATCAATGGTGGAAGGCATGTTGTAATCCTTGCCACCGGCGATGGCCCGCATGGTGCCGCGGAGAATCTTGCCAGACCTGGTTTTGGGAAGTCGCGCAACCTGGGTGGCATCTTTGAAACAGGCAATCGGTCCGATGGCGTCACGTACCATTTTGACCAGTTCGTTCTTGATTTCCTCGCTGCTCCGGGTGACTCCGGCCTTGACAACAAACAACCCAACAGGGAGTTGTCCTTTGAGTTGGTCATGCGTGCCGAAGACGGCGCACTCGGCGACATCAGGATGGTTGGAGATGATTTCTTCCATCGCACCGGTCGAAAGACGATGCCCGGCAACGTTAATGACGTCATCCATACGGCCCATGACGTAGATGTAACCGTCTTGATCAATGTAGCCACCATCGCTGGTCTCATAATAACCAGGATACTTGCTCATGTATGACTTGACGAAACGCTCGTCATTGCGCCAGAGGGTTACGAGATTGCCTGGAGGCAGAGGCAGTTTGATGACAATATTACCCTCTTTGCTTGCAGGGAGTTCATTTCCTTCGTCATCAACGATATGCACATCGTATCCCGGCAATGGCTTGGTCGGTGAACCTTCCTTGACCGGCAATTCTTCGATCCCGCGGCAATTGCCGACAATGGCCCAGCCTGTCTCCGTCTGCCACCAGTGATCGATTACCGGCACACCGATGAGCTTTTCAGCCCAGTGCAGGGTATCTGGATCGAGGCGCTCGCCGGCCAGATACAGGCATTCAAAGCAGGAGGTGTCATACTTTTTAAAGAATTCGCCATTCGGATCTTCTTTTTTTATGGCCCGGAAGGCAGTAGGAGCAGTGAAGAGACATTTTACCCTGTGCTGGGAAATAACCCGCCAAAAAGCTCCGGCATCAGGAGTGCCGATTGGTTTTCCTTCATAAAGGATTGTGGTGGAGCCTTGGATCAATGGGGCATAGACGATATACGAGTGACCAACGACCCAGCCGACATCCGATGCTGACCACCAGACTTCGCCAGGGTTGATATCGTAGAGATTTTTCATGGTCCAGTGCAGAGCCACAGCGTGTCCGCCGTTGTCGCGCAAAACCCCTTTCGGCATTCCGGTTGTCCCTGAGGTGTAGAGGATATACAGCGGGTCGGTGGCATCCAATTCCACACAGCCAACAGGTTTTGCAGCAGCCTCAAGCTCCTTCCAGTCATAATCCCTGCCAGCCTTCATCTCGGCCTTGCAGATATCTCTCTGGTAGAGGATAACTTTTTTCACCTCATGCACCGACTGCTCAATTGCGCTGTCTACAAGTGGCTTATATTCCAATATTTTCTTCCCCTCAACAGCACCGGATGCGGTAATGATGAGTTTTGGCTGGGCGTGATCGATACGGATTGCCAGCTCATGGGCGGCAAATCCACCAAAAACAACTGAATGGATTGCTCCCAAACGGGCGCAAGCCAGCATGGCAATTGCCGCCTCGGGAATCATCGGCATATAGATAACGACGGTATCTCCTTTGGCGACACCTTGACTCTGCAGAACTCCTGCAAAGGTGGAAACCCGTGTCAGGAGTTCTTTGTATGTAATTTTGGCGAGGGTGTTCGTGACAGGACTGTCGTAGATGATTGCGGTCTGGTCGGCGCGGCCATTCTCAACATGGCGGTCGACAGCATTGTAGCAGGTATTCATTTTTCCACCGGGAAACCAGCGGTAAAATGGAGGGTTGGATTTATCCAGAATCTTGTCGTATTGCTTGTACCACGTGATTCCTTTCGCCGCTTCGGCCCAAAATCCTTCGGGATCCTTTACACTTGCCTGGAAAACAGAATCAAAACTAGTCATAATCACTCCTCATCTGGTTTGATTGTTAGCTATCTGTCCTGCTGCCTTTAATTTGTATACAGTAAAGAAATTCAATCTTCAAGAGATTAATCAAACATTGTTACCGCGAATCCCCAGCGGCCTTCTGTAATTTATTACTTGATAATTATTTAATCAATATTTTCAATTATTTAATTACTATATTAAGACCGTGAAAATTTCTCGCACGCTCTCGCTATTGCTTCCCCTAAAATACAGCTATATATTTGTAATAGTTATATTTTACTCAATTTTATGGCTGTTACAGAACATTGTTATCATTACTATAACTATGCACAAAACATTAATAAAGAAAGCTCTCATGAAACCTCCGCCAACACCTCATACCTTCTTCAGATGCAACCTGTGCGTATTGTGCAACTCTTCTAACCTTGGCAGTCTCTTTGCTCAGGTGGCGCTACGTCGTATTCGACTCGGATTCTAACTGGTTAGAATCCTGAGCGCATAAACGAAAAAATAGTAAGGAAAGCAACTCGAAGAAACCCACGACAGGATGAAAAAATAGAAGACGCCTTTCAGTGAAGGTCGGAGAACATACCATGAAGAAAGAAGACAACTCCCGCTCGATTATCTTATACAAACAGCACCAGCGCCAATCGCAAGGAATGCCACCGCCGTTTATCGTTATCTCAAAACCCTCTGCATTCTCACCGCTGCAGAGGGTTCTGCCTGGTTTTCAATTCTGCGGGAGAATCTGAGATAGGGAATGATCACATCGTTCTTGAATCCTCCGGTACCGTCATAAGTGACAGAGACGACTGGCACGCCGGTCTTTTTCTCGATGATCTCCCGCATGGCCTCTGTGACCAGGGAAGCACAACAGAGTGCCGGACTGGCCTGAACAAACAGGGCGACGTCCGGGTGCTGCTTCTTGATGTAATGTATCTTCACTATGTTGTCCATTGACTCCCCGGTATTCTCGGGGCAGATAGCGTACTCGGCAACGATGCCCTCGAGATTGTCCGTGTATTCAGGTTCAGCTTCACCAAGGATGCGGCTGAAAATCCGGTAATAGGTCTTTTCCATCTGACTCATGGTTGCAAGCAAGGTACGGGAGGATAGAAGGTCGAGATATCTGCCTTCGTTGAACCATTTTCGAAAATATGAAGGGGCAATCATCTTGGCATACTGCAGATACGGCGTGGTGATAACCTCTCCGCCGTTTTTTTCAATAAATCGAATAAGGTCCTGATTCATTACCCTGTTATCCCGGGTATAGAGATCACCGAATATCGCCACTTTAGGTCTCACCTCCGGGCGTGTCTCGATCCACTCGAAACGTGAAATAATCTCTACCAAATCATCCTCTTTTTCACGTTTTCCCTCAAAGGCATCGCAAAGAATCTTGATGCTCTTGTCCAGAACCCTATCGGTATTCCCCTCGTCAACCTCATAGGGCCGTATACAGCAGGCCACCTTGCGCAGCATTCCACCAAACATCTGCGCAAAATAGGCGTTCATGGTCGCCCGCAGTGAGATGTCGGAAAAGGTCAACTGTCCGACATACACCCCGGCCTTTTCAAAACCACCACCACGTTCATTGAGAATCTGCTTTATATGATGGGGATAGAGTTTGATATTGCAGGCCAGAGTCGATTTACCCACCCAGAGTAAAGTATCCGCAGGATCAAGCTGATTGCTGGCAATATAGTCCATATAGCCCTGTGCGACCGCATTCAAAGGAATACACTGACCAGTATTGTGTTTAAGGCTTTCCCGGATTGAATGCTCGGTCTCCTCCATCAGGATGGCGTTATATCCTTCGCGCCTCAGGGTGGCGACAAGCAGACTGCAGGTAAGACGGTCCCAGTTAGGGAAAATCACATTCTGCCGTCTCAAATCTTTTACATGGTTCGGATAGAGCGGCGTATAATCGTGCGTAATCACTGTCGGTCGAATCTGGGATCGATGATTGCGAAAAGTCCTGACTGCCGCCTCAATCCGTGTCTCGTATCCTACTCTTGAATCGTGCTCATCGAGTTCCAGGATCAGATAAGGTTTCCTGTGGGCCTCCATGACGGCCTTGAAATATTCAACCGCAAAAGAATCAGGTGAACATCTGAAGGAGGTTATATACACGGGATACACTCCCTCCAAGCCGGCAACGACAGTGGCTGCCTCAAGTATTTTGGAGGCATATTCCCAGTGCAGTTCCTGCAGAAGAGGGGCGAGGATTTCACTCTGCTGCGCTTCATAGGTCAGCATGTCCTGATAAAAGGCATTAACTCCGAGATCGGCGAAGATCTCCGGGATACCGCAGTTGAGACCAGCAGAAAGGACTGTATAGGGACGTCCGACAAAAACCACCTTGACATCTTCTGAGCGCTCGGCCCATTCCCGGTACATCTCTTTTAATCGAAACCTGTATTCCTGGTCATAGTCTACTGCCCGATCATAGGCAGTCGAGATCTCATAAAAACTAAGGGACCTCCTGCTGATTTTCCTGAGCATCCGGTACAACTGTATTTTGGCATGGAATGATGTATAGAGGTATTTAATCACAGGCCGGAGAATACGATCCTGCCCACCTTCCAGGGCCAGAGAAGTCAGCGAAGAAAGAAATTGCGTATAATAACAGTACTGGCGCCTCGCCTCTTTGTCTTTATTCTCAAGATAGACCGGCAGAAAAACATAGTCCACTCGCTCCAGAAGCCAGGCAGTATGGCCGTGCATACTGGCGACAGGGGCGCAGAACTCTGCCCGACTGATCGTTTTGCCGGCCTTGAGAGCTTCATCATATCGCTCACTTGACAGAGTCTGGATCCCCAGAAGATCGAAAAATCTCTGCCAGAAGAGCAGATCCTCAACCATGTGGACGGCAGCAGGCAGACCGATAACGATATTCTCAGCAGCTTTGGCCTCAGGCCGGAAACGACTCACCCTCCTCCGTTCCCGCAGCAGATCAATTGCGCCATTGTTTCGTTCGACATAGCTCTTGTTGTCATAGTCTCGACCGCAGAGAAAACCATAGGCTACTTTCGTCCCCCCAATGTTGGCCACACTGATTTTGCAGTGGTTGTTACAGAGATCACAGATCTCGCTGGAGATCGCGATATCCTCCTGATAAATGGCCAACC
>JAIFKM010000163.1 GCA_020049575.1 Desulfobulbaceae bacterium
CTTCGGCTGGAAAATGGCGATGAGATCCATCGCCCGGTTGAGTTTTTGCCGGCTCTGTTTCAGGATGAAGGGATCAAGCGAGCCGGGCGCCAGATCAAAGAACGGGGCATGTAAGGTACACAGCAGGCCATTGCTCTCGAGGATATCGTGGACCCTGATGAATTCCGTGGTATCTTCATCATAAAGACAAGTACCCTCGAGACCGATCTCCGGTTGCAGGCCATACTCGACAAACAGCTCCAGCAGATTGCTTTTCAGCTCATACCACGGCGCATTAACAAAGCAGCGGCTGATCACAGCGGAATGGGGTCGCGGTGCCATAACGCTCAATCTTTTGCGGCGGGCTGTTCAAGAACGGCGGCCTTGAAAGTTTCCAAACTTATCCGCTCGATAAATCGAGCCGTTCGCTCGCGTTTTCTGGCATGTTGGCAGTAATAGTCGAGACAGCGCTGAACGAGGGCGATGACCTCGTCAGGGCTGATCTCTTCAGCGAGAACATCGCCGATTCTCGCCTGCCTGCCTGAATTGCCGCCAAACGATACGGTCCAGCCCTTTTTCTTCCCCGTCACGCCAATATCGCGGACCAGACCTTCAGCGCAGGAGAACGGGCAGCCGGAGACTCCGACTTTGAGCTTTGCCGGCAGCTCACGGCCGGTAAGCAGATTCTCCAGTCTGACGCCGAACCCCAGGGAATCCTGGATGCCGAATTTGCAGACCTCGGTGCCGGGGCAGGCCTGGACATAGTGGAGACAGAGTTCGGTGGCCTGGCCGGGTTCCATGTCGAGATCGGCATAGATATTCTCTATGACGTCTGCTTTCATGCCGACCAGGGCAATGCGGTGGCCTGAGGTCAGTTTGATTATCGGGATATCGTATTTTTCAACGACGTTTGCGATGTTTCTGAGTTTCTCCTTGGTCAACAGACCACAGGGTACACGGGGCACAATGGCATATGTTTCTTTGTCGCGCTGCAAAATTGCTCCTTTCGGGGCGTCATCAGTTGACATGGCGATCTCCTTGGCGTCGTGACGGCAATGAAGGTTTATTGATTAGAATATTCGGCATTTTACCATATTCTCCAGGCAATGCATCGTTGATTTCCAGAGACCGCCGAGTTTAAGAAATAAACTAAGTAATTCCGGAAACATGAGAAGTCTCGGGATTGTCTTATGGCGATTGAAAAAGGAAGGCTGCGGGGTTCTAATCAGGACCGGCTAAATGCTAGGATATAAGATCGGATAACAGCCTTGACGACATACCGTGCAGGTGTGAATATCAAGACGGTTGTCCTCTGCCCGGTATTTTTTATATGTACGACGCGGATTCACGTTTGGTACGCTGGAACAGGAGGCATGAAGAGGTGACCGGCTATTCTACCGAGGAAATTGCTGGAAAACATAATCTTGGTTTTTTCCCGGAGGGATATAGGGAAGGGATTCGTCAGGCGGTGCAGAAGGTATTATTCAGGCCTGAGCTGCGATGTCTGTTCATGTCGGGCTATACAGCCGATGTCATCGCCCATCAGGGAGTTCTCGACGTGGGCCTTTTTTTCATCCAGAAACCCTTTTCCCTGCAGAGCTTTGCTGCTCGGGTGCGGAACGCCCTTGATCAGGCCCAAGGCTGATCTCCTGATCAGCATCGGGGGACAGCAGGCGGTTGTTGAGCAGTCTGCCAGCCGATTTTTTGTTTTTTCTCCGTAACTGCCGGACCAGAATCCTCTTTAATTCTTCACGATGTATCGGTTTGCTGAGATAATCGTCCATGCCAGCCCGCAGACATTTTTCCCGATCCTGCTGCCGGGCATGAGCGGTCAGGGCTACGATCGGCAACCTGTTCAGAGGGGAGGGCAGGTGCCGGATGCGTTCGGTTGCCTCGAACCCATCCATCTCAGGCATCTGGAGATCCATAAGTATCAGATCAAAATTCTTTTCCTGGCGAATTTTGGTCAGAGCCATGCTGCCGTTGGTAACGGCTGTGACCTGTATGCCGAACTGCTCGAGCAGAGCCGTGGCAAGTATCTGGTTGATGGGCTCATCTTCGGCGAGCAGGACTCTTGCTCCTCGGAGAATCGACTCTTCTTTGATCTGGATAAAAGGATGTTCCAGGGAAAATTCGCTGTGGAGTTCCTTGTCGGTCTTTTTTAAAACACAGATGAACCAGAAGGTGGATCCTCTGCCCGGAGTGCTCTCTACATAGATTTTGCTGCCCATGAGTGCCGTGAGCTGGGAGGAAATCGCCAGTCCGAGTCCGGTCCCGCCATATTTCCTGCTTGTCGAGGTATCCGCCTGGTTGAATGATTCAAAGATGAGGTGCTGTTTTTCAACGGGAATGCCAATACCGGTATCGCTGATTTTGAATTTCAAGTTTATGTCATCTTCGGTCGAAGTCGGCATCAGACTGATCTCAAGGCTGATCGTACCGTTCTCGGTAAATTTGATGGCGTTGTTGAGCAGGTTTATCAGGATCTGGGCCAGGCGAGTCGAATCACCATTGACGATGTGGGGCACGGACTCTTCGATTGTGCAGGTTATTGCATTGTTTTTTTTGCTGGCTGGAAGACTCAGCATGTTGACGCAGTTTCCGAGAATCTCGTAAAGGTCGAAATTGGTAGGGTCGAGGCGAAGTTTGCCGGACTCGATTTTGGAGAAATCAAGGATATCGTTGATCACCCGAAGCAGCCTCTCGGCGGATTGCTGGACCATCTCCAGATACCGTCGCTGGTCAGCTGAAAGGTCGGTGGCGAGCACCAGTTCAGTCATGCCGATAATACCGTTCATCGGTGTGCGGATTTCATGGCTCATATTTGCCAGGAAATCGCTTTTTGCAAGATTGGCGGCCTCGGCATCTTTCTGGTCGAGTTCGCGGAGATAAATGTCGAGATTGGCAAACTGCTTGGCGACCAGTTCGGCGGTAATCGATGCAGCCTCTCGTGCCACCCGCAGCTCTGAGGTGAGAATCTCATTGTCACGGAGAAGTTCCTGCACACTTTTTTCGGCAGAGATTTTAGCCATGGCAGGCTCCGCTGTTCGTGTTCGAAAAGGTGCTTTGTTCCGGGTCCGGTTGGGCGACGACCAGGGCACTGCAGGTCTGGGCAGCCTGGCGGCAGAATTCGGCGGTGGGGCTGCCTTCGATCCCGACGAGAAGAATCTCCGGCAGACCATCGTCCAGGATGTGAGGAGCGGCCCGCAAAAGGTAAGCGAGCCCTGCCTCATGGTCGTATCTTCCGGTTGGAAGATCTGCCGCCAGTGGATCTATAAGGATTATGCCCGGTGTTTTTCTGAAACCCTCGACGGCATCCACAAAGATCACTGTGTCTGTTTTTTCGAGAACAGAGAGGAGCCTGAGGCCGCCAAGGCCCCCATCCACCAATTCGACGTCTGCCGGTAGCTCCTGCTCCGTTAAAAGATCGAAAACCTGAGGTCCGGCTGCGTCCGGTTCGAATAATCTGTTGCCTATGCAGACGATGCGGGTATGCATGACAGGTCAGTGCCGAGAACCGCAAGCGTATTTTTTGAAGGTATGCACCGCACAGACCTGACAGGCATCGAAAGATCTGATGACATGGCCGATTTCCACAGGATTTTCAGGGTCGGCGATCGGGGTGCCGACAAGAGCTTCCTCCCAGGGACCTCGCACTCCTCTGTGATCACGGGGGGAGCCATTCCAGGCTGTCGGGGTAATGATCTGGTAGCGCTGGATCTTCTGATCTTTGATCTCCAGCCAATGGCCAAGCGCACCCCGACTGGCGTCGGTCAGTCCATAACCGCTGCCATCCGGGATTTCCCGCACAGAGGTATAGTACGAGGTCTTGGGGTCCATCTCGTCTACCCAGATCTTCATTGCCGGCAGAAGTTCCGCCGGTCTGACCAGGCGAGCGAGTTCGCGGATATAGGCATTGGGGCCTGATTTGCCGATCATGTCGACAAAGAGGGGCTGGCCGTTGGTCAGCATCTGGGCGAGTGGACCGGTTTCAGCCGGCAGGTCATCATATCGGGGGGCCTTGCAGAAGGAGTATTTGATGACCTCATAGGGAGACACGTAGGGGATGGTTACCCCTTCGGAGGGGTGAAGGCCACCGGAGTAGTCCTCGAAGTGCGAATAGGCCACGTGCTCGGAGACTGCTTCCTGATCGAAGGAATAGAGGCTGCCATTACTGATGAAACCAGGTGCGAAGAGCAGCGGCGAGGAGTCTCTGGCAAGAACTTCCGTGCCTGCCGGCAGATCGAACTGGCCGAAGCTGAGGAAATTGCCATGCCCCTTGCCGAGGCTATCGAGCCGGATCGTGTGGGCGAAGCGGATGAAAAAACCCAGATCGCTGCTGCGATGCGAATCCTTTTCGTTCATCCAGCTCTGCAGATCTTTTTCACTCTGGATTTCCTGCCATCGTTCGAGCGGGCAGCCGAGTATTTGATTTTCATACCAGGTGGTGAAGAGGTTGATGATATATTTGCAGCTGACGATATCATTGAAGGTCGGATAGCTGGCGACTCCACCGGGTACCATGAAAGAGGAGTTGGGCCACTGGCCTCCCAGGATTGCCACGATTTCCAGGATTTTCTTTGTCATCCTGATGGTTTCGACCACTGATGTACCCCTGAAGGTTTCATATCGCTGCATTGCCTCAGGGTAGAGGGGCAGGTGGGCATAGGCCGGATTGAGGAAATCCTGCATGAACATCAGGATACCGTGGCGCAGGTCGCTTTGCACATGCTCGGCCATCAGCGTGAGATTACGGACAAGCAGGGCGTTGGCTGGCAGAGGCACGGAACATATCATATCCAGCGCTTTGGCGGCGGTGAGGAGGTGAGCGGTGCCGCAGATGCCGCAGACCCTGGGGGTCAAAACCAGTCCGTCCAAGGCCCCGCGGCCCTTGAGCATGTTTTCGAAGCCGCGATACATGATGCCCTTGCTCCAGGCATCAGTGACGATACCGTCCTGGTATTCAACCCGCAGTTCAAGATCTCCCTCGACGCGGTTGAGCGGTATGCTGATGATTTTTCCTGTATTCTCGGGCATGGCTCAGACCTTGGGTTTTCGGTGTTTCAATCTTTCGGGAGCAGCTGCTGCGGCCATGCCCTTGTAGGCAAGGTAATGGGGGCGGTCGACACCGTCCGGCAGGTTGATCGGCAGGCCGACGATGTTGGGTGTTTCAAAGAATGGGCTGTCCTGCGGAAAATCGGGTTCGGTGCAGCCAAAACAGGGAACGCCGCTGCGGGTCTTGCAGCTCCTGTTGTTCCAGAGAAATTTGTTGCAAGGGCCGTGGGCCAGCGGGCCGTGACAGCCCATGTGGAAAAAGAGGCAGCCGTTCTGGCCGAAATCGGTCTCTTCGATCTGGTATTCATGGTATTCGTTGCGGGTGCAGCCCTGGTGCACCAGCATATTATAGTATTCAAGCGGGGCGTTCCGGTCGTTGAGTTCGAGGTAGTTGCCGGCAGAGAAGGCGGTCAGGGTGCCGATAATGACCTGGGGATGGACAGGGCAGCCCGGCAGGTTGATGACCGGCAGATTGTCCTTGCTCCGGAAATCTTCTCCCAGGAATCCTCCCGGCTCGCCGCCGCTGAACTGCAGGCCCACGGCATCGACCTCGCAGGCTCTGGTAACACCTCCGAAAGCTGCGCAGGTGCCGATGGCCATAATCAGCCGGGCGTGTTCGGCAAGTTGTCTGATCAGATCTTTTTTCGGTTTCCCTTCAAAGGTCTCAAACATCCCGCTTTTTTTGGGCCCGAGAATAACCGAGCCTTCAACGCAGAGAATATCCAGAGGCCGCGTCCCGCTGATCAATTCTTCAAGGAGCAGGTGATGGTTCGCAGGAGTAATTGCTGAAAATGAAGGGTGGAAGAGGACATCGATTCCCAGTGAGCTTTTGGCTTCGACGACGTTAGGTGAATCGGCGTTCAGCATCGACATGGTGTCGCCGCCGCATCCGCCGGTCTGCATCCAGTAAAGATTGGGTCTCACGTTGCCTCCTGGAAGGAGTTACGCGGCACGGAAATGTCTGCCCCGTTGTATCCTTAAAATACAGGTTTATAGTCGAAGAAGTGGCGCGTTTCGAGTTTCCTGTAGGTACGCGTCTCGCCGCGGGCGATAAATGAACTGGTGATCGCACCGTTCGAGGTGAAACGCACTCCCTCGAGAAATTCACCGTCGGTTATGCCGGTTGCAGCGATCGCTACCTCTTTGCTGCTAACCAGATCTTCCACCTTGAAAATCCTGTCGAAGTCGTCTATGCCGTGTTCCAGGGCCTCGGCCCGGTCCCGGTCGTTCTCATAAAATATCCTGCCCTCGAAATAGCCTCCCAGGCAGCTGATGGCCGCCGCCACCAGGGCGCCCTCCGGCGCAAATCCGTAGCCCATGTAGATATCGGCCTTTTCGCCGGTTATGGCTGCCAGACAGCCGGAGATCTCACCTTCGTCGATCAGTTTGATCCGGGCGCCGCAGCTGCGGACTTCGTTGATCAGCTGCTGGTGCCTGGTCTGGTTGAGGATGCAGACGGTGACGTTTTCGGTATATTTTCTCAGGGCCCGGGCGACCCGTTTGACATTGACGATCGGCGGCTGGTTGATGTCGATCACCTGGCCGACCTCCGGCCCGACCACAAGTTTGTACATGCTCAGATTAGGCACCGACTGGATGGAGCCTTCTCTGGCGATGACGGCAAAGGAGGTGGCGTTGTTGCGGCCGTCGGCAGCGGAGTGATAGGCTTCCAGGGCGACGGCCATGACATCCATCTTCTGGCCGCCGCGACCGATGACCTTTGGCAACTGGAAGATTTCCTGGCGGCCGAGAAAACGGTCGTTGACTATAGATCCCTCGATGATCAGTCTGTTGAGGGTCTTGGTGATGGCCTCCCGGGTATCATTCAGGATGCCGGCATGATTGCCGAGTCCCTGGAGGCGTGCCGCGGTGAGTGCGGCGATCTCGGTCGCCCGCACTATCTCCATGCCGTAGTTGGTATCCATATTTCAGTCGCTTGTGTAGATGCGTGAGGTGGAGATGAGGCCGTTCTGTCGGGCCAGCTTCTTGATCTGAAGCATGACCTCGTCGCGTTTTTTCTTTAAAACCCGGCCTTCGATGGTGTCTTTTATCTTCATCGGCTGCAGGAACTCATCGATCAGCTCGATATCGAGTGGCGCGGATTCAAGATTTTTCTCGGCCTGTCTGATTTCGTCCGGCGTTGGCAGGATGATGCCGTAGAGCTGGTGCGGGGTGTGCACCAGTGAATGACCGCGATTGTAATAGGCCTCGGCAAAACCGCCGTCGACATTGATGGCCACCCCATCCTTGCTGGCCATATGCACCCCTTTTTTGTAATTCACCGGGGTATGGCCATAGATTACCCGGTGGATGCCGAACTCCTGCTGCATCTTCTTCTTGAAGGAGTCGGACTGCATATTGTCTTTCCAGAAGAGGGAATGCTCTTTGTGGGTTTCCTTGTCGATAAGGAAATAGCGCTCGAAGGTCTTCATCGCATGTTTGCCGAAAAAAGGAGATTTCGGCCCGCACCAAAGATAAAAGAACAGGGCCTGGTCCTGCGGCCTCTGCTCTGTGCCGGCGAGATAATTGCTGCCAACCCGCTTGATCGTCTCCTGGATGAAATCCAGCAGAACCTTCCCTCTGCGACCGAGAAACTCTTCAAAATCACCTTCTGCGGTTGACGGTACCAGGGCATGGATATTCAGGAAATTGTTCTGGGTATGATAAGTCTGGCCTTTGGTGAAAAAGAAGTGCAGAAGCCGTTTGAGGTGTCTGTTGGTGGCGAACTGATGTGCCAGATCGTTGATGATTCTTTCTTCTTCCTCCGTCAGTCGGCCTGGATTGTCGAGATCCAGGGTGGGGAAACTGGAATCGTTGAGACCGGCGGTGTCGCCATTTTTTAGCATAATGGCCAGACGATCGAGCCAGAGCCGCGATTCCATTTCATATTCAGGATAGTCCCGGATGGTCTGTTCTTCGAGCTTGAACTGGATAATCGCCAGGGCCTTTTCCATGGCCCGTCCTTTGTTGGTCTTGGCCTTGAAATTCCCGGTTGTCAGGTCGTTGGGGTAGGTGCGTTCGGCGAACTCGGCAAGATCATTGGTGTTGAAACGCAACCGTTCCATCAGGGCGAAATGGTCGTAGCGGCAGGTGATCCTGATGGCCTCGGCGATCAGCGAGCGGTTGCCGGAGGCGGCGCCCATCCAGAGGATATCATGGTTGCCGAAGATATAGTCGACCATGTCGCGATAGGCGCTCGACGAGAGAATCCTGATGATCTTGTCGGGCTGGGGACCACGGTCGAAGATGTCTCCAAGGACCTGGATGCGGTCGAGCAGAACCTGGCGGATGGAGTGCGACAGGTGCGAGATCAGGCGCAGAGAAATGATCTCTTCTTCGAAGATCGGGTTGGGTACCGGCAGTCCTGAGAGCAGGCGGTTGATGGTGTCGCTGAATTCCGGCGGGAAGATCTCGCTGATCCGGTAGCGGATATTGGTCAGCTTATATTTGAGAATCTGGACCAGGCAGAAGATGACATCCTGCATGTCCATGGCATTGACCTCATCACGGATATAATGTTTCTTGCGTATGATCCTGACGAGATACTGAATCTTGTCCGAGCTGAAGGTGTTGGGCAGCGCTTCCCGGCAGGTCTGGTAGAGCATGCCGAACCGGCCGCGCAGAATGGATTTGAAGCGATCTCCTTCGCCGTGCAGGTCGCTGATCCACAGGGTCGTCGGGATGTTGGAATTGAGCTCGTTTTCCAACTGGAGAAGTTGATGTGCCAGTTTATCGATGGCTCCGACCTGAACCTGCTCATCGAGGTTGGGATATTGGCCGCTGTCTGTCACAGTGGTGGTAGCAGAACGCATGCGTGCTCCGTTGCTGTCATGAGGAGTTGGTTTCTCTGCCTGCCGTTGATATTTTCCAGGGTGAGGCGGAGAACGGTCGTGCGTGTACACCCGGAGAATACCGTTTGTCACAGACTGAGAATTCGGTTCTAATTGTCTACATATGCAGGACATTGTCAAACGATATGGCATAATCATAATAGCACTCAACGATGTCTTACGCAAACCTATTGTCCACCTGTCGATGGAAGATAACCTTTCGAAATTATTCAGCCCCTGGAAATGCGATCGGCAGTCCGCCTCGCCGACCCACCCTGCAGTCTTCGCGGCAGGTGGAGGAGTGACGGGCAGCGTGACTCAGAATGTGACAATCACCTTTCGGCTCGTGGACATGCCGGGCTGGAACGGTAACCTCAAGGAATTGAGACAATGAGGGAAAGGCTGCGGAAGGTGCTGGAATTCTGGCGGTGCGAGTTCGTCGTCGGAGAATTCACCGGATCTGGTGGCCTGCGTCTGCAGTACGCGCGCCGTGCGGTCGCCGGACAGGTTGCCTTGGTCGTGGTCAGCGGTCGAACCGAATTTATGGAGAAGTACGGTGAAATATTCCATGATCTGCTCGATGCCGGCGTTGCTTTCTATATTTACGACCACAGAGGACAGGGCGGGTCGGCGAGGTTGCTGGCCGATTGCCAGAAAGGACATGTCGATGTATTCCATAACTACATCAGCGATCTGGAGATTTTTCTCGAATCGGTGGTACGGCCGGACCGGCCAAAGAAAATAATCATCTTGTCGCACAGCATGGGCGGGGCAATTTCCCTGCTCTACGCCAGAAAACATGCTGGATGTCTTGACGGCTTGATCCTCAGTTCGCCGATGTGCTCGATCAATACCCTGCCTTTTCCGTTGTTTCTTGCCCGTGCCATTACGCGGGTGGCAATTATTGCCGGGATGGAGGCTGATTATGTCATCGGCACCGGTCCATGGCGTTCTGATCTACCCTTTGAAAAGAACTTTCTTACCGGCAACAGGAGCCGTTTTGAACACAACCTGGAACTTGTGCGGAATAATCCGGCGCTGGCTCTTGGCGGACCAACCTTTGGCTGGCTGGACCAGACTTTTGCCATGCTGGAAAATCTGTTGCGGGAGAAGTGTGTTGTACCCTTGCCGACCCTGCTCCTGCAGGGCGGGGCGGACAGGGTGGTCGGACAGCGTGAACAGTTGAAGATCAGTGAAGTATTAACGGATTGCCGGTTGGTTTGCTACTCCGACGGCAGGCATGAACTGCTGATGGAGGACGATCATATCCGATCAGCAGCCTTGCGGGAGATCTGCTCTTTTCTCGGAAGAGTTACGGGATAGGGCGAGCCGATCGTTCCAGCGACTCTAACGACGATTCTGACTGAACTTCATATCTTCAAACAGAATATGATGAACCAACCAGTTTCTCAAAATTTTTACCAGTTCGCTGTTGAGGACGGGGAGTTCACCTTTCTGGGCGTCACGCAGATACCCGTAGACCCGGGTGTCGAAATCCTTATGCAGTCGCCAGTGTTCACGGATTTCTGGAAAGCCGATGCGTGCCATATATGCCTCTTCAAAGGCAAAATGTTTTCGTATGTAGGCCTGCATTTCCTGCAGGGTGTTGATGGCCGCCTGTTGCAGCGAAACGACATCGCCTTCGAGCAGTATACCGTGCAGGGTGTTGTGGATAGCTATCCATTGCTGATGTTGAGCATCAATTTCGGCATTATCTATGCTGAATGAATCGTTCCATTCAATGTATGACATGGAGTATTTTCCTCCTGACAATCGCAAAAGAAGACATCAATAAAACTGGTGGAGCACAGCTTGAAGTAATTGCGGCGATTCTGGAAAAATAGAATCATTCTCAATAAAAATGAAAACGTGAAAGGGCCCTCGAAATCAAGGATTTTTTTTAACACTGAAACGGATTCTCGGAAAAATGTAAACACTGACAAGTTTGCTGGGAACGATAGAATATCCTGGCTCGCGCAGGTTTAAAAAAAGAGGAGCAATGAGAGACGATGATGGATGCGTTACATACTGTTCTCAGGCAGCCCAGGAGGTCACTGGGGTTTTTCCCCACCCCGGTTGTTGAACTGCGGTCACTGTCTCGATTTCTCGGGGGACCGCGTATTTTGATGAAACGAGATGATCAGACCGGGCTTGCTTTCGGCGGCAACAAGGTCCGCAAACTCGAGTTCCTGATGGCTGATGCGCTTGCCGCCGGGGCCGATGCCGTGGTAACCGGCGGGGCGGCGCAATCCAATCACTGCAGACAGACTGCAGCCGCAGCAGTGGTTTGCGGCATGGAATGTCACCTGGCACTGGGCGGATCGCCTCCCGCCTCAATGAATGGCAATCTGCTGCTCGATACACTGCTGGGGGCGACAATCCACTGGTCGGGAGAGTATCGCAAGGGAGAAACCATTCCTCAGATCTGTGAGGACCTGCGGCAGAAGGGGAAACAACCCTATATTATTCCTTATGGCGGCTCCAATCGCATCGGTGCAGCCGGTTTTGTCGAGGCCGTACGGGAGACCGCTCTCCAGATTGGCCCGGAGATTTCTGAAATTTCTCATCTGGTGTTTGCCTCAAGTTCAGGAGGGACGCATGCTGGCCTGTTGGTTGGCAAGTCCCTCTACGGCATGAATTTTCAGGTTGCCGGCATCTGTATTGACAAGGGTGAAAGCGGCGAGAAGAGTCTGTCGCAGCATATTCTCGATCTTGCCAAGGGCAATGCGAAGGTCCATGGAATTCCCGCAGAGTTTTCAGCTGATGATATCATCTTGTTTGATGAGTACGTTGGCTTGGGCTACGGGGTGATCGGCGAACTGGAACGAGAGGCCATATGCCTGACCGCCCGACATGAAGGTATTCTTCTTGATCCCGTCTATACCGGCAGGGCAATGGGCGGAATGATCGATCTAATCCGCAGAAAAGAGCTTAAACGATCGGATTCTGTGCTGTTCTGGCATACCGGCGGCAGCCCCGCACTTTTTGCCTCCGCGGATGCTCTGCATACCTGAGGTCGATCTGCTACGGTAATTGTGAGAATCAGATTGCTTATTCTTGTTCATTTATTTTATTTATGATAAAAACGAGGGGAAGAGGCAATTGCCGGGCAGGATGTCTTCTTGCAATGCATCGGCAACCGTCGCGCACCAAGGGAAATTCCTGCAGCAAGGGAGAAAGATCCGTTCCGACTAACCTACTATTGAGAGAGTCTGATCCTTGAAGAAAAAAATTCTCGTTGCAAACAGGGGCGAAATCGCTATCAGGCTCATCCGGGCCATACAGGAACTCGACTACGAGGCCATCGCGGTCTATGAAACTCCCGACAGGCATTCCCGGCATCTGCGAGCTGCCGATGAGGCCGTGTGGATTGGTGATGGACCTCGGAAAGATTATCTCGATGTCGAGAAAATCATCGGTACCGCACTCCGTTCCGGGGCTGTGGCGATTCATCCGGGATACGGTTTTCTTGCGGAAAATCCGGATCTTGCCAGAGCCTGCGAAAATGCCGGACTTATTTTCATCGGACCACCATGCGATGTCATAGAAAACCTCGGCAGCAAGGTCATGGCCCGACAGATCATGGCCGAGGCCGGCATAGCCATGGTGCCAGGCACTCAAAACCTCTCAGCCGGCGACAAGGGCCTGAAGGAGGCCCTGACCTTCGCTGACCAGTATGGCTATCCAATCATGCTCAAGGCCACCTCCGGCGGCGGCGGCAGAGGCATCCGCCGCATTGAGAATGCTGCCGAGTTGCAGGAACAGTACCCCATCGCCCGTTCTGAGGCCAAGGCCGCCTTCAATGACGACTCGGTTTATCTGGAAAAGGTGGTGCTCAAGCCCAGGCATGTAGAAGTCCAGATACTTGCCGATAAATCCGGCAATACCGTCCACCTTGGGACACGCGACTGCTCGATCCAGCGCCGCAATCAAAAGCTCGTTGAGATTGCCCCGGCCTTTCAGATTGGGCATGAACTGCAGGAAGAAATTTGTCAGACAGCGGTGAAAGCCGCTAAGGCCGCCGGCTATTTCAATGCCGGCACAGTAGAATTCCTGCTAGACAGTGATGACAAGTACTATTTCATGGAGGTCAATACCCGACTCCAAGTCGAGCACACTGTCACCGAGATGATTACCGGCATCGATATTGTCCGCAGTCAGATCAATCTGGCGATGGGCCAGGATCTTGATTTTACTCAGGACGATGTGAAGATCCGCGGCCATGCCATTGAGATGCGGATAAACGCCGAGGACCCGCAGAACAATTTCATGCCGGAGGGCGGCAAGACAATTTCGGTGTACCGCTCACCCGGCGGCTACGGTGTGCGTCTTGACGGCTTCTGTTATCAGGGCTTCACTATCCCCGAGGCGTATGACTCGCTGCTGGTCAAACTGACTGTCTTCGGCTGGTCGTGGAAGGAAACGGTTGACCGTCTGCGCCGTTGTCTGACCAATTATGTTATCACCGGCCCAAAGACGACGATTCCTTTTTACCTGAATCTGGTTGAAGATGAGGATTTTCAGAAGGGGGTTTTTGACACATCCTATCTGGAGACGCATGAGCATCTCTTCCACTACCAGGAAGACAATTCCGAGGTCAACAAACTGGCTCGATTGATCGCCGAGATTCATTACCGGGGTGAGAACAGGTACGCCAAATGACCCCGCTGTCCTTGCCCCCTGACGGCTTTTCCGGAACCTGACACGCATTCATTTACGGACACCGATATGACACGAATTACTCAGAACACAGGTACTGCCGAAGCGCTGGAAACCCTGCGCCAGGCTGATGGCTATTACATCACCAATACGGCCCGCGACCTCTCCCAGTCGGACTATAAAAACCGCATCCTGCTGCATACCGACCTGATGGCGGCCAAGGGCAGGGAGGCGGCTGGCTATTTTTCTCTTGAGATAACCGGCGGCGCCTCGATCCATGTCGACATGCTGCGCAAGCAGGTGGATCCCTTCCTTAAGCTGGAATTGCTGCGCAAACACATGCCGAAGACCATGTTCCAGACTCTCTGCCGTGGCACCAATCTTTTCGGCTATAGGCCCTATCCCCAGAATGTCATACGCCTCACCGTCAGGGAATTTGCCAAATACGTCGATGTCTGGCGGACGTTTGATTTCCTCAACCATGTCCCTAATATGCAGGCAGTGTTCGAAGAGGTGGCGCTGGCTGGTAAGATCAATGAACCCTGTATCTGTTTCTCGACCGGTCCTGAGCACACCGATGCCTATTATGTAAAAAAAGTAGGTGAAATTCTGGCAGTCACAGGCCGGGATATCATCCTCTGCATCAAGAATCACGGCGGTCTCGGCACTCCGAAGCGTATTGGTGATCTGGTGAATGCCATCAAACAGGCATATCCGGAGATCATTATTCACTATCATGGCCATAATA
>JAIFKM010000030.1 GCA_020049575.1 Desulfobulbaceae bacterium
CCCGAGATCTCTTCAGCGGAACGGCGACTCTGGCTGCCGATACCGCGGAACTGCAGTCTTTTCTGCAGGAGTCCCTTCCGTCTCTTTCATTCCTGGTACTGCCAAACGGAGATCAGGCTGTACAAGCTGCCGATCCTTCGCTTTTCCCCAGGGAGATTATCGACGATTTTGCCAAAGGCCTGCCGCTCGCCACCGAACCTCTCCGTCCACATCCGCTCGCCGCACCAGGCTATTTTGCCGTCCCGGTGCCGGCTCTCGAGTTGAACCTGTTGTTCGGCGCCAAAAACTCCGACTCGAACACCCAGGACCTGACACATCAGATACGCCTGGCCCTCGAGCTGTTCTTCACACGCAAGGATCAGCTGAAGACCATCAAGAAACTGACGATCCAGAAAAAACAGTTCGACCGCAAGTTCCAGGTACTGGAGACTAAGTACCAGGAAATGCTTGAAGAAACACAGCGGAGCTACAAGATCATCCAGGAACAGCAGGAGAATTATTCCAGGACCCTGCAGTCCGAGATTTCCTGGCCTCGATGAGTCACGAAATCCGCACGCCGATGAACGGTGTGATCGGCTTTACCGACATGCTCCTGGCCACGGAACTCGATGAAGAACAGCTCGACAGCGCCATGACGATCAAGCGCAGCGGCGAGGCACTGCTCGCCTTGATCAACGACATCCTCGACTTCTCGAAGGTCGAAGCTGGCCAGATGACCCTCGAATATATCGATTTCGACCCGGAGATCACTGCCCACGATATCTGCGAACTGATCAGGCCGAGGGTCGCCGGCAAGCCCATTGAAGTCCTCTGCCGGATAGGCGACTCACTGCCGGCAGTCGTCAAAGGAGATCCCGGCCGTTTCCGACAGGTTCTGGTCAATCTGCTCGGAAACGCTGCAAAATTCACCGACAAAGGCGAGCTGGAACTGGCGGTCGATGTCGATCTGGAGACGGACGAGACCATCATCCTGCACTGCCGGATACGCGACACCGGCATCGGCCTGGCCGAATCAAAATTTGAGTCGATCTTCGAAGTTTTCAAGCAGGCCGACGGCTCGACAACCCGAAAATACGGCGGCACCGGCCTGGGCCTTTCCATTTCCCGCAAGATAGCCAGCCTGATGAACGGCAGAGTCTGGGTGGAGAGCACCCTGGGAGTCGGCACCACCTTTCATTTCACCGCCGAGATGCGCCTGGCCGTACAGCCCCAGATCATCGAAAAACCCCAGTCCAATCTCCAGGGAATCAGGGTTCTGGTCGTTGACGACAACCGGGTAAACAATGAAATTCTCGGCAATATCCTGCAGAAGAACGGCATGTCAGTGACCACTCTGCTCGATGGCAGTAAGGCCCTTGATATCCTCAAAGATGCCGAACACCGGGGCCTACCCTTCGGCCTGGCCATCCTCGACTTGCAAATGTTCCCCCTCTCCGGTTTCGATCTGGCGATCAACATCCGCAACTCGGATCTTGCCAACCCGAACATACCGCTGCTGGCCTACACCTCCTCGACCGAAAAGATCGCCGCCCGCTGCAAGGACGTTGGTTTTTCGGCCTTTCTCACCAAGCCGGCCCGCCGTACAATTCTGCTCAGGACCCTGTCCAAGATGCTTCTCGGCAGCCAGGATGCCAGCGACAAGCCGTCCACGGCCCCCCAACTCGTCACCCAGTACACGGTCCGCGAAGATATCAAGCACTCCCTTCGCCTGCTGCTGGCCGAGGACAACCTGGTCAATCAGAAACTTGCCGTGATGATGCTGAAAAAGGCAGGGTACAATGTCCAGGTCGTCGGTAACGGCCGGGAGGCGGTCGAGGTCTTTACCGCCGCCCCCGATCAATTCGACACCATCCTGATGGATGTGCAGATGCCCGAGATGGACGGCCTCGAGGCCACCCGCCAGATCCGCCGGAAAGGCTTCATCGAGATCCCCATCATCGCCATGACCGCCAACGCCATGAAAGGCGACCGGGAAGTCTGTCTGGATGCCGGCATGAACGACTATATTACCAAGCCAATAAAGAGGGAAATCGTCTTCGCCATCCTTGAGCAATGGCTGAACAAAGAGAATTGAGGGCCAGAGGAACGGATATGCCGACATCTCCCCGGAGCACTCTCCTCGGGACATTTCTCAGCTGGCTGGACAACGAATGTCCGAACCGACCGCTCCCCAAGGCTTGGCTGCACCGCGCCCTCCGTACCCTGACAATCACCCTGCAGGAATTCTGGCGAAATGATCTCTCCCTGCGCTCGGCAGCCCTGACCTATACCATCTTGCTGTCCCTCGTTCCGGTGCTGGCGATGAGTACCGCCGTGCTCAAGGGACTCGGCGGGGACAGCCACCTCAAGCAGGCTGCTTACGGCTATATCGCCACCCTGGAAAACCAGACCATGGAACCAGAGGCGCCAGTCGGAACACAGCTAACCGCCACCGACGAATCTCTTGCTGGACACCTCCGATCGGCTGTCGGCATGGTCTTCGATTACGTCGACCGGACGAATTTCGCAACGCTCGGCAGCTTCGGTATCCTCGGTCTCTTCCTCAGCGTCCTGCTGGTGCTGAACCACATCGAAACCGCGATGAATGTCATCTGGCATGTCCCTTCCGGCCGATCTTTGCTGCGCAAGATATCGGATTATCTCACTCTCCTGGTACTGATGCCCCTCTCCATCAATATCGGTTTTGCCGCCAGCGCCTTTCTGAAGAATCCGACGCTCTTTGCCAAGGTGGAGGACCTGATTCCCCTTTTCTGGCTGCAGACCCTGCTCCTCAAAATGGTGCCGGTCTTCTTCATCGCCTTGACGCTCTATGTTATCTATCTCTTTTTCCCCAACACCCGGGTAAAGTCGCTGCCGGCCATGGCCGGGGCCCTGCTGGCCGCCATCCTCTGGTTCGGCATCCAAAATCTCTATATCTCGCTGCAACTCGGCGTATCCCGCTACAATGCCATCTACGGCTCGTTTGCCACCCTGCCGCTGTTTCTGATCTGGATATATTTCATCTGGCTGTTCATCCTCATCGGGGCGCAGTTCGCCTATGCCTGCCAGAACATCAACAGCTGCAGGATTACCCCGACGCCCTCCACACCGGCCCAGAAACTGGCCGGCGCCTTTGCCGTCATGGCCGAGATCCACAAGGGTTTTGACCATGAAAACCCTCCCACCCTGGCCGGTCTTGAAAGCCTCCTGCCGGAGCTTGACGGCAACTTGATCAGGGAAACCGTCCGGCAACTGCAGACGGCAGGCCTGCTGCACATCTCCCAGGCAACCGGACAACTCCTGCCGGCAGCCCCTGCCGAAAAAATCACGCCGGCCCGGCTGATCAGTATCATTTTAAAAAATGAAACCGGCACCGATACCCTGCAGCCAGATTCAGCCGCCAGCCGCATCGCTCCCTGATCCTCCGCCAACAGCATCCTGTTTTTTTCATAATCGGCTCTTAACACGAAACCAACATTTTCCCGGTAGTGTCTCTTGGTGTTCAATGCCGACCATTTCTCATCTTGATGAGAGCTCGGCTCCTTGCCGCAACAACAGCAACAACTCCCAGGAAACTCATGGAAACCTTAAAAAAGAATGAAAAATCACGGTGGATCACCGTGGGTGCAAAGATCCTTTTCGGCGTGGCTCTCGCCTCGAACATCTTCATCGGCTCACTGCTCTACATCAACCTGCAGGCCAGCGCCACGGTTGAACAGACGGTAAACGATGTGCTGCTCATCCGGGAACAGCTCAGCTCCCATCTCCGTACGACCATAGTCGATCTGCAGAAGGAATTCCTGGCCCTGCCCGAGCTGTTCAAGAGCGATGCCCGCAAAAAAGTACTCGAGAGCATTGACCGCGAATTTCAAGTTGTTGAAGACCAGATTTTGCAAGGCAGGGAAAGCTATTCTTCCCACTACTCCAGACTGGAACGCCGTGATCTGGCCAATAAAGGCTTTGTCATCCAATCATCTGCCAACGGTCTTTTCTTTTCCTACGGGGTGTTGGACGCTGCTGGATCCTTCAGCGAGACGGTCGCCCGCAAACATCTGGCCAGCAGCAATCCAGCAGAAGATGCGACCCGTCTTGCCGCTTTGGTCGCTTCAGTTTCCAAGCAAACGGTGGGCGATCAAGACATCCAGGAAAAAATCCGGCAGCTCTCGGAAAAAGCCGCCGATGTCGGTATAAACGCAGAACTGACACGAAATGAAATCCTCTATAATGTCGACGAGATCAGCGCCAAGGAACAGCAGCTGGCAAATACCCGTTTGCAGCAACGCAGATTCACTCTCGGCATGGGATTTCTGGCCATCCTCGCCAACATGGTGGTCCTCTTTTTCCTCGTACGCCTCATCGTCGAGCGCCCCCTGCACCGCCTGACCCACACCATCCAAGAGATACGCTCCGGCAGGTTTCCGGAGGTTCCCTGCAGCAATCGCCGCGATCAGATAGGTGTGCTTTCTGGCGCCATCAGCAATTTCCGTGAGGCTCTGATGGATCTGCAGAGCGAAAATCAGCGCAAAGTCAGGGAAAAATCGATCGTCGATGAATTGATCGACACCATCGCCAGCGTGGTCAACACCCTTGAAGGCAGGGCCAGAGAACTGGTCGAGATGTCAACAACCCTCCATGACCTTGCCACCACCGCCGGAGTTCAGTCAGGCAGTGTTTCCATGCATGCCAGCGAGACGGCGGAGCACACCGCCGGTGTCTCATCCTCAACCCAGCAACTCCGTGCGGTGATGCAGGACATCAACAGACAGATCGAAGTCCAGGGCAAAATTGTCCAGGCATTTATGGACAAAAACAAGGAATCGCACACTCATATCGGCCAGCTCAACGTGTCGATCAAAGACATCAACGAAATAATCACCATGGTGCGGGAAATCACCGAACAGACCAAGCTCCTCGCCCTGAACGCCACCATCGAAGCAGCCAGGGCCGGCGACAAAGGCAGGGGTTTTGCGGTGGTCGCCAGCGAAATACGCGAGCTTTCCTTCAAAACAGAGCGTGCCACCGAGGATGTGATGCAACGGGTCGCGGCCATTGAAAAGGCAAGCTCGACATTGATTGGCAATCTTCGCGATAACGACGAGCGATTCCTCAATCTGAAACAGATCACCGCCAATATAACCACGGCGGTCACCGAGCAGCAGGAGGTTACCGGCAATATCGCTGGGCTGGTCAGCCAGACCTCGGAGAATACCAGGACCGTCTCGGCCAGTATCGATGAAGTCAATACGGCTGCAACCCGGACCCGTGATCTCTCCCATCAGGTTCATCTGCATGCCAACGAAATCGCCCTGCAACTCACCACGCTGCTGCATGAAACAACCGCCAAGCTGCAACAGTTGGGGAAAAGTGATGCAATTCCCCTCAGCGACCATAATCTGGCACTCGCCCACACCGGCGGAGCCGCCTGAACCTTTCTGCGACAATAATTTTCTGTGAAATTTTTCAAATACCTCGATAATTCCTGGCACCAGTCGGTCTTCGTTTGGAGGCTGGCGGTTCTCTTCTGGCTGATCATAGGCATAGTGTTTCCTGCCCCGGTGTCGGCCGTTGACTTCCAGACCGTACTCGACAAAGCCGAGGCCCTGGCAGCCGAGCCCTATCAGGAACCTCGGCCCGTTCCGAAATTCATGCGAGATCTGAGTTACAGCCAGTATCAGGATATCCGTTTCGACCCGGATAAGAGTCTCTGGCGGGAGTCCAAATCCCGCTTTCAGGTCATGCTGCTACCACCCGGACTCTTCTACGGGCACGCCGTGACCATCAACATTGTCGATTCGCAGGGATCACATCCCCTGCCCTTCAAACGCGACCTGTTTACCTTCAACGATCCGGGACTCGAGAAAAGGATACCGTCGGATCTCGGCTATGCCGGCTTCAAACTCACCTATCCGATGCAGACTGACGAGCAGCAGAATCAGTTCCTGGTTTTTGCCGGGGCGAGCTATTTCCGCTCTGTCGGTAAAGACAACACCTTTGGCCTTTCAGCACGTGGTCTGGCGCTCGATACCGGCCTGCCATCTGGCGAGGAATTCCCCTCGTTTGTCGAGTACTGGCTGATTCGTCCATCCCCTCGAGCGGAAGTCATGAAATTTTTCGCCCTTCTCGATGGCAAGAGCATGACCGGCGCCTACGCCTTCACGATTACTCCCGGACCGGTGACGACCATAGCGGTCAAGGCGACGTTTTTTGCCCGAACCCAGCTCAAATTGCCCGGAATCGCTCCACTGACCAGCATGTTCTTCTATGGTGAAAATACCAGCCGCCCGCAGGGTGAATGGCGGCGACAGGTACACGACTCCGACGGCCTGCTGATCCACAACGGGGTAAGCGGCGAATGGCTCTGGCGGCCGCTGCTCAACCCGAAAACCTTGCAGACAGACGCCTTTGCCACCGAGAATGTGCGGGGCTTCGGCCTGCTGCAGCGCGACTGCGATTTTCGGGATTATCTCGACGCGGAAGCCCAGTACCATATCCGCCCGAGCGCCTGGGTCGAGCCGCAGGGCGACTGGGGTAAGGGGCAGGTGACGCTGGTACAGCTGCCGTCACCGAATGAGACCAATGACAATATGGTCGCTTTCTGGACCCCGGCGGAACCGATAACACCGGAGAAACCACTTTCCCTCGAATACCTGCTGAAATTCGGTGACCGTAAGGTTGCCGCGGAACCGATGGGACAGGCGATCAACACCCTGGTCGGAGACGGCAACAGGACAGGGGGCGGAGCCACCGAGGGCGCCTACCGGCTGATTGTCGATTTCGCCGGCGGTCCTCTCGACAAGCTCTCGCCCAAGGCAAAAGTGCTCGGGTCGGTTACCGCTCTGGAGAAGGGTGAAATACTTGATCACTACGTCGAATACATCCCGTCTCAGCGCTGCTGGCGGCTGTCGCTGCTGGCAAAACCATTTGCCGGATCACCCCTCGTCCTCCGCGCCTATCTGACTCGCGACCAGGAAACACTCACTGAAACATGGACCTACAGACTGGCCGCGGACAATGATATCCACGGTAAAGGAGATTGAAATGCAGGAAATCGTCTACGAAGATCTTTTTACCAGAACCCTGGGCTATCTCAGGCAAGGTGGCGTATCGCTGACCCGCGACACGGCCCTTGCAACCCTGAAGCTGATGGAAGAACTCCTGGTCAGTGACTCCAGGGATGTCCTCGAACGCGTGGTGGTCGAATTGCCGCGGCGCCTCGAGATCTCCGACAGTACGCTGCCCCTGCCCTGCCCTCCCGTCAATCGCGGGAGTATCGGCTACTGGCATGAATGATGAGATAACCGGCGCAAGTGCGGCGTCAATCCCTGAGGACTGCCCGGTTATGCCTTCTCCCTGGCGGCTGCGGGCGAGAATACGTCGAATATTCCTGACCCTGCTGATCATCGCGCAGTGTGCAATCGCCACCAACGCGATGATCAGAGTCCTGCCCTATCACGGTGGAGATCCACTGGAAATCAGTCTGGCTGTGGTCTTCGCCCTGCTCTTTTTCGGAATTTCGGTAGGATCCTGGTTCGGCATTTACGGTTTCATTGTCCGCCTTTCAGGTGGCGACCCGATGTCCCTGATGCGACGGCATCCACCCCATACCCTGAAAAATGTGCCGCTTACCCGCACGGCCATCATCATGCCGATCTACCATGAACCGATCGAGCGGACCTTTGGCGGCCTGCGGGCCGTCTACCGTTCTCTGGAAGCCGCCGGCTGTATCGAACATTTTGATTTCTTTGTTCTCTCGGACAGCCGTGATCCCGAGGTCTGGCTGGCCGAACAGAGCGCTTGGTTTCACCTATGCAAGACGCTCAAGGCCGATGGCCGTCTGTTCTACCGCCGGCGCCTGCTCAACATGAAATACAAGAGCGGCAACATCGCTGATTTTTTCCGCCGCTGGGGCCGCAATTACCGTTACACCCTGGTGCTCGATGCCGACAGCCTGATGACCGGAGAGACCATCACCCGGATGGTTCGCCTGATGGAAGTCGAACCATCAGTGGGCATCCTCCAGAGCTGCCCGACGCTGATCAACGCCAGATCATTGTTTGCCAGGGCTCACCAGTTCGCCAATCACCTCTACGGCCCGATATTCACCACCGGACTCGCCGCCCTGCAACTCGGTGAAGCAGCGTACTGGGGACACAACGCCCTGTTGCGCAACGAACCCTTCATGCGTCATTGCGGTCTGAAACGGTTGAACGGCAAAGGGCTGTTCGGCGGCGCCATCATGAGCCACGACTTTGTCGAAGCGGCGTATATGGCCAGGGCTGGCTACGAGGTCTGGCTCGAGCCCGAACTCAGCCACTCCTATGAAGAATCACCGCCCACCCTGGTAGAGGACCTCACCCGCGACAAACGCTGGGCCAAGGGCAATCTGCAGCACCTCTGGCTGGTCTTTTTTGCCCCGAAAATCAAGATGGCTCACCGTATGGCTTTTCTGAACGGCATAATGTCCTACCTGGCATCACCCCTGTGGCTGATTTTTCTGGTTTTATCGACGATGGCCGCGACCCGCCTGGCCCTCAGGCCAATCAATTATTTTCCGGCAGAGCACAGCCCTTTTCCCACCTGGCCTGAATGGCACCCGGAACTGGCTCTCGCCCTGGCCTCCAGTACCGTATTCCTGCTCTTTGTGCCAAAATTTCTGGCTCTGCTCGATGCGCTGCTGCAGAGGAGAACCGCGGCATTCGGCGGCATCCTGCGACTGCCGGCGAGTGTGCTGCTGGAGTCAGTGGTCTCAGCCCTTCTCGCCCCCATCCGGATGTTTGCCCACAGCCGGTTTGTGCTTGAGGCCCTGCTCAACGTCAATCTGCGCTGGGCAGGCCAGAACCGCACGAGCGAAACAGGCTGGCGGCCGACCCTGATAAGCCAGGCGCCAGCCTCACTTATCGCCATCTGCTGGGCAGCGTTTGCCTATCGCCTGGATTTCAGATTCTTCCTCTGGTCGTTGCCTATTGTCATTCCTCTGGTTCTGGCGGTACCAACCTCCATCGTCCTTGGCCGGGTGAGTCTTGGCCACATGTTCAAGAAACTCGGACTGCTCTGCACCCCTGAAGAATTGGAGGGCTGTTCTCTTGTCGATGATATGCAGGCCCCTGCCGCCGAAAATGGCAGAGTCAGGGGATTGTCGGCATTCGAGGCAGCTGTTGTCGATCCTGGACTCAACAGGCTGCATCAGAGCCTGGGACGTCCTCATCGCAAGGGCGCAAACCCCGCGTTTATCCACAAACTGCGTCAACTCTGTCTGCAGGATGGTCCGAGAGCGCTGACCACCAGAGAACTCAGCATACTGGCCCGCGACCGGGAATCTCTCAGCTGGCTGCATCAAGCCGCCTGGCAGGCGGACTCGAAGAGTTACTGGGCAGCCTTTCATGCAACAGGAAAACAATGAGATGGTCTTTGGGTGTAGGTCCTACCGAGAATTTCACACCATCCTCCGACAACCCAAGCATCTTCTCCGACCAGATTCCCATTGCTGATTTTCGGCCGGATATCCTGCAGACAAAATCGCTTCTGCTGTCTCTGTCCCGCAGGCTTTTGCATTGTATTTTTCAGACTTCGATGGTCGCTGTATTCCTGGCCCTGACCACCTGCGTCAGTATCGCAGCCCCTTCATCCGATACCACCCAGATGGCGACACATTCGCAACATCATGTTTTTCTCTACCAGGAGACTACCGGCAAAACGCTGAAGAACTTCCAATGGCGCCAGGTCTCTTCCAAGCAGAGGGAAATCATTACAGTCACAGAGGAGGATGCCACCTTTTCGAACTACTGTGACCGCACAGGCAATACATATGCCTGGAATTTCGAGAAAGAGGGCAACACTTCCATCCGCGTCACCCGAGAAGGCAATCTGTTGAAAATATCGGGGATTTTTTCAGGGAACCGCATCGAGACAACGGAGACCATTGATAATCGCCCCTGGTATCAACCCCTGTCCTTTTCCCTCAGGTCATTTCTCGACACATCCGAGACACGGACATCCTTCTGGACGATACGCAGCGATACGCTTGAGGTAGTTGCCATGCAGGCGAAAAAAGGGGATCTCGATGAAATTACGGTTGCAGGCAAGAAAGTGCTGGCCCGAAAGGTGACGCTCAGTCGACAAGGCATTCTCGCCGCTTTCTGGCAGGCGAATTTCTGGTTCAGAGAAAGTGACCGGATTTTTATCCGTTATCAGGGCACACATGGGCCACCCGGAACCAGCGAAACGGTCGTACTCCTGCTACAGGAATTTGGAAAAGGCTGATTGTCAGTTCGTTTTTTAGAGATGTTCCCTGACCAGTTGGAAGGACAGGCTGGCGGTTGTGACCGTGCTGCGGCCGAAGACCAGAAAGAAGATCAGCCACAGGAGCTGCAGGCAGATGATAATGCCGGGCTGCCAGAGCATGCCGAAGCCGTGGGCAATGGACGGCACCGCCAACTGCGGCGAGGGGATGAAGAAAGCGATAAGGATGGCATAGAGCACTGCCAGACCGCCCATCTTCTGGTAGGCCGAGATCCTGGAAAAACCCCGGAAATCAGCGCGCAGGGTCTCCGAGAGAATCCGCCAGACCTGACTGACAGCCAGACTCAGCACAAAGGCGGCGGTAAAGCGACCGGACAGAAACAGAGCGCTGCCGGCAACCGCCGTCAGGCAATAGAGGATGCAGGTCACTGCCTGGATCGGAATCAGCGGTTCACCAGCCAGATTGCCCTCATAGATCGCCTTTTTGGTCGGTCCATCGAAGACAAAGGAGGCCCTGGCAAAAAATCTCTGCAGCGTTGGACCGCAGTCGCGCAATCTCTTGCCGTAGCAGCAGCCGAAGCTGATACAGCCGAGCCGTCCCAATCCTTCACCCAGGGTGTAGGCGATGGCCATGGCGGCCAGTACCGGCAGCGTCGGCAGACTGCAGGGAAAGAAAACATTCAGGGTTTTCTCAGTCAGCATGACAATCCAAGGGGCGAGCAGTATGCCGACAAATGCTGCCCCGCCGACCGTGAAGGTATGGTGCTTTTTCTCGACCAGAATGGCCACGATACGGGCGGCAGGCAGGCAGACAGCCAGCAGTCCGGCGGTGGCCGCCAGGGTGCCGACGAGTGAAATCCGGGCGGCACCGAGCAGTATCAGCAGCAGAACGATGGCAAAAAGCTGGGCGGTGGCGATGAAAAATCCGTAATAGGTCAAATTGAGCCCCAGCCATTGCCCCTCGCTCTGTTTCTTCAGAGGAATCACGGCCAGCATCTGCCAGCGCTCCCGCGGCAGATTGGTAAAACCCCAGGCCAGCAGGAGCATCAGTAAACAGCTCAGCAGCGAGAGAAAAATCACGTCGGGCATGGGCACTCCATTGTTTATGGAAGATCTTTTTTACGGGCCAGGATGGACCTCACCTGGATATCAGTCTCGACCATCGGCAGGCCCGCGTTGGTTGTAAAACGGCTCTGCACATCGGTTCGCCGCAAGTTGCCGACCAGATCGGCGGAAAAATTGATTTCCCCCCTCTTGAACAACAGGACATCGGTTGAACTCCCTGGTCGATAGAGGCTTTTCGGACATCCCTTGTTGACAAAGAGGCCGGGGCCTACCGGCACCGGATTGTCATATCCCGTTCGACTGTAGCACTGCTCGACACTGCCGATCATCAGCGCGACAATCTCCACCATACCGACCAGCCCGACCTGCGTTCCCCCCTCGACATCCGTGTCGATAACGGTGACCACCCGCCTGTTCTTGGAATAGATCGAGGCAACCGCAACGGAGGCCAGCGGATTGCAGGAGTGATACACGCCATCGACTTCATATATATCCACCACCCGGCCCGAGACCGGCAGATGGTTGTAATGATATTTATCAGGGGTGAGGCGGCAGACGGCAAAATCAGCATCAAGGAAATGAGCGTGC
>JAIFKM010000116.1 GCA_020049575.1 Desulfobulbaceae bacterium
CATATTTTTCCTGAATCTGCTGTCCGCATGTGCTCGATGTCTTGATCCAGCATTGACTTTTTTCGACTATGTTTTCTATACTCTGCCAGTGCTGCGGGATATGCGGCAGCGGCTTTTCATTCCATTCATTTCAGCAGGAGACAGTCAGCCATGCGGCCCGGAATCCCCAGCAGTCACTTGACCTGCCTTTCCATCTTCATGCTCCTTTTGAGTATTTTCCAGCCATCATTCTCTTTGGCGGTTTCCAGCGGCGGCGAAGATATCCCCGAATCGCTGCAGCCATGGATTCCCTGGGTGCTGCACGGCCAGGAGGAACGGCGCTGCACCCAGCGCGCCGACTCGATGGAAACAGTCTTCTGCACCTGGCCTTCACGCCTGACTCTGGATGTGACTGATAGGGAGGCTCTATTCAGCCAGGAGTGGGAAATTGAGACCAGATCGCTGGTTGTGCTGCCAGGGCAGCGGGGTGTCTGGCCCGAGGATGTCCGTGCAGGATCGACCAATCTGCAAGTGCTGAAGAGCGGCGATCAGCCCGCCGTGTGGCTGGAAAAGGGACACCATCTGCTGACCGGTCGGTTCTCCTGGACGAAGATGCCAGAATATATCGTCGTACCGCCGTCTTCGGGGATGATCAGCCTGCGGATGAATGGCCGGCCGAGCCCGCTACCGGCCCTGGAAAATGACGGCAGGCTCTGGCTGAAGGCCCGGGCAGCCTCTCCCAAGGCGGAAGAGGAGAGTGCCTCAATCCAGGTGTTCCGCAAAATCCAGGACAGCCTGCCGCTGCTCCAGCACCTCCATCTCATCCTGACGGTTTCCGGCAGTCCGCGGGAGATCAGGCTCGGCCTGAGGATTCAAGAGCCTTTTGTGCCGCTGCAGGTTGACTCGCCCCTGCCAATCCGACTGGACGCGTCGGGCCAGCTGGTGCTCCAGGCTAAGCCCGGTGAGTGGCGTATTAACCTGACCCTCAGACATACAGGTGAAAACCCTCCCGCCGAACTGACGACGGGACTGGTCGATGCCGGCCTCTGGGCCGGGGAGGAGATCTGGGTCTTTGAGGCCGACCCGCGCCTGCGCCAGGTGGTGGTTGAAAACGTCCGGGCGATCGATCCCAGCCACACCGCACTTCCTGCAGATTGGCAGGGGTTGCCGGCCTATATGCTGACCGGCAAGGATCGCTTGCAGCTGAGCGAAAAATTCCGCGGCAATCCAAATCCGTCTCCGAATCGGCTGAATCTGCAGCGCACCCTCTGGCTTGACGATCTCGGCGGCGGAATGACCATCAATGACCGGCTGGACGGCAGTATGACCCGTGACTGGCGCCTCAATGTCCTGCCGGAACAGCAACTCGGCAGCGTCGAGGTCGAGGGGACAAAGCGAATGATCACCCGCCTGACGGGCGATGGGCCCCAGGGCGTCGAAGTCCGCCAGGGGAACCTGGCCCTCAGCGCCGATTCGCGTATCGAGCGCCAGGTTTCGGCGGGTCGCCTGAATTTTGCCGCCACTGGCTGGGACCATACCTTCCAGCGCCTTTCCCTCACCCTCAACCTGCCGCCTGGCTGGAAACTGCTGGCTGCCTCCGGGGCTGATCAGGCCTCAACCTGGCTGACAAGCTGGACCTTGATGGATATATTCCTGGTGCTCATTCTGGCGCTTGCCACCGCCCGACTTCTGGGGACTGCCTGGGGCCTGCTCGCTTTGGCGACCTTCGTGCTCATCTATCACCAGGCCGATTCTCCCCACCTCTTTCTGCTGCCGTTGCTGGCCTGCATGGCCCTGTTCAAGATCCTGCCCCGGGGCCGGGCCGGTTCTGTGTTCCGCACGGCCACTGGCATTTTTCTTCTCTTGCTGGCGATCGCAGCTGTGCCCTTCATGGTCCAGGAAATACGGCTGGGGATCTATCCGCAGCTGGAACAGGTCTCTATGCCGCAGATGCCGTTGAGTCGGCAGGCTGCTCCAGTCGACGAGGCAGTCCAGGCTGACGCGGAGATGGCCGGGGCCCCTGCACCGAGCAACGAGATGCAGAGCGCCAAAAGCCTGAGGCTTCCTCAGGCGATGCTTTACTCCAGCGGGTCCGAGCCGCCGCCTCCGGCAAAGATTTCGGCCTTGGATCCGGAGGCCATGGTCCAGACCGGCCCTGGGCTGCCGTCCTGGAACTGGCGGTCGGTTGTCTTGAGCTGGAATGGCCCGGTCGATCCAGATCAGCAGGTGGAACTGTTCCTGCTGTCACCGCGATGGAACTGTTTTCTGGCGTTTGTCCGGGTCATCCTGTTGACCCTGCTGCTTCTGGCGCTCCTGCGTCAGGTCCGTACAACCGGCGAGGCGAAGTCCAGGACTGTGGGCGGGTCAATGGCCTGTCTGCTGATTCCCTTCGCTGTGCTGCTGAGCATGCCCTCTTCTGTCCGTGCCGAGAATAGTTTTCCGCCGGCAGAGATGCTCGACGAACTCCGTCAGCGGCTGCTTGCCGGTCCCGAATGTCAGGACAACTGTGCTGCTATGGATACAGCCCACCTCAGCCTGCAGGATGATGTCCTCAGGCTCGAACTCGAAATCCATGCTGCCGCCCGTACTGCTGTCCCTGTGCCCGGAGCGGGCCGCCTCTTGGATGAGATCTCTGTCGATGGTCAGCCGGCGGACAGCCTGCGCCAGGATGAAGCAGGCAGCCTGTTTGTCCGTCTCGCCGCCGGCAGTCACACTGTGCTGCTCCGCAAAGATCTGCGGAACCTCGACAGCCTCGATCTGTTCTTTCCGATGCCGCCGCAGCGGGCCGAAGTGGCGATAGCCGGCTGGGAAGTCAACGGCATCCATGATGACGGCACGATCGATCAGCAGCTTTCACTGCGGCGGGTCAAGAAGAGCGACGCTGGTGAAACGATTGCAACCGAGCGCGGAGGCGTCGATATTCCCGGATTCCTTCAGGTGGAACGGACCCTGCGGATGGGACTCAAGTGGACGGTGGAGACCCGGATTAGCCGTCGCAGCCCTGATGGCATCATCGTCGCCGGGATACCCCTGCTGCCGGGAGAAAAGGTGACCAGCGAATCGCTGCACATCAAAGATGGAAAAGTCCTGATCAACCTAGGACCGCAGTCCAATACCCTTTCTTGGGACTCGGTCCTTGAAGCCGTAGACAGCCTGACCTTTACTGCCCCAGTAACCTCTGTCTGGACCGAGGTCTGGCATCTTGATGTCAGTCCGATCTGGCACATCAAAACCTCGGGCCTGCCTGATGTCAGCCAGACCAACTCGGCCGGCATGCGTTATCCCGAGTACCGGCCACGACAGGGCGAGAAGCTGACCCTGACGGTCAGTCGGCCGGAGGCTGTGCCGGGGCCGACAATGACCATCAGCAGCAGTCAGCTGGTCGTCTCTCCCGGCATGCGGGAAACCGCCGTCCAGCTAGATTTCCTGCTTGATTCGAGCCGCGGCGGCCGGCATGAGATCCGTCTGCCGCAGGGCATTGAACTGCAGAAGACCAGCATCAACGGCAAGGAAATTGCTCTGCAGGCAGAGGGGAATAGGCTGATACTGCCTGTTTCTCCCGGGAAACAGCGGGTGACGATGGACTGGCGCAGCGATGCGAGCGTGGCTGCCCGTCTGGTTGTGCCGCCGGTCGATCTGGGTCTGAGCAGCGTCAACCACATCGCCCGGCTGAATGTCCCCGCATCGCGCTGGATTCTACTGGCCGGTGGCCCTCGCCTGGGACCTGCCGTTCTCTTCTGGGGTGAGGTCCTGGTGATCATCCTGCTGGCCTTTCTTCTCGGACGATTCAGGCTGACCCCGCTGTCGACGCTGCATTGGTTTCTGCTGGGGCTTGGTTTGAGTCAGGTAAGTGCGCCGGTTGGGGCGACGGTGGTACTCTGGCTCTTTCTTCTGGCGCTTCGTCGGCAGAAGGGGGCGGCGGTGCAGCGGCGATTTGCCTTCAACTTCATGCAGCTGCTTCTGGTCTTTTCGACCTTCTGCGCCCTGGCCGCTCTTTTTGCGGCAGTCCAGCAGGGTCTTCTGGGTGCGCCTGAAATGCAGATTGGCGGCAACGGTTCCTCCGGCCATACCCTGATCTGGTATCAGGATCGCTGTGCGGAAATTCTGCCTGCCGCCTGGGTGTTCAGCGCCCCGATTCTCGTCTATCGTCTCCTTATGCTCCTCTGGGCCCTGTGGCTTGCTTTCAGCCTGCTGGGTTGGCTACGTTGGGGTTGGCAGGGCTTTGCGGAGGGCGGTTACTGGCGATCGAAACCGGCAAAAACGGTCGGCCCAGTCGACGAAGTCGGTTCCCGGAATCCCGACAATAATGACGAAATTGTAGAGGTTTCCTGATTTGTCAGAGAAAAGAGTGGACCTTTTTCCGGTGCGAGTCTGCAGGCGGAAATTATTGCCGATTTTTCACAACTAACTGTTGCTGACGACTCGTCGGATGTGGTACGGGAGGGGTGTTTCTCTGGGTGAATGATAAGGGGGACTGCCGTTATGCCAGCGCCCCGCAGAATGCAATTTCGTATCACTTTCCGCCATGCCCCGGCTGAATGTCGGAGTGGGGAAGTGTACGGGTCTTGCGCAACTTCAAAGGAGTAGATTGTATGATACAAAGGAAAATTCAGGTGGAAGAAAAGGTGCCGCTGCTCCAGGGTATACCTCTCAGCTTTCAGCACCTTTTCGCGATGTTCGGGGCCTCAGTCCTTGTCCCGACGCTCTTTAAGATCGACCCCGCTATCGTCCTCCTGATGAACGGTATCGGCACACTTATCTATCTCTTTCTCTGCAAGGGCAAAGCCCCGGCCTTTCTGGGATCGAGTTTCGCCTTCCTGTCGCCGGTCTTTGTAGTTCTTGGCACCAATCAGGAACTCTGGGGTGGGAATTATTCTTTTGCCCTGGGCGGCTTCATTGCCTCGGGCTGCGTCTTCATCACGATTGCGCTGATAATCTGGCGCTTCGGTTCGGACTGGATAGGTTTTGTCCTGCCACCGGCCACCATGGGGCCAATCGTCATGCTCATCGGTCTTGAGCTGGCCGGGGTGGCCACAGGCATGGCGGGTATCATGCCGGATGCGGCTGGCGCATACAACATCAAGGCCATCACCGTCTCTCTCGTCACCCTCTTGGTCGTCGCCTTCGGCTCCCTGCTTTTCCGGGGCTTCATGGCGATCATCCCGGTCCTGGTCGGCATAGCGGTCGGCTATGTTGTGGCGATTTTTCTCGGGCTCGTGAGTTTCGGCGGTATAGCAGCAGCCCCGGTCCTGGCCTTCCCGACGGTCTATGTCCCCAAGTTTGACATAAACGCCATACTGATCATTATTCCGGCGTCACTGGTGGTTATCTCCGAACACATCGGTCATCTGGTGGTGACCGGCAATATCGTCGAGCGAGATCTGGTGAAAGATCCCGGCCTGCACCGCTCACTGATGGGTGACGGGATCTCCACTGTTCTTTCCGGTTTCTGCGGCTCGGTGCCGACCACTACCTACGGCGAAAATATCGGCGTCATGGCCATCACCAGGGTCTATTCCGTCTGGGTCATCGGCGGCGCCGCGGTGATCTCCATCGTCCTGGCCTTTGTCGGCAAGCTGTCGGCGGTTATCCAGTCTATTCCCACGCCGGTCATGGGCGGTATCTGCATTCTGCTGTTCGGGGTCATAGCCGCCTCGGGTATCCGTATGCTGGTTGAGGCCAAGGTCGATTATTCGAAACCGATCAACCTCTCCCTCACCGCCATTGTCCTGATCGTCGGCATCAGCGGGGCTGCCGTGCAGCTTGGCAACGTGCAGCTCAAGGGCATGGCCCTGGCCACGGTTGTCGGCATGATTCTTTCACTGGTCTTCCACCTGCTGGAGCGGTTCAACCTCGTCAACGAACAGACCGACATATAAAGCCCACTTCCGACCGGGACTCTGCAAAACAGCGTCCCGGTCGGACTGTTGTAAACCCTTCTCAAACGCACATCACTTCCAGCTATCCCCGTTGCGACATTTCCTGACCCGAAAAAAATCGCCCTTTGAGACATCAGTAGCATGGAACCTGCACTCTCTGGGTGATTGGGTAAGGGAACGATACCCAGACCTGGCGGCCGTCAAACCGGCTTATTTGCCACTCTCCGCTGACCAGACGGTCCTCTACACAAATTCTTGGTTGCTGGACAACGACTTCCTGCGGATATGTTGTGTAGGGAGATCCATAGACAACTGCCCGGGGTGGCGGAGTAGCCGAATACATTAAAGCCGAGCCGAGAAGTAGGCCTCCCATTACTCCGACTGCAACTCCTAGACCGTCATTATGATGGCTGTGGCCACGATATCCGGAGTAATGAGATCTGTTCGGGTACCCATGATACCCACCATGGTTTCCTCGGGCAAATGCGGTTGTTGAGCCTGAAAGACATACTATAAGAGCTAGGATTGCTACATTTTTTTTCATGGCACCACCTTCTTTGGCAAAGGATATTGGAAGAGTTTGCATACTCAGTAACGTTCATTATATCCGTATCTCTCAGTGTGATCTCGAGCATTGGCATGAGTTCCAAAAAATCCTGTGACCACTCTGGCTCTTTGAGTCATTTTCACTGATTTCATCTGTGATCCTCCATGATGGTTAAACGAAAGCAGGAGAAGCCTTGTCTTTCTTTTATGGTAACCTTCGAAACAGAGAAATGATAGCGGACATCAGGAGGAATAGGGTCCCGGATAGCCTTATGTCGAGGCCATGTCGGGTGCAGGTCGGGTTCTGTATTTTACTTAAACGGACTCATCGCGGGGGCGTCTTTGACGCAGCATTGCAGAGGGTGTGGCCCGGGGAGGGCTCATCGAAATATTGAGCGTTTCATCGTGATCTGTCCAGGCATCATACCGATTCCGGGAATTCGATATTTTCGCATTTGTAATGGGGATCAGGCAGCGGTTGAAAAAAGCGGACAAAGACGATGGCCTCCTCTGGTCTGATCTTAACCCGCATGGTCCCGACAATTGTGGCGGACAGAGAACGGACTATGCCGGTTGACAGCCTTATGCCCAGGCGGAGTTGATTCTCCAGAAGGATATCGATTCTTTCAGCGGCCTTAACAGGCAGAGAGAAACACAGGCCGCCCTTTAATTTTTTTAAAATCTCAGAGATTTTCTTCTTGGGCATGTCATCCCGCAGAATACGCGTTCTTTCTGTTTCCTGCGGTTCCGGGGTATCAAGAATTCTGAGCAGGGCCGGCAGGACATCGTAACCGGAACAGAAAGTGAAAAGCTTTTCGGCAAGGTGAGGAAAGTCGACCTGAAGCTTCAGGAGATCTTCCAGATCAAAGACGTGGGCCTGCACTTCCTCCCGGGCATAGAGCGAGACGTTCCAGGGCTCGCCGGTGAGAAAGATGTCACTGCCGATGAGGTCTCCCGCACCCATGGCGGTCATGTGGATCTCTTCTCCTTCCACGGTCCTGACCAGGTTGACGGTGCCGCGGTCAAAGAAGAAGAGCGGGGCCTGCAGGTCACCGCTGGCGACAATCAGCTCATCGGGTTGATAGGACTTGTGTTTCAAGGCGTCATGGAAGGCGATGAACTCCTCTGTGGTCATTTCTTCGTAGAGTTCCGTCCAGATCGTGAAATGATTGGCGGAGCTGAGATCAGTCAGATTCCTTTCCGCTTCCCTGATGATATCTTCCTTGCTGGGGCCTTTCGGTGTTGGGGAGACCGATGGCAGCTCTTCTTGCTGCGGCGGTTCGGAAGGCAGGTGCTGAGGTGCGAATATTTCCCGGGTGCTGGAGAAACTGTCGTTGAGCAGGGCATCAAGTTCAGCTTCTGAGATCTCGGGCATGCCAGCAGGGGCAATGGCCGGGGGAGACTGTGGGCTCGACTCTTTGACAGCATCAGCCTTCGGCTCAAGGCTCGCGAGGATGTCCTCGGCCAGCTTTTCTTCTTTTTGCAGTGGCTCGAAAGCCAGGGACTGAGGTGCGAGTATTTCCCGGGTGCCGGAGAAATTCGTGGTGAGCAGAGCGTCAAGTTCAGCCTCTGACATCTCGGGCATGTCGGAAGAGGCGCTGGTTGCGGGTGACAATAATCCTGATCCCCTGCCGGTGGTGGTCTTCAGTTCAAGGTTCAAGAAAGCGTCCTGGGCTGCCTGCATGACCCGATCACCCTCGCCGAAACGCTGGTTGCGTTCGTTCAAAAGCTCTCGTACAACTTTGATCGCCCGGTCAGAGGGCGCGAATTTGATCTTCGAACAGAGAGCCAGCAGCAGTTCGTCCTGGATGTGCATGGCGAATGCATCACGTTTTTCCAGCAGATCGCAGAGAGCATCGCCGACATCCTTACCCCCCATATTACCAAGCTGCATGACCACCTGTTGCTTGAGCTCGTCGTTGATATGGTAGAGTGCTTCGATGAGCCTTTCGCGCATCTGGACACCTCCCATCCTGCTGATGCAGTTCAGAACCTGCTGCTGTACCCGGATATCCTTATGGACAAGGTAGGGTCTCACCATGCTGTAGAGCGTTGGATCGTCCAGACGTGAGATAATGATGATGACATTCCTGATCACAAACCAGGGTGGATTTTTTCCCAGGCAGCGGTCGAGGATCTGTATCACCACCTTGCCGGTGGTCGGGATGAACTCAAGGAGAGAGAAGCGCTTTTCCTTGTCCTGGCAGTCTATGAGGGTCTGGACGAGAGCGACAGCGGCTCTGCTGCCGAAATGCATGAGCAGACACTCGGCGATATCCCGCCGGTCTTCCTGTTTGTCGAGGTAGACATTGATCAAACTCTTCAGGAAAGAATCGTTGGCAAGTCCCGAATGGACCTTGTTGATTGTTTTCCGGATGAGATTGTTTTTCTGGATTACCCCGCTTTGGATCTGCGAGAGAACGATGATCAGATTTTCGGCCTGGTACCAGAGGCCCATCTCGAGCATCCGCTGGAGCATTTTCTGCAGTTGGGTACAGACAAATTCAAAACCCGAGAGATACTCTGTTTCGATTTTCAGCCAGTTCACCAGCAGACGGGAAACAGCCTCAAGAAATTCGGCGTTTTCCTTCTCCTGCGAGACCTTTTCGGTAAAGACGGAGAGGATGAATACAGCTCGTTCACGCTGTGTTTTGTCGGTACTGCAGGCGCAGAGGCCGATCTTTTCCAGGACCTTGATGATATTCCCTTCATGACCTTTCTGGTAGAGCGTGAATAGATAATCTATCAGTTTGTCAACAAATTCAGTATTCTGCAGGATTGTAAAACGGTTGTTTTCCAGGTCAGCTACGCCCCGTTGAAAACGGAGCAGCATTCGCTTGTTTTCAGTGTTGTGGAGGTACTGGTTGGTGTTGGCAATTATCTTGCGCTGTTTCTGCCTGTCGAAATCCATAGTGATCTCAGATCATGTGTAGACGAATTGTCTGCGAAAAATCCCGGTTGTTCCCGCCCTTGTGACTGGTATTTTAATGCTCTTCCTGCTGCGCCGAGGAGGTGCCGTGGCCTCGGAATGCTCAGCGCAAAGCGAACTGGACTGCGGCCCCAAGCTGTTCGAGGGTGTACGGTTTCTTGACATACTGCCCTGCGCCAAGATTCTGAATTTTAGTAATTTCTTCAGATTCTGCAAAGCCGCTGGCGATAATCGCCTTCTGGCCGGGGGTATGGGCGAGGATTTCTGCATATGTCTCCCGGCCATTTAATCCTGGCTCCATGATCATGTCAAGGATGACGAGGTCAACACTGTGGAATTTGGTGTATTCGATGGCCTCTCTGCCCGAGCCGACGGCCTCAACCCTGTAGTGCAGCAGTTGGAGAATCTTCGAAGCGATGTCCCGCTGGTGCGGTTCATCGTCGACAACGAGGATCGTCTGTCCCTGACCGTAGAGCTTTTCCACCTTGATTGCCATCGGTTCCAGTTGCGCCGCCATTGCCGTTGCCGGGAAAAACAGGGTGAAGGTCGTGCCATCGGCACCGCTTTCAACAGTCAGCCCTCCCCGATGATCCTGCACCGTATTCCAGACCACGGTGAGACCGAGGCCGGTACCGCTCAACCCCATGGTTTTTTTAGTATAGAACGGTTCGAAGATATGTTCAAGATCATTGGCGGGAATGCCTGGACCGTTATCGCTGATCGTGAGACGCACAAATTTACCGCTGTCGATATCGGGGAATCCCGGCAATGGTTCGTACAGTTCTTCGTTGTCGCTGGAGATGAGGATTTCGCCGGCCCGATCGTCTCCAAATGCCTCAACGGCGTTGTTGATCAGGTTCATCAGGCACTTCTTGATATGGACAGGAGAGCAGGATATGTTCATGACCTCCGGGTTCAGCCGGGTGCGGCAGGTTATCAGCGGATGCGCCAGGAGCAGTTTGCTGTACTCCGGTGATTTGAGGTACTCCTCAACGAGGATATTTATGCAGGTGATCTCACGTACCGCCGCCACGCCACGGGCGATGGTGAGAAGATCGGCCACCACCTTTGCCGCTCGTTTCCCGGAATCCTGGATTGATTCGAGGGGCTTACGTAGCGGACTGTCCTGGGGGAGCTGGAGAAGAATCAGCTCCGGGTAATTGATAATACCTGACAGGATGTTGTTGAGGTCATGGGCCACGCCACCTGCCATTTTACCAATAGTTTCGAGCTTCTGAGCCTGATGCAGCTGTTTCTCCAGATGCTCTTTTTCTGATCTAGTAGTGAGATGTTCGGTGATATCCTCGGATATGCCGAGGAGGTAGAGCGGTTTTCCCTGCTGGTCGAAGATCGGGATCTTGCGGGTATGGAGGACCTTTGAACCGTGATTTCTGGTCTGGACTGATTCTTCCGGGATATCGAGGAGTATTCTCCTGCTCAGCACTTCTCGATCTTTTTCCCTGAAAAATCGCGCTTCCGATTCTGGGAAGAAATCAAAATCGGTCTTGCCCAGCAATTCTTCGGGGGAATAACCAAGCAACTCTGCTCCGGTCCGATTGAATCGCGCGTATCGCAGATTCTCGGCATCCTTGACAAAGAGCATTGCTGGTATGTTGTCGATGACGGTGTTGAGAAAATCTTCATTCTGTCTGAGGATCGTCTGGGTGGTCTGGGCCTCTCGCCAGGCTGTCTCAAGGCTGGTCTTTATCGATTCCTGCCTTCTCAACCAGGTGAAGGTCGCCCAACTGATCAGCAATGCCAGCAGCAGGCCGATGCTGCGCAGAACGGCAAGGTTTGGCGAAGAGGTCTTCCAGCTGCTCTTCGGCACTGCCGCCAGCTGCCAGCTACCTTCGGGAAGATTTACAGAAAGGAGTACCGGCTCGTTGAGAAAAATATCAGGATCACCTTCAAAAAGCTCACCTTCCGCCCCCAGTCCGTCCTTGCCCCTTACTGCCATATCGATGTCGAG
>JAIFKM010000141.1 GCA_020049575.1 Desulfobulbaceae bacterium
TGATCAAAAACAACGGTGTGGCGGAACAGTTCCAGGTGATCAAGGCCTTGTGCGAACAGGCCGAGGAAATTGTCTGCGCCACTGATGCAGGGCGGGAGGGAGAGCTGATTTTCCGCTACATCCTGGCATTGTGCCGCTGCGAAGACAAACCGATCCGCCGCCTCTGGCTCAACTCCCTGACCCCCGAGGCCATTCAGGCGGCCTTCAAGGACCTCAAGGACGGCCACGACTTCGACGCGCTCTATGCCGCCGCCCGCTGCCGCAGCGAGTCCGACTGGATCGTCGGTCTCAACGCCACGCGCTACTATACCGTCCGCCATGGTCAGATCGGCGGTAGCGATCGCGTCCTCTGGAGCATCGGCCGGGTGCAGACGCCGGTGCTGGCAATGATCGTCGAACGTGACGACACCATCCTCCAATTTCGTCCACAGCCGTTCTGGGAGCTCACTAGCCGCTATCGCGAAGTAGTGTTCAAGTACAGCGGTCAGCGTTTCGAGCGACCGGAGAAGGCCCAAGACCTGCTTGACAAGATAAGCAGCCAGCCCTTTGTTGTCACTGGCAGTGCCGGGAAAGAGAACAAGGAGCAACCGCCGCAGCTCTTTGACCTCACCACCCTGCAGCGTGAGGTCAACAAGCAGCACGGCCTGTCGGCGGCCGACACCCTTGCCGCTGCCCAGAGTCTGTATGAGGCTAAACTCATTACCTATCCGCGTACCGATTCACGGTATCTAAGCCAAGATTTAAAACCGAGCGTTCCCAGGATCTTGGAAAAGCTCAAGGCCATACGGGCCGATCAGATCGCACCGCTCAACCTCGCAAAACTGTCGTTCACCGCCCGGATCATCGATGATACCAAGGTGACAGACCATCACGCCATCATCCCCACCGGCGTCAAGCCGCGTAACCTGGGCGCCAATGATCAGCTTATCTATGACGCGATCACCACCCAATTCATCGCCGCCTTCTATCCCGTTTGCATCAAGCAGGTGACCACGGTAGACGGTGTCAGTCAGGAGGTACAATTTCAGGCCAAAGGAACCCAGATTGTTGAGCCGGGCTGGACCATTCTCTTCCCGAAAAAGAAGATGAGCCAGGATGCTGCCGACGATCAGGCCCTGCCGGCCTTCAGCAAAGGGGAAATCGGCCCGCATGAGCCGTCCCTGCGCGAAGGCAAGACCAAACCTCCCAGTCACTTCACCGAAAACTCGCTGCTTGGGGCCATGGAGGCCGCCGGTAAATTTGTCGAAGACGACACCCTGCGTGAGGCGCTCAAGGAGCGAGGCATCGGCACGCCAGCCACCCGCGCCGCCATCATCGAAACCCTGCTCCGTCGCGGCTATATCGAGCGTGAGAAAAAACAACTGCGCTGCACCGACATGGGCCGCTGCCTGATCGCCCTCATCCAGGATCCTCTGCTCAAATCGCCGGAGATGACGGGGGAGTGGGAGGAAAAACTTAAAAAAATTGAGCGCGGCGAACTCGCCCCCGATATCTTTATGGCAGGGATCAGCGGTTACATCCGCACCCTGATCGAGAACAGCTCCGCCAGACGGCTTGACCTCGCACGCTGGGGGAGCTGCCCGCTCTGCGGGAAAGAGGTTATCAAGGGAAAACGGGCCTATGGCTGCTCCGGCTGGGAAGAAGGCTGTCCCTATGTGCTTGAAGCGGAGTACAAAGGAGTGGTGCTTACTTCCAGGCAGATTCAGGCCCTGCTGCAAATGCGCATCCTGCCGCAGCCGGTCAGGATCGATGCCGAACCGCGCATCCTCATCCTTTCCACCCTGGGTCTGGTCATAGACCTGCGGCTGCCCTCCGCCGACCGGCAAAAAAACATCATCCCGGAAGATCGTCCAGCCAGGCCCCCGGTCAGGAAGAACGAATAGCTGACTGCTACCCCCTTTTCTTTGCCTGGCTGGCACCACGCTGACTTGCTTCTCCTGCCCGATCCCGATTACGCGGACCGGGCGAGATTGTCATCATTTTCATGATATCACTCTTTTTTGTCTATTTTTCCTTTTCCAGCTTTGAGCAGTTCAGCAACAGCTGCTTCGAGTTGAGGATCGCGTCCTTCTTCGATAGCGTCTGGATGATTGTAAACCAGTACATCCGGCACCGTTTCCTGGTTCTCAAACCAGCCGGTTTTGCTATCCTTGGCGCCGAGCTGCGGAATACCGTACTTGATTTTACCAAGAACCGTGATCCACCAGACAGCCGTTCCTGTGCCTGGGGTCCTGGCGCCGATGACGGGTCCGATGCCGAGGCGCTTATAGAGATGCGGGAAGATGCTTCCATCGGAATAACTGCCGGCATTGGCAAGCAGGGCGGTGGGCTTGCCCCAGCGTTTTGTAGGAATATTGCCTACATCGATTCCTTCCCGGGTAACAAACCCGGCCACGACATTGCCGGTGAAAAGAGCGGCGAGCTGATCGTGCAGAAGTCCACCGCGGTTGAAGCGGACATCGACAATGATAGCCTCCTTGTCCCGTGATTCGCCAAATACCTGGTCAACCGTGCGCTGGTAGTTTACCTCGTTCATTTCATTGATATGAAGATAGCCGAGACGACCGTGAGAGAGCTCTGCCGTCATGGCCTTTCGCCTGTCAACCCAGTAATCATAGGCCAGCTCGCGCTCCTGTTCCATGGAGACGGGAGTGACAATCTGGGTGACTGGTTTGGCACCTGAAGATGGAATCACGGTAAGTTCTACCGGCATTCCGGTCTTGCGATTGAGAAAAGAATGGAATTCCTCGTTGCTTGTGAACTTCTTTCCATCGATGGCGAGGATTACAGCACCGGATTTCACCATCGATCTTGCTCCGTCGCAAGGGCCGCTGACGAGAACAGCGGCAACGCGCAGACCTTCTGCAGTATGATGCGGGTCTTCGTAAATGCCAAGCGAGGCGGTGCTGTCAGCAAGTGCCGACTGGTGCAGGAAATAGCTGCCCATGTGAGAGGCGTTGAGTTCGCCAGCCATTTCACTCAAGAGATCAACGAAGTCTTCCCACTGGTGGATGTGCGGCAGATAGCGGGCATAGGCGGTGCGCAGGCCCCCCCAATCACGCCCGTGCATGTCGGGTTGATAAAATTTCAGCTTCGTCATACGCCAGAAATACTGGAAGAGATAGGCGACCTCACCGCGAGGATCATAGTCGATCTTGGCGTCAAACGAGATTGGATTTCCATTGCCATTGGCCGCATTTATGCGTTCAATACCTGTTGGGCCAACGGTGAAGAGGTTCTCTCCCTTGTCATCAGCATTCATAATGCCTGTTGTGAGCGGCTTGGCGAACACCTTGTCGAGTGCCCGGCTATGGACATTCAACCGGTAGCCGACGAGAACTCCGGGTTCTTCAGCCGTGACCAAGATGAGGTTCTCATTGTCTGGCAGCATCTTCTTGAAGAGAATATTCGACAACGAGTAGGGCGTAAGCCTGGTGGTGCGATGCCGGATGCCCCGAATCTGGGGCTCCCATGTTGCTTCTGTTGTATCAGGCAGGACAGACTTCACCCCCTGCCGGGCCTGGTTGAATCCATCGAAGGCTTCCTGCGTGAGGTGCAGAATATAGATATCCTTCTGGCTGGCGGTCGCATCGGCCTTGCGCAACCCGTTGCGATCAGACTCCCAGATCACTGCTTGGCTGTCAGGTGTGAACTGAGGAGATTCGTCACTATAACCGCTGCTGGAAAGATTCATCGGCGCCAGATTGCCGGAGGCATCCAGCAAGGTGATATCCAAATCACCGATGATTGAGCCGGTTGTGGCAATGATCCAGCGCCCATCCGGTGACCATTTCAGGCTGAGGTCTCCATCGGCATAACTGTAAATTGATCCTTCTTTCAGCGCAGTTGTGCTTCTGCCGGTTTCGCGGTCGAACACCTTGATGCTGCGGCGGTTGTCGAGATAGGCAATGCGTTTGCCGTCCGGCGAAAAGGCGGGGAAAAGAGCATCGCCTTCGGTGGCGATGACCTTCTTTTCAGTTACGAGGCCGGCCGCAGTGAAGGATGCGGGCCGATCACCTGGTACCGATGCTTCATACACATCCGAGTCACCTCCGCGCTCACTGCAGTAGAGTAAAGTGCGACCATCAGGACTGAAACTGATATCATGCTCGAATTCGGGGGTGGAAGTGATACGCCGGGTGCGGCCGCTTGCGGTGGCGGTGACAAAAATTTCCCCGCGTGCGACGACGGCCACCTCCGAGCCGTCGGCAGACACGGCAATTTCGCTCGCATAGGCATTCGCGCTGGAGGAAAAGCTGCCCGCGACCAGGGAGCCCTGGCTGATATGAACGGGAACGGGCCTGGATTCCTTGCTGCCGGCCGTGCGCCGCCAGATCTCACCCTCGAAACCATAAACCATCGATCCATCCGCCGCCAAACTCAGGAAGCGCACTGGCTGTCCTTTGTGCCAGGTAATCTGGCTAGGCTTAGACCCTTCCTCCAGAGTCTGCTGCCATACATTGAAACTGCTGCCCTGCTCACTGAGATAATAGAAGCTCTTTCCATCTGCCGCCCAGAAAGCGTCGCGGTCTTCACCCCGGTTTGTGGTCACCTGCCGGTGTTTTTTGGTTACCAGATCATACAACCAGATATCGCGCGTGCCATCGGATACAGCACCTTTACGGAATTCGTTTTCATATACGGGACGGTTGTCATAGAGTAGTTGCTTGCCATCAGGACTGACGGTGATGTCGAGGGCTGGGGTCGCCAGCAGCAGATGGCTGTTTCCTCCCGCAACCGGCACACTATATAGTTGATCACTGTCGGCATACGTTCCCACCAGGACTGTCTCCGGCGTGCCCAGACGCGATGAGGAAAAGTAGATCGAGCGGCCATCGGGTGAAAACGCATACGGCAGATCGTTTGCCGAATGATGTGTAAGCCGTCTGATTTCACCACCCCTTGCAGGCATAATGAAAATATCGAAATTCCCGTGGCGCTTGCTTGCAAAGGCAAGCGACGTGCCGTCCGGTGACCACACAGGGCGTGTGCTGTAAAAATCGCCACTTGTCAATGGAGTGGCTTCACCACCAGAACTTCCGACTTTCCAGATCTGCCCGCCATAGGCAAAGGCGATGACGTTGCCATCCGGCGACACCGCCGGGTAACGCAGCCAAAGCGGATGCGCGGCATTCTCATCGGCCAGCGCCAGCTGTGAAAAATACAAAAGTGTCAAAAAAACTGTCATGCAGATCGACCTTTTCATTGCTTTCATTGCCAACCCTCTTTCTTTGTAGAATAATCTCGACCCCCTGTCGGCTAAAGCATGACTGGAGATGTATCGCGCAATACCCATTGTGATTTTTTTCAATCTAGAATTATTCAATCAAGATATAATGATACACCTCTCTGGCTTGTACAAGAGCGTCCCGAATATTTTCTGAGAAGTGTATCTTGGTGATGATCTATCTGAACATGGAGAGTCGCCAGAATTGCAATGGATGCGTTGCAAGCCTAAGGCGTCTGAGAACCAAAAAACCAGCCCAAGGTGGCTATTTAAAAGTCGGACTTGGCGAGACGGTGACAATTGGGCTATCATTAAACTAGAAGGTTCATGACGTACAATTTCCATGAACTGGAGGCTGTAACTGTACGAAAAGGGCATGCTCGACAGGAGACCAGCATATGACCATTCAATCCGGAGTTGGTATCAGTCATCACAGGAATCCTCAAGTTGCCGGCGAAGAAGCGGCGCGCGATGCTCTTGCCGCGGGAGGATTTGCCAAAGCTGATTTTATTTTCGCTTTTGCAACCGTCGGCTATAACCAGCAGACCGTCATCAGGGCAATTCGCACGGCAACTGGCGGTGCACCTCTCACTGGATGCTCGGCGGAAGGGGTTATTGTCGGCGGTGAAATTGATGAGTCCAATTTTTCAGTAGCGGTTATGGCGATCAAGTCGGACAGAATTCGCTTTGTCAACGGCATAGAGACACATCTTAAACAGGAACCCTGGACAACGGGGCAGCGGATCGCGACTGCTCTGAAAAACTGTCTGGCAGACGATTCTCTCGGACTTTTCCTTTTTCCGGACGGACTTTCCATAAATTTTGATAAACTCAGGGCGGGTATCAGTGAAAATCTCCAGTCGCATCCAGGATTGCCATTTTTTGGCGGTGCCGCCGGCGATAACTGGAAATTCAAACAAACCTACCAATATCATGATGACGAGGTTGTCTCGGATGGGGTCGCCTGGGCTTTGATGAGCGGGGTCGCAACCCTTTCCTGGGGAGTCGGTCATGGGTGTGTTCCCATCGGTGTCGAGCACAGAGTGACCAAGGCGCAAGGAAACACAATTCTCGAAATCGATGATCGACCGGTGCTGAATGTCTTGAAAAGTGAGTATCTGACACCACAAGATATTGAAGATTGGACAAAAACTTTCCAAACATTCACCCTTGGCTTCAAGGCCCCTCAGCGTATGGAAGAGTATGATCAGTTCATCATTCGCACCATGGTCGGCGGCATAGACGAAGTCAACGGCTCGGCGACTCTGGCAACCGAGGTGGGGGAAGGGGAAAGCATTTGGGTGGCCCGGAGGGATTTCGAGAAAATGAAAAACGGCAATCGCCAGACTCTGGAGCATCTCTTGCACAACAGCAGTTCGGAGCCGTTTGCCATGGCTTTCCATTTTGAATGTGTCGGGCGCGGTAAGGTCTATGTGCCTGACAGGGTCAAGACTGAGTTGAACGATATCTTACGACAGGAAATTGGTATGGATGTGCCGTGGATCGGCTTTTACACCTACGGCGAAATAGGGCCTGTCGGCAGGGAAAACCACTTTCATAATGAAAGCATGGTGTTGATAACGGTGCAATGAATCGCTCTTGACTGATGCTTGAAGTAAGAGCCATGAAGAATCGGGTAAGCCCCGAAGGCACAAATCCATGGGAAACGAGATAAGCAAACTTCGGCAGGATTATGCACTGTTGTCAGATCAGATCAAGCATCTGCTCAAGGCCAAGCATGATCTCTCCCAGCTTCAGTCAAAGGCGGAACATCAGCTTAAACTCTACCGCGAGTTGTACAAAACAGGTGGCAAGATAAATGCCAGCTTCAATCTCAACGAGGCCTGTGCCGCAATCCTTGATTTCATCATATACAAGCTCAATCTCGAACGATGCGTCATTTTCTTGGAAACCGAAACGGCTGGAAGGTTTACCATTTTCGCCATGGAAGGCTACTACGAGGATGATGAACGCAGGGCCGTCATGGACCTATCTTTTGACGTCAATACTTTAAAATTACAAGAATTGCTGCCTCCGAACTATATCCTCTTTTCGGACCCGGAGGTGGCAGAACTACCATGTTGTGATTTGATTCGCGACAGACTTCATCTCGACCAGTGGGCCGCGTTCCCTTTTGCGAAAGAGAACACGACAATATTTGGCCTGCTCGTTGCCGGGAACTCGAAAAAGAACGACGAATATTACAGTCCGATTGAAAAGGACAGCGATGTCTTTGTTGGTCTGGCGAACATTGCCGGCCTATCGAATACTGCAATTAATAATATTTACAGCTATGCCGCCCTGCACCGGGAACATGAACTTTTAGAAAGCCGGGTCAGAGAGCGGACAGCGGAGCTCAACGAAGAACTGGCAGCCAGAAAGAAGACGGAGGAGCGGATCACCCGACTGAGCCTGCTGCAGCAGGAACTTCTTGGTCCTGGCAATCTGAAGGATAAGTTGACGCTGATTACCGATGGAATTGTCCGGATTTTCGATGCCGATTTTGCCCGTGTATGGATTGTCAAGGCCGGTGATACCTGCGCCAGCGGCTGTGTCCATGCTGTCCCGGGAAAAGCGGGTGGGAACGCCTGTCAGGAACACGCTCCATGCCTGCATCTGTTTGCTGACTCAGGGAGGAATACTGACACGGATGGCCTCCATGACCGCATCCCTGCCGGGTCGAATACGATTGGACGCCTCATAGAAAAAGACCATGAGAGATTTTTTAGCAACAGTGTGATTCATGATACTCATTTTTGCAATCAGGACTGGGTGAAATCTCTTGGGCTTGTTGCATTTGCCGGTTACGGGCTTTTCTCGGCGGATCGTGAACCCATGGGTGTGCTGGGCATTTTTTCCAGACATGCGATTTCACCTCAGGAAGAAAGCCATCTCAAGGGGATATCAGCGATTACCTCCCAAGTCATCCAGGCCGGGTTGGCGGAAGAAGCAATAATCCAGGCCAGGCGGGAGGCCGAGGTGGCTACTCTGGCCAAAGGAGATTTTCTCGCCCGCATGAGCCATGAGATCCGGACTCCCATGAATGCGGTCATTGGCCTGACTCATCTCGCCCTGCGAACTGAGCTGTCTCCAAAACAAGCTGATTACCTGGGCAAAATTCAGGAGTCTTCGCAACTTTTGCTGGGGGTTATCAACGATATTCTTGATTTTTCAAAGATTGAGGCTGGCAAGCTCACGCTGGAAAATATAGAATTTGTCATGTCAGATGTGCTGGAAAGGATAAAAAACGTTGCAACAGTCAAATCTGAGGCAAAGGGGCTCAGTATCGGCTTTTCCCTTGACCCAGAAATCCCTGCCAGACTCACGGGAGACCCTCTGCGGCTCGGCCAGATTCTCGTCAATCTTGTTGATAATGCCATTAAATTCACCGAGAAAGGGGAAGTCGCCATAACCACTTCTCTCGTCAGTTATGGTGATGGCAAGGCAACTCTTCGTTTCTCGGTTCGAGACACCGGCATTGGTATACCTAAGGAACAGATAGATGAGTTGTTTCAATCCTTTTCCCAGGCAGACGACACCATAACCCGGCGATACGGAGGCACGGGGCTGGGTTTGGCCATCGTCAGACAACTGGTTGAAATGATGAAGGGCACTCTGACAGTTGAGAGTGCCCCCGGTCATGGCAGCACTTTTTTATTTACCGTGCGTCTCGGGGAGGTAGCGACCGGCCAGCAATGCCCTGACTGCAGAGTGAAGCGGGAACGGTGGAGAAATCCCCCGCAGGATAACGGAAAAATATCTGCCGGTAAGGTTGGCAGAGTTTTGCTGGTGGAAGACAATATCATCAACCAGCAGGTTGCAGTTGAATTTCTCAAGCAATCGGGCTGTGTCGTAGATGTCGCTGGCAATGGGCTTGAGGGAGTGATGAGGGTCTGTGAAAAGCCTTATGATCTGGTTTTCATGGATGTGCAGATGCCGGAGATGGATGGGCTGGAGGCAACTCGGATCATTCGGAAGAAAGGTTTCACCGATCTGCCGATTGTCGCCATGACCGCCCATGCCATGGCCAGAGACCGGGACCAGAGTCTGGCCGCGGGGATGAATGATCATCTGGTTAAACCCATTGATCCGGATGAACTCGAGCGAATGCTGGTTCGCTGGATATCGCCGCAACGAGGTATTCTGCCTGGTGAAAGATTTTCCCCGACACCGGAAGGCAGCCACGATATTCTGCCTGAGATTGCCGGGCTGGATACCGCGGCAGCTGTCAACCGCATCGGCCTGACATCCGCCTTTTACCTCAAACTGCTCAAGGAGTTTGCCGCCCGGAATGCCGATACCGCCCTGCGAATCAGAAATGAATGTGCGGCAGGCCGCAGGGATCTTGCCGCGAGAACTGCACACTGTGTGAAAGGAGTCGCATCAACCATAGGTGCGGATGAACTCGCCAGGTCCGCTTCTCTATTGGAATCGGCATTGCGGGAAGGTGACCTGCAGGAGACGGAAGGTATGCTTGCGGAATTTTGTGAAATGCTCGGGACGCTCTGCGGCGAGCTTCGCGCATTTTTCAAGGATGATGAATAGCCTGCATTTTTTGTATAAAATGCAGGCATGTCAGAGGCAAGAGTGCCGGATTCCTACTACTCCTTGGTTTTTTCCGCCCTGGCAATAAGTTTTGTGGTGACGCGATCGGCAATTGTTTTCAAGAGCTTGTCACCGGCAAATCCTGCAAAGAGCAGTACCAGGAGATAGAGGTAGCCTTGCCTGCCCTCCCGTGCCGTGAGCGTGACCAGTGAAAGGTCGATGGACCCCTTGCCGTCCTGCGTGTTTGTCTTGGCCTGAGGTGCGGCAGCGGTGGTGGACTCATGTATCGGCCCGGATTCACGGAGGGTTTCGATCACAACAGGGCGCTTTTCCCCGGGATTGGCGGCGCAGGTGAAGGCCGCGACATTCTCGGACAGGGGCGGCTCGATTTTGATAAGAAACTGGCTTTCAATCATCCAGAAGGTGACAAGGGCGGCCATCGCCCCCAGGGCCGGTCTGGCAAGGATATAGTAGACGGTTGGCGTCCAGAAGTGACCTTTGGGAAGTGTTTCCCGCTCGCCGGTGACGATGCCGCTCAATAGCCCGCCCATTGCCCCGAGCGTCAGAATTTTCAGTGGGCTCAAACAGGCATTCTCAGTCATGGCGGCCGTAAAAAAGCATATCAGCGCGATAAGCAGGACGGTATAGCACAACGCCAGCAGTCTTTTTGCCCAGAGATCCCAGAATCCGTCATCGACTACGGCATTGACTGCCCTGTGCATGTTCTTGAAAAGTTGGCGGATGCTCTCAATTTCATTTGGGCTGCAATCGGCTGTTGCAATTCTCTTGACCGCCTCGGTGATCTGTTTTGGCCAGTCCTCTTTCTGGGCAGCCGGCAGTCCGCTCAGTTTTACCTCGAGGTTAAGCCGGAGCCCGAACCCGCTCAACTCCTCTCTGTCCATGAGCAGGACCATCTCTTCAGACACCCGGTGAAGAAGCTGCCAGGCGGCCATGATCTTTTTCCGCAGATAGAAGGGCGCTAAAAGCGCTGCCTCGACCTCCTCGAGTTTTTGGCGGCAAAAGAGAATGATCTCCTTGTTTGAACAGTCTGTGCCTTCTCTTTTTTCGTGACATTCCAGTATGTCCCGGTATTCAAGATACTTAGCCATGACAGGCTCGATACCGGGGTTGAAGAGTCTTGCGAGGTATTTTTTTGCACTCATGGCCGGCCTCCGTCAGGGTGTATTGATATCGAAACCGATGGCTTGACGATGTTGTTCCCAGGTGTTGTCGAGAAGCAGGAAATAGCCGAACAGCTGATATTTGTATTCGGCAGGATCCATCGAGGTGTGGAAGGGTTTGAGCGGAACTGTTGAATAGATGAGCTGCCCGAGGAAAAGTCCTTCGGCGATCTCGACCAGTTCATCGAGACATGTTCCTATGGGTGCGGGGCCGCCGATCATCGGGTAGCGGTAGTGAAACTGGAATACCCGTTTCTTGTTTATTCCCCCATTGTTCATCGCCAGAATCGATTCGCGTTCGGAAACACCGAGGAAAATATACCCCTGTCTGACAA
>JAIFKM010000139.1 GCA_020049575.1 Desulfobulbaceae bacterium
ACGGAATCGATTGTCAAAAGGGGAACGGGGGTCAAGGATTCCGGCCACTGTCTCGGTGAACACGGCGGAATCCTGGATCGCATCGACTCCCTGCTCTTTGCCGTACCCCTTCTTTATTATCTCCTGGTCTTTGTCGGAAAATGAAAAAGATTTCCCTCCTCGGTGCCACTGGCTCTATCGGGATCAATGTTCTGGAGGTGGTGCGCCAGTTTCCTGAGCGGTTTTCTGTTGTCGCCTTGGCAGCAGGTCGAAATGTCGAGTTGATCTCTCGCCAGATACTCGAATTTTCACCCGAGTGCGTTTCCGTTTGCGATCAAGAACATGTCCGTATCTTGCAGACATTGTTAGCCGGCAAATGGCACGGAGAAATCGTCTGCGGTCCCGAAGGCAACGAACAAGTCGCTGCCTGGCCAACTGCTCATATTACTATCTCCGCCATAGTCGGCGCTGCTGGCCTGTTGCCAACCCTTGCTGCAATACGGGCGGGCAAGGATGTAGGTCTAGCCAATAAAGAGACCCTGGTCATGGCTGGCAAAATTGTGATGGCGGCTGTTGCTCGGCATAGGGTAAGGCTGCTACCTGTGGATTCAGAACACAGCGCTATTTTTCAGGCTCTTGCTGCCGGTCGTAGAGAGGACGTGCAGAAAATTATACTCACGGCCTCTGGCGGACCCTTCCGCACCAGGACACGGGAAGCGATGCAGACGGTGACGAGAGAAGAAGCCCTCAATCATCCCAACTGGTCGATGGGGAAAAAAATATCTATTGATTCAGCAACGCTGATGAATAAGGGCCTTGAAGTTATCGAGGCTAGATGGCTTTTTGGTATGGAACCTGATTCGATTGAGGTTGTGATACATCCCCAGTCGATTGTTCATTCTCTTGTAGAGTTCAGGGATGGTTCAGTCGTCGCCCAGCTTGGGCTTCCCGATATGCGCGTGCCTATCGCCTATGCCCTGTCATATCCGGAACGTCTGCCTCTAGACATCGGCTCACTGAATCTTTCCGAGTGCGCCAGGCTTGACTTTTTTGAACCTGATTACAACTGTTTCCCTGCACTCAGGCTTGCCTTTTCCGCTCTGCGTGCCGGAGGTGTTCTGCCGGCTGTCCTCAATGCCGCCAACGAGGTGGCCGTTGCTGCCTTTCTTGATGGTCGCCTGAGATTTCCTGCCATTGTCGAGACAGTTGCCAGCACTCTCGAAAGCGTGCAGGATGGCAGTGAAGACAGTCTTGAGGATATCCTGGCAGCTGATATGCTTGCCCGCAGACAAGCTGAGAGAATCATCAGCCGTTCTGCACACTCCTGATCCATTTTCGGGATCTTCCCGGACTGACGTAATTTCATCGATTCCTACGGAACTCAATCATCATGAATACCATTGTTTCATTTATAATTGTTTTAGGCGTTCTCATCTTCGTTCATGAGTTGGGCCATTTTCTCTTTGCCAAACTCTTCGGAGTGCGCGTCCTGAAATTTTCCCTCGGGTTTGGACCAAAACTCATTGGTCGGGTGGTTGGTGAGACAGAGTATGTCATTTCCGTTTTTCCTCTGGGCGGATACGTCAAGATGTTTGGTGAAAACCCTGATGAACAGCAGGTTGACGAAGCCGAGCGATACGGTTCTTTTGCGCACAAATCTGTCTGGGAGAGATTCTGTATCGTCCTTGCCGGCCCGGTTTTCAATCTGATTTTCGCCTTGGTCCTGTTCTTTTTTCTCTTTGTCGCAATCGGTGTGCCGAGATCGGCTGACAGTAGCCGGATCGGTAAGGTTACTGAAGGTTCACCAGCATATTCGGCCGGAATCAAGCCCGGAGATGTGGTTGTCCGGATCGACGGAAACGAGGTAAAAAAGTGGGATGATGTCCTTGATGGCGTGAGAAAGAGTGAGGGCAAGGCCTTGAAGATGGTTGTACGCCGGGGCCAGGAGGACATAACCCTTGAGGTTGCGCCGAAAAAGGATGGTGTGAAAAATGTCTTTGGTGAGGAAGTTGAAAGGAGATTCATGATCGGCATCGTCAAAGACGATGAGATCAGCTATGTCAAGGTCGGATTGCCCCAGGCATTCATCGAGGCCTGTGGTCAGACCTGGATGTATATCTCTTTGACAGTCCTCGGTTTTGTCAAAATTATACAACAGGTTATACCTGCCTCGGAGATGGGGGGGCCTATTCTCATTGCCCAGATTGCCGGTGAGCAGATGAAGGCAGGGTGGATCAATCTTCTCTATTTCATGGGGCTTCTCAGCGTGAATCTCGGCATCTTGAATCTGTTGCCTATACCAGTCCTTGATGGTGGCCATCTGGTGTTTCTCTCGATCGAGGGGGTGCGCCGTAAACCGGTGCACGAAAAGGTTCAGATCATCGCCCAGCAGATAGGAATAGCCCTGCTCGGAGCCTTGATGATCTTTGTCTTCTATAATGATATTGCAAGAATTCTGAAGTAATGACGGCAGAACGACCTCTCATACTGGCCATTGATACGGCGACTCCCTGCTGTTCAGTGGCGTTGACAGAAGGTTGCCTGCGGGACGGCAGGGTCATGGCGGCCCTTACTCTCTGTGGCACTGTCACGCATTCCAGGAGATTATTGACGACCGTAGACTGGTTGCTGGCAGAAATGGCTATCGGCTGGCCAGAAATCGATGGTGTCGCAGTGAGCATAGGGCCGGGGAGTTTCACCGGTCTGCGTATCGGCATGGCGACGGCGAAAGGTTTTGTCTATGCCGCAGAGAAACCACTGCTGGGTGTCTCGACCCTGGCTGCGCTGGCTGCAGGCTGCAGCAGTTCGAAGATGATCTGTGCGGTCCTGGATGCTCGCAAAAAAGAGGTGTATTCCGCTTTTTTCCGGCAGGATGGACTCGGAGCAGTCAGACAGGTCAGTAATATTTCGGTCATGCACCCTGAACACCTTGCCGAACGTATCCAGGAGCCAGTATATATGGTGGGCGATGCAGTAGCGGTCTACGGTAATCTCTGGCAAGCGATGTTAGGGGAGGCTTTTGAATCAGCACCGGCCCAGATGCATGTGCCGATGGCAACCTCCCTGGGCCTGCTTGCCGCAGAACAATTGCTTGCTGGTCAAATACTTGATGCGGCTTCTGCAGCTCCTTTGTATGTCCGGGCGTCGGATGCAGAGCTCAGTCTGATCAAGAGAAACTGAACAGTTCACCGGCCTTTCCGGAACTTTCGGAAGAGTGCGTTCAATGTGTTAAAACCTGCGTTGTGCCTTTTTCGCCGCGCTATGAAATTTATCATTCCAGAACCATGATCATTCGGCGTCAAACGCGAGAACTTTGTATCGGTACTGTCCGGATCGGCAACAATAATCCGGTGGCCGTGCAATCGATGACCAACACCGATACTCGAGATGTTGCGGTTACGCTGGCCCAGATCGAGCGTCTCACGGCAGCGGGCTGTGAGCTTGTGCGAGTCGCGGTCCCGGATCTGGAGGCTGCAACTGCCCTGCGTGCCATCCGTGACGCTATTTCGATTCCTCTTATTGCCGATATCCACTTTGATTCGCGTCTGGCTGTTGCCGCCATGGAAAACGGGGCCCAGGCCATCCGGATCAATCCGGGCAATCTAGGCGGTTCTGACAAACTGGCCAGGGTCGTAGCGGCGGCCAAATTGCACCGCGTTCCAATCCGAGTGGGTGTCAATAGCGGGTCGATTGAGAAGGATCTGCTGAAGACCTACGGCTATCCGACCCCTGAGAATCCGCAATCGCTTATCGAAAGTGCCTTGCGCAATATTCGCCTTATTGAGAATCTCGGCTTTCAAGAGATGAAGATTTCGATTAAATCTTCAGATGTCCTGACTACGGTCAACAGTTACCAGATGCTCTCCAGCCTTACCGATTATCCTCTGCATCTCGGGGTCACCGAGGCGGGAGGGCTCATTGCCGGCACCGTTAAATCCAGTGTGGCACTAGGTATTCTGCTCAGCCAGGGGATAGGCGACACCTTCAGGATATCCCTCACCCGTGATCCGGTCGAAGAAATCCGGGTGGCCTTTGAACTTCTGCGTTCCTTGAAGATCCGTGAGCGAGGGCCGGAATTAATATCCTGTCCGACTTGCGGCAGAACCCGGATCGATCTCTTCAGTCTTGCTGAAAAGGTGGAACAGTATGTCCAGACCATGAAGACCCCACTCAAGGTGGCTGTCATGGGCTGCGCTGTCAATGGCCCGGGAGAGGCTCGCGAGGCTGATATCGGCATAGCGGGTGGGCATGGTGTGGGGATAATTTTCAAGAAGGGCGAAGTGTATAAAAAAGTCCCAGAAGAAGAGCTGCTTGAGGTGTTCCTCGCCGAACTGCAAGCAATGGAAAATGAGAGGCAAAAGAGCTGAATTCAGTTCCCCTGCCTGCAAGCCCAGAATTACGCGGCCCTTTCAAGGACTGCCGGAGCGTTGGGTCTATCAACTAATTCTAGCCACTACGAGCATCGATGCGTTACTCACAGATATTCTTACCGACCCTGAAAGAGACCCCAGCCGAGGCTGAGGTGATCAGTCACCGGCTCATGCTGCGGGCTGGATTCATGCGTAAACTTACCTCCGGAGTTTACAGTTACCTGCCTTATGGCCTGGCGGCAATACGCCGTGTTGAACAGATTGTGCGTGAGGAAATGAACAGGGCCGGGGCCCAGGAGTTGCTCATGCCTATGGTTCAGCCGGCAGATCTGTGGAAGGAGACGGGACGGTATGAAAAATACGGCCCAGAACTGCTCCGCTTTAAAGACCGGCATGATCGAGAATCCTGTCTTGGACCGACTCACGAGGAGGTCATCACCGATATTATCCGTCGGGAACTGCATTCTTATCGTGATCTGCCGGTCAATCTTTACCAGATCCAGACAAAGTTCCGTGATGAGATCAGACCGCGCTTTGGTTTGATGCGTGGTCGGGAATTCATCATGAAGGATGCCTACTCCTTTGATGTCAGCGACGAGCAGGCTGAGACCAGCTACATGAAGATGTATGAGGCCTACAAACGCATTTTTAGTCGCTGCGGTCTGACCTTCAGGGCGGTACAGGCTGATTCCGGCGCCATTGGCGGCAACTTTTCCCATGAATTCATGGTGCTGGCAAAGACTGGAGAGGACACGATCGTCGTCTGCACGGCCTGTGAATATGCCGCGAATATGGAGAAAGCCGAGGTGAAAACCGCCGGCCCCGGTAGCACAGAGGAGATGGCGGCCTTGAAGAAGACCGAGACTCCCGGTAAGCGTAAGGTTGATGCGGTCTGTGAATTTCTAGGCATTGAGGCCGCCCGACTGGTAAAAACCATGGTCTACATGGCCGACGGCAACCCTGTTGCCGTTCTGGTTCGGGGAGATCGTGAGGTTGAAGAGGTCAAGTTGAAGAATCTGCTGAAGGTTGCCGATGTCGATCTGGCCGATGACAAACAGGCCTTCGATGCGACCGGTGTGCCGACTGGCTATCTCGGGCCGGTCGGTAGCGCCATCCGGCTGGTCGCAGATCAGGAAGTGATGCTGATGCGTAATTTTGTTACTGGCGCCAATGAGAAGAATCATCATCTGCTCAACGTCAACCCCGGCCGTGATTTTCAGGCTGAGGCCGTGGCCGATCTGCGCAAGATCACCACCGACGACGCCTGTCCTGTCTGCGGTGGCCGACTCGAACTCACCGAGGGGATAGAGGTCGGGCATATTTTCAAGCTGGGAACGTCCTATTCCGAGAAAATGCAGGCCGTGTTCCAGGATAAGGACGGTCTTGAAAAGCCTTTTGTTATGGGCTGTTACGGCATAGGAGTCAGCCGGGTTGTTGCTGCTGCCATTGAACAGAATCACGACGAGAACGGCATTATTTTTCCCGTACCGCTGGCCCCCTATAAGGCCGTGATTTTGAATCTCGACCCCAAGGATGAAAAGATCACCGAGGCGGCGGAGAGCCTCTATGCAGAGCTTTCCCTCGCTGGCATGGATGTTCTTCTTGATGACCGGGATGAGCGTCCTGGGGCCAAGTTCAAAGATGCAGATCTTCTCGGTATGCCTTTCAGGATAACCGTAGGCAAGAAATTCGCGTCGGGAGGGATCGTTGAACTGCGCAACCGCAAGACCGGCGAGAGCACTGAGATGCTTCTTGATCAGCTCAAGGTGGAACTGCTTGCAAAAATTGCCGATGCGACGGTGAATTAACACAAGGGTGACTGTTCGAATGCCACACGGGTCAATGATCAATCCCCGGGGCCTGAAGGTCCTGGCGGCAAATTATCTGCAGGATGTCGATCTGTCTCTGATTGACGAGGCATGGGCTGTTGTTGTCAAGGTACACGGTGGAAAACGCCACTTTTCCGGCGAGCCCTACCTGATCCATGCCTTGGAAGTAGCATCAATGCTGGCGTCCATGCACCTTGATCTGGATACCGTGCTGGCCGGCATGCTGCATGGGGTTATCAAGGAAGGATTCACCCGTGAGCAGTTGAAGGAAAAATTCGGGGATGATGTCGCGGCCATTGTCGAGGGCTCCACCCGGATAACTGAGGTTCAGTACGACAGCAAATTGGCAAGCCAGGCCGAGAATGTCCGTAAGCTGCTGCTGGCTATTGCGGCAGACATCAGGGTCCTGCTCGTTAAGCTGGTGGACCGGCTGCAGGACATGTTCCTGCTTGACATGGTTGACCGGGAGGTGCAGGTTGAAATGGCCCGTGAGACCATGGATCTGTACGCCCCCTTGGCCAGCAGGATAGGTATTGACTGGCTCAAAAGGGAGTTGGAAGACCTGGCCTTCAAATATCTCTATCCGCTGGAACATGCTGATCTGGCTGGCAGATTGGAGAATTCGCTTGATGAACGGCAGGAATATGTCGATGAGGTGATTGCGATTCTGCATGAGAAACTGGCAGAAAACAGTATTACCCCGATGCGGATTATAGGCAGGCCCAAGCACCTTTTTTCAATTTATAAAAAGCTGGTTGTCCAGAATATCCCCCTTGAGCGGGTGTATGACAAGGTGGCCTTCCGTATTATTGTTGACTCGGTTAATGAATGCTATGAATCCCTCGGGGTTATCCACGCCAACTGGGCACCGGTTCCAGGCCGGATAAAGGATTTCATCTCGAGCCCCAAGGCCAACAACTACCAGTCGATTCATACCACCGTAGTGGGGCCGCGAGGCCATTTCATCGAGATCCAGATACGTACCGAAGAAATGGATCGGGTGGCCCAGGAAGGCGTAGCCGCGCATTGGGCCTACAAGGAAGGCCAGAAGGTTAGCCAGAGAGACGCGCAGCTTTTCCGAGAACTGAAAAAGCTTGTCAAATCGCTGCATGAGGTTGAAGATCCCCGAGAGTTCCTTGACAGCGTCAAGGGCGAATTGTATGAGCCGGATGTCTACGCGCTTACCCCAGGTGGCCAGGTCAAAGAGTTTCCTCTTGGCAGTTGTCCGATTGATTTTGCATATGCCGTGCACACCGAGGTTGGGGATCACTGTGTCGGGGCCAAGGTTAATGGGCGTCTGGTGCCACTCAAGTATCAGCTGCAGATCGGTGATATTGTCGAAATCATCACCTCGCCGAATCAGCGGCCGCGGCGCGGCTGGCTCGACCTGGTAAAAACGAGCAGGGCCAAGGCGAGGATCCGCAACTGGCTGCGCCGGGAAGAGAAGGAGAAAGCCCTGAAGCTGGGTCGCGAGATCTGCGAGAGGGAAATTAAAAATAACAATACCAGCCTTAAGAAGATCGTCAAAAGCGGCCATATCCGTCTGCTGCTGAAGACGCTGCGCTGCAATTCCCTGGAAGACATGCTGGTCAAGGTGGGCAGCGGGACCATAACTGTGCAGACCTTGATCAAGGCTCTGCAGCCGCCTGAACTCCAGCAGGAAAAAGACAATGCGGCATACGATCTGCCGCCCGAGGAATTGGCTGCCCGTCTCGTTGGTCAGCAGACCGTTGAGAAAGAACAGGGTAAGGCAGGAATCAGTATTGACGGTATCGATGGCATGCTGGTGAAAATCAGTCAGTGCTGCAATCCCCTGCCGGGCGACGGCATCGTCGGATTTATCACTACCGGACGCGGGGTCTCAGTGCACAAGGCTGACTGCGTCAATTTGCTGAGTTCGGATCCCCGTCGTTGGATAGAGGTATCCTGGGCCGGGCTGGATGATAAACATTATAAGGCCGGAATTCATGTAAGTGCTGAAAACAGGCGGGGTATATTTGCCGAGGTCAGTTCCGCGATCAGTTCTGACAATGCCAATATCGTCGAAGTATCAGCCCATGTCACTCCCGCTGATACCGCTGATCTGACTCTCACCGTCGAGGTCGAAAACCTTGATCATCTGCAGGTTTTGATGCAGCATATTCGGCAGATGGAGCATGTCATTTCAGTACGAAGGCTCTAGCCCGACAGCCGGATAGTGTATTAGGATTCAAGCATGACTCTCTGCCATGTCTGCGGCAATGAAATTGAAAGGGGATGCCTGATTTGCAGGTTCTGTGCTACTGAACAGCAGAAACAGGTGGACACGAAACTTCCATTCCTGCAGAAAACTGTCAACCTCGAGAGGGGAAGACCTTCTGCGGAGAGTGCGCTGCATCGGTTAACTTTGGAATTGGATACGGCCAGGCGTGAAGGAGTCAAACTGCTTATTGTCATCCATGGGTACGGCTCAAGTGGCAAAGGTGGGGTGATCAGGGACCAATGTCGCAAGGTTCTTGATTATATGCGGCTCAAAAAGGAAATCAACGACTTCATTCCTGGCGAAGAGTGCAGCGCTAAAGCAGGTCTGATCAAGGCCCTTATCCGCCGTTATCCTCATCTGGAAGGCGACAGGAAGTTGAGGACTAAGAATCCGGGTATAACTGTCGTAATTCTCTGATTTGAGGATGTCTTTCCGAGGCGTTATATCTTTACGAAGAATCGGGGTACGGGTAGATGAACAAAAGAGTCTGAATCGTAAAGCCGAGGCGCAGGGAGAATAAATAATCGGCATCTTGAGATGCAGTGTTTTTTTGCAGTAAATGCGGTATAAGCTTATTTTCGACAGAGGTGATTCCTCCTTGCAGGACGCTGAAATCGTTGCGAGGTGCATATCAGTTCTGTCGTTTGAAAAGAGAAAGGTGCCTAGGAGAGGTGCTTGAAGGAGTACTATGAAAACACTAAAAGGAGCGAGAGAATGAAGAGAATTATTACGCTGGTTGTCGTTAGCCTGTTGTGCGGCCCGGCATTGCTCTGTGCTGCTGAGAAACCCAAGGCGGCTGGAGCCCTGACGACATTTCAGGAAAAACTGAGCTACAGCATGGGGTTGGATGTCGGCACATATTTTAAAGGGATGGGAGACGATATTTCTCTTGAAGTTCTGCTTAAAGGCATCAATGACGCGTATGCCGGAAAAGAGAGCCAGTTGAGCAAAGAGGAAGTTGCTGCGGTACAGAAAGAATTTGCCGAGAAAATGCAGGCCCGTCAGGCTGAGAAGATGAAGGCAATGCTGGAAAAGAACAAAAAGACCGGAGTTGAATTCCTCGAAGCCAACAAAAAGAAGAAAGGTGTCATCGTCACCAAAAGCGGTCTGCAGTACGAAGTGCTGAAGAAAGGTGATGGACCGCTGCCGAAGGCTACCGATACGGTTAAGGTTGATTATGTCGGCACCCTCGTGGATGGAACCGAGTTTGACAACTCCATCAAGCGCGGTGAGCCTGCGGTCTTCGGTGTTGGTCAGGTCATCCCCGGTTGGAGCGAAGCCCTGCAGTTGATGAATGTCGGCTCAAAGTTCAAGGTTGCCATTCCTGCAGATCTGGCTTATGGCGACAATGGTGCGCCACCAGTCATTGAACCAGGTTCTGTCCTGGTTTTTGAGGTTGATCTCCGATCCATCGAAGCAGCTGAAAAAGTTGAAAAAGAAGAGAAGGTAGAAAAGAAATAGTTTTCCCTCAACACTTCTTTGCAGAACACAAAGGCCCTCAGGATATTTCCTGAGGGCCTTTGTGCGTTCCCAGGTGAGAGAAGTGCCGAGTCGACCTCAATGTGAAGTCTTAGCCGGTGTATTCGCCTATCAGAGAGAGTGAAGCCTTGAGGCCTTCGAGCAGTACATAGCGGCCAAGCGGAAAGAGGTCGCAGGGAAATGATCGGACAAAGAGAGGATTGTTGCAGAGACCGCCGGAGAGGTAGATCTTATCGGGTTTGCCAGCGAAATTGAAGGCGTTCAAGGCGATTCCCTTAACAAAACGTGCCACTGCCTCGGATTCGCTCTGGCCGTTAACCACGGCGTCGAAAATATGACTCATGCCGAGGACGCCGCAGGTTACGGAAAACGATGAGGCGGGTACGGCCAGGTTTGCAAAATCGAGATCGTAATACCGCTCGAGGAGTTCTATGGTAAATCCCATTGAGGCGCCGCATTCGGCATTCCAGCCCATGTCTTTTACCTGTCCCTGCTCGTAGCGGACAAACTTTATATCTCTGCTGCCGCAGTCGAGCAGAGTGTAACTTCCCTCGGCAATGAGCCGCTCTCCTCCTCGGGCCAGAGCCGTCAGTTCATTGACGTAGTAGGCGGTATAGCTTTTACCGTTATGGCCGGTGGCTATGTCGACTCGTTGGCCGCGATCAAATTCTCTGGTGGGAATGATTCGGGGGGGCACGGAGCCCAATCGAGTGTCCATGAGTTTGACATACGAGGTGCCAAAATCAGCGATGAGCACAGCATACACCTGAGAGTTCAAGAAAAGCCTGTATTTTTGCCTTCGCGCTGTTGCCGACGGTCACGTCGCAGTCGAGGTATAGGCCACGCGGGTGGCGACTGGCCAGATGCTGGGCGAGGGCCGTTTTGGCACAGAAAGACTGGGCGAAGAACACTGTCGGCACATCGGGATTATAATGCTCCTCAAGATGTTTATTGTCCGGTGTCTTGTTTTCCATGCAGCGGGTCCAGCCATAAATATGGGTTGTATCGGGAAAGAGGGTCAGCAGGGAGAAGTCTCGCGGTGGCACTCCCCAGAATCCGCAACTTGCTTTGCAGGGTCGCTGATCTGGATGAGGCTTGGAACTTTGCACCGAGGCAGTTATGGCCAGCATTTTGTCGAGCAGGGGCATTCTGGTTCTGCAGATGGGCGTCCCGAAATTACGACTGTCGAGATTGCGGGTAGGGATAATTTGGGTCTCCGGTAGAATATCGGCCAGGATCGTGGCGGTATGCAGGGCGCTGTCACATTTCCCTGGACCTGTATCAATATAGATACGATCGAGGCGCAGGGCAAGTGCATTGATCACGACAGTCCTGAGGATGGCGCAATAGACCCGTGG
>JAIFKM010000114.1 GCA_020049575.1 Desulfobulbaceae bacterium
GAACTCTTGCTGTCGAGCAATTTCCTGATAGAGACAGCGATATCCTTTTTGGTCAGAGGCTTCATGATGAACCCTTTGATCCCCAGAGCCAATGCCTTCTCTTCGGAAATCAGGCTGCTGTACCCCGTGCAGATCAGGATAGGAATTTCAGGCCGAATCTGCAGTATCCGCCGGGAGAGATCGATACCCGTCATGCCAGGCATTGTCTGATCGGTAATGATCAGGTCAAAGGCCTCAGGCTGATTCTGGAAAGTGGTCAACGCCTCGATACTGTTTGTTCTGGCAGTCACTCGATAACCCAGCCGCTCGAGCAGGGTTTTTCCCATCTCGACGAGTATCTCCTCGTCATCGATCAAGAGAATATGCTCATTGCCCATCGGGATGTTCTCTGCTGCACCGCTATCCTGCAGGGCATGCCCTTCGACTGTCGGCAGGAAGAGATGAAACACTGTACCCAACCCCGGACGACTATCGCAGACAATAGAACCGCCAAGACTCAGAGCGATGCCATGGACTATCGAAAGCCCCATGCCGGTCCCTTTGCCCACCTCCTTGGTGGTAAAATATGGATCAAAAATCCTCTCTCGGATCTCCGGTGAAATCCCGGTCCCGGTGTCCTGTATGGACAACTGCAGGTACTTCCCCGGTTTCATATGTGGCATACCGACGAGATCGTCCTTGCCAAGCTCTTTCTGCCGCAGCGACACAGTGAGGGTACCGCCTGCCAGTTCCATGGCATGGAGGGCATTGGTGCAGAGATTCATCATGATTTGATGAATCTGGGTTGGGTCGGCTAGAATAAACCCTGCATCCGGGCTCAGATCCTGCCTGATGGTAATGGTCGACGGCAGCGAGGAACGCAGCATTTTTATAGCTTCCTTGATGATCAGCACAGGTTGAAGTGGCCCCTGATCGGTCTTGGCCTGACGACTGAAGGCGAGTATCTGCTTGACCAGTTCCTTGGCCCTGTTGCCAGCCTTGAGGACCTGTTCGATATCGTGAGCAACCGTCGAATTTGCCGGGCAGACATCTTGCACCATTTCGGCATAACCGAGTATCGCCCCGAGAATATTGTTGAAATCGTGGGCGATGCCGCCGGCGAGGGTGCCGATGGCCTCCATTTTCTGGGCCTGCGTCAGCTGGGCCTGCAGCCTCCTGGTTTCTTCTTCTGCCCGTTTGCGTTCCGTGATATCCCGCAGGAAGGCGATAATCTCATTGCCGTCGCTTCCGTGACGCATCTGCGTGCTAATCTCCAGATCGAGCAGACTCCCGTCCTTTCGCCTGTGCAACGTCTCAAAGGATAAATATTCGCCCTGTTGTACCTTCCTGAGAGTGGCCTCGAGTTCCTCCGGTGTCTGGTTCGCTTCAAGGTGTTCGATACGCATGCCGATGAGTTCGTGGTTGCCATATCCGCTCATGCGGCAGTAGGCATCGTTCACCTGGAGCAGTCTTCCCACGGCGTCAAGACGCCAGAAGCCATCCATGGCAGTCTGCAGGATCATCCTTGAACGCAATTCGCTCTCCTCCAGGGCCCTTGTCCTCTCAGCGACAAGAGATTCCATATTCCTGTAAAGATACGAATTCTTGAAGACTAGTGACAGCACTCCGGAAATGTCGTGCAAGGTCTCAAGGATCTTTGCTGCTCCACGGTCATCCATGAGATCAAGCAGGACAAGCAGACCGAAAACCTCCTCGCCGACCCGAAGAGGCACCACGTAGGATTCCTTCATGCCGAGAACGGCAAGCACCTCGCCCATCTCTCCCTGGCCTGGTTCAATCGATGCCGCCTGAGTAAATTGACCAGCGCTCGCAATAAGCTGTCTGCCCTCTTCCGTGGTGAAGAATGCAGACCTCCTCTCGGGGCAGGCTGCAAGCAGGCTGTATTCGCCCATCGGCTTCAACTCGAACAGGGCGACGATCCGGGCCCCGATTATCTCCCGAATCTGCACAGTTATACGCTCGGAACATTTGCCGATATCCGAGGCGTAAGCCAGGATATTGGCAAGTATATCATTCTGCAGGGTCAGGAGAAGCAGATCAGCCTTCATGAGAATCTCCTGTCTGAAGATGTTGCACTGCCAAATGGACAGCCTGGTGCAACTCGTTCAGTGAGACGGCGAGAACATCCACCGGCATGCCGAAATAACCTGCAATCTCTGCCAAGGTTTTTTCCGGCACCGGGATCAGTCCGGTATCCAGGTAGACAAGACTGCGCTGGCTCTCTTGCATGAATTCAAGGGCTAACGACTGATCAGAAAACCCGAGTTCCTTGATAAAGACTTCCCGCCAACGCTCGATCCATTCGGGGAGAAAGAGGAAGACTCTCTCATTCCGGAAGGAGCGGTACGCTTCCCGCCCCAGAAGGAGTTCCCCGCAGTTGACGGCGCTGGTCCGGGCGCAATGCGGTCGCCGGCCGGTCTCGTGCATGTGGGCATGGCAGTCGCCATAGACCAGCAGGCAATCCCTGTCCGGCCTGGCGGCCAGGGCCGCGTCGATCGTCTGACGCAGTTTTTCGGGATGCATGTGGAGCATGGAATCGAGAAAAACCAGTTCCGCTTCAGGGTATTCCCGCAAGGCAAAGGCCTCAACCTCACGGCGCAGGACCGAACAGCAAATAATCGATAAACTTCTCATATTACCCATGCAACTGCTCGTATTTTGGCAGAAATTGCCTGGAGCAGCGCTGGCGGAGTATCGAAGGGCACATCAGCTCCCGAGGTGGCAAAAATGAAGCAGGGGTCGTCTCTCCGGTCTTCGAGAATTCGATCGACCCTCGAGAGGACTGTGTCCATCGGTGTGCGGGACAGTGTCGGGCCGTTCAGATTGCCAAGCAGCAGACGGTCAGGCCCGAGGATTCTCCGGGCCTCGGCAAGGGAATCGCGATGGTCGACAGCATATGCGACCACATTGGGAAGTGCCAGATACTTGCCAAGAGAGGGAACCATCAGATTTCCACCATGATGGAAAACAATCGGGCCCTTCACCTCAGCCAATGATCGGGCAAACGAAGGCAGAATCACCTCATCGATGAGTTTCGGATAGAGAATCTGCGGATTGGCAAACATTGTCGGCAGAGCGATGAAATTGGCACCGTCCGCCATGAGGGCATTAGCCTGCGCTACGAAATGACGATGGGCTTTTTCGAGGATGATCACTGCCTTCTCCGGGGAAAAAAGCAGGGTTTCGATCCATTGGTCAATACCCATGACAATCGCCGGCAGATCGACAGGGGCCGTGACAACCCCGCAGATCGCCTTTTCGCCCTGATACCTGCCGGTGAGAAGACGCACACTCTCGCGGAGATACAGCAGGCTGGGGTTGCTGTCGACATCGGGCAGCGGCAGGCGGATGAAGTCATCCGCCGAACGGATTGCCGGTTTTCTGATATTGGGCGGATTGTCTGGCAGGAATTTCAGCTCGCTGCCGAAGGCTTCAGCCTCGAGGGTGAGGGCAAAGGGAGAAAAAACGATGTCCGGCGCACAAAGATCAACCACCGCCTCCTGGCCCTCGAGGTAGCGTTCGGGACGGCGATAGTATTCGATGAGCGGACAACCGGTCAACCTGGCGCCGTAAAGGCTGAGGGTGAGGGTAAACGGCGGCGACGGCTGCGGTTTTCCCTGCAGGGCAAGCAGCACCCGTTCAAGCGAGGTCATGCGCATCCTCCATGCCTGACAACTGCGCCATCAATCGGGGCGCATCGACAGCACTTGCAACCGTACCGTCGCCACCCACCTCGTCCACGAGTTCAGGCCTCATCTTGAAAACGGCGCCGCCAACCGCCAGCTTGATGCGTCCAGAAAGCCCGCGTCTGTCCATCTCCTGACGAACGTTGCGGATGTTTTCGGCAGTGGTGAGCATCATGGCCGAGACTCCGATAATTTTTGCCTCATTGGCCACAGCCGCATCGACAAATTCCTCAGCCCGCACATCGTTACCGAGATCTATCACTCTCCAGCCGGCTGTCCTGAGGAAAATTGTCACCAGCTTTCGCCCCAGTGAATGGTAGTCGTCCTCGATATTGCCGATGACCACCGGACCTTTTATCTGGGGAATCGCCTCTTCAGCCTGGACGGCCTTGAGAAGAACATCCTCGGCAATTTTGCCGGCCATATAGCCGGCCGCTAGACTGATCTTTTCTGCCGACCAGCGTTTGCCGACCTCATCGAGGACGGGCTCGAGCAGCTCAACGATCGCTGCTCGCCAGTGAAACCGACGGGCCCAATCGTCAAGCAGATCTGTCGCTTCCTTGCGTTCACCGATAAGGATGAAATCGAGCAATCGAGTCCTGACGGCTTCAATGTCCATAAGAGATGCCCCAGCATTGTTGAGAAGAGTAACGCAGAGACTGGCAGGGAGACATTCGAGTGAAAATCGTTTTCGTTTATATGCAATTCTCGCACATGCCGACTCGCTGAGTCAAGCCAAATTCCGCTGATGACGATTGCATGGTCCGGCAGGCAATTGATAGCTGGTCTATCCTATTCCTATATACTTTTCTCTCATTGCAGATTTTCAGGTATCAATCGATAATTACTCATAGGATTCTCTATTTCCTGACATCAATAAACCACCGCCACGCCATTATCCAAACAACCTCTGAAACAGCAAATGGGGAAATGCTGAAAAATGAAGCTCTTCACAGAAGTAACGTGGCCCTCTCTTTTTAGAGAGCAATGCGGCACGAGGGACAGAGGACGCCCCCCGGGCAGACACCCACTATCACACTGAGGAGAAAACCATGGAAACACCGCGAGGTTCAGCTGCAGCAATTCAGGAAGCCATCAGACTCGGCAATAAAATCAGTGTCAACGAGATGGTGAAGATCAGCGAGAAGGTTGAAGCGATAGGCGGCGCCCTTATTGCCCTGGAGCCTGATGATGACTGGTGCGGCACTGGCCATTTTCGGGTGAAATGGCCGCCCCCGAGACCGGAGGCCTTTGTCAAACTGATCGACACTCTGGTTGCCAGTAAGATTAATTTTGAAGTCCTGATCAACGGCATCCCGGTCCCGGAAGAAATACTCATGAAGGTTTCCCGAAATATCGGCAGGTAATCCTTTCAGGAAACTGGGCTGAGATGAATAATTCGACAGACACCGAGGACTATGATCTAGCTTCACCTTTTCTTTTTACTCCGGGTAGTGTGCGCCTCGTGCAGATTCAACCGACGTTGCAGTGCAACCTGCGCTGTCGGCACTGTTATTCCGAGAGCAGTCCGGAACACCATGAAGTAATCCCGTTGCGAAAACTGCAGGGTTTCCTGCTGGAGGCGGGACAGTTAGGCTATAACTACGTGGGTGTCTCCGGGGGCGAACCGCTGCTCTGGCGAGACCTGGAAAGCTTTCTTGAATTCGCCCTGGCTGAGGGATTCTCAACCTCGGTCTCGACAAACGGCACGCTCCTCAACAGGGTTCGCGCCGAGAGATTGCGGGACCTTACAGGGCTTGTGGCAGTAAGTGTGGACGGCCCGCCGAAAGATCATGCCGCAATAAGGGACTCGCCAACGGCATTCCCGATGATGCAGGCTGGTCTTTCGGTGCTTCGGGAGGCAGGAATTCCATTTACCCTGGCCTTTACCCTGACTCGCTACAATGCCGACAGGCTCAGCTGGCTCTATGAGTTTGCCTGCACGGAGGGGGCATCGGGCCTGCACGTCCACCCCTTGTCCGGTACAGGCGCTGCGGCAAGAAATCTTCTGGATGCAGTCCCCGACAGTATTGAATTCCAGGTCGCCGCCTTATTGATGGCGCTCCTCATCGAGCAGCACGGTCCTGGGGGGCCTGCCGTCATATTTGACGTTATCAAGCGCGATACCGTCGAACACAGCTGCTGGCCGCTGCTGAAAAACGAGACGGAGGCGATACGCACAGCCGCTTTTACGGATCTGGTCCCGTCCTTGGTAGTCGAACCGGATGGCTGCATAGTCCCTTTCACCTATGGCTTTCCCCGCCAATGGTCTCTAGGTGCTATCGACCAGCAACCTCTGGCCGAAGCGGCCGAGAAGTGGCGCAGTGCATCCTCACCGAAGGTCACCGAACTCATCCAGATCACGCTTGAACGGATGGAAGGCCTCAGGGCGGAGTACTTCGACCTGTTCGGCGAGCTGATGATTACCACTCAGGATTGATACGACCACCTGCCGCCCATATACGTGTCCATGGAATAGACCGTTTTCCGACCTCCGGGCAATGCCGATACCACCTCGGAGATCCGCTTCCGCAAAAACACACAAAGGAGATTCGTTATGGCTAATGAATTTTCACGCATCAATACCAGCAAGGTACGACACCTGCGATCTTTAAAAATCGATTACTCCCATGTCCGCAATCTCGAATACATCGACAAGAACAACGTGCCGCCGCCGACTTTCAAGGCTTATCGGTCGATTGTCCCACCCGCTCCCCTGGAGATGGAGGAACAGGCACGACCAGTCTTTGAGTCAGACCTCCGCTACCTCCAGGACTATTCCGCGCTGCAATTCCCAAAGGGCAAGATGCTGATCCTGGTGAACAGCAGTCTTTTCCCGTCGATCAAGGCCTCGATTGACCAGTATATCAAAGATGTCGCCTATGAAGGCTATTTTGCCACGGCCTACAGAGTGAATGGTGGTACGCCGAAAGAAGTGCGGAAACTCATCAAGGACAAATCGCCGATCGTCGGCGTCCTGATGGTCGGCAGCCTGCCGGTTGCCTGGTTTGAAATGAGCGACGACTTCAACGGCGCCGCCGAGTTTCCATGTGATCTCTACTACATGGACATGAACGGCACCTGGAACGATCCTGACAATGACGGCAAATTCAGCGAACACCCGACAGGAGTCGAACCGGAGATCTGGCTCGGCCGCCTCTGGACCCCCACCGAAAATGGCAACGACGCAAACCTGCTCAATGACTATTTCAGGCGGAACCATACGTTCCGCAAAGGGCAGTTTGGTTATTCCGACAGGGCGCTCGCCTACGTCGACGATGACTGGACCGGCTTCGACGACTGCGCCTTCGATCTGATGTTCGCACCGGCGAATATCGAGACGATAAAGGACCCGGCGACCACAGATGTCGATCGCTACAAAGCAGAAGTCAATCAGCACCGCGCCTGGGCGCAGATTTGCGCCCACTCATCCCCCGGCGGACATTCCTTCAAGATTCCAACCGGCAGCGAGTGGGTCGCAAACAGCTACCTGCGCGATGTGAACCCGCCTAATGCCTATTTCTACAATCTTTTTGCCTGCAGCAATGCCTGTTTCACTCAGGCGGACTATATGGCCGGCTGGTATATCTTCGATAAGAGCAGAGGTTCCCTGTGCAATGGCCTGGCAGCCGTTGGCAGCAGCAAAACCGGATCAATGCTGCTTTTTGAGAATTTCTATGGTCCCATGGGGGCAGGTAAAACAATTGGCGAGGCCTTGAAGGACTGGTGGCAGGCTCTGGGTCACGAGCATGATCTCGGCGAACGGCAGTGGTATTACGGCATGGTTCTTCTCGGTGATCCAACGTTGAACTGGTTTACCGGGGTTATACCCACCCTGCGCGACCCGTACCATAACGACACGTTTGACCATTTCCCGCGCCTGACCCATTTCCGCTGGGATCCCATCGGCTTGTCCGGTGTGACATACAACATTGAAATCGATGCCTTCGGGGCACGCTCCGCCGGCAAATGGGCGGCAGAAGCAGGTCTGACCTGGCTTGTTTCCGGAACATTGAACGACAGCAGCTACGAACACATGTTTGTCGGCGCCCAGCGTGGCCGCTGGCGTGTGCGGGCTAAAAAAAGCGCCTTGACCTGCCCATGGAGCGACTGGCGATATTTCAAGTATACGGTGTAAAGACCGCACAAACCGTCAAGGGAGAGTTGACGCCGGCGGATGTTGCCGCCGGCTCACTCTCCCGGTCTGCGGCATGACAGAACGATGACCCATACTGCAAAAACCCTCACAACCCTCACCGGAATGTATTGCCTGGCAGGCAACCCCTGTACCACCAAGCCTTGCCTGCCGGGTATAGCCCCTGCCCTTTTTGCGGAAGAAAAATATTACTTTCTCACGCTCAATGACAGCTGGCTCCCTGAAAACCGTTCCTGGCACGGCTACATACCGCAACCAAACGACCCAATAACAGTTACCGGCTCTCTGCAGAAGAGAGAGGACATCTTCGGCTATCCATACCAGACGATAGAGGTTGCAACGCTTCGACATGACCGATGAATTCTCTTCCCTGCCCAGTCGCCGCAGACGACGCAGTGCGACGACACCCTGCAGGTCTTGTTCTCTTCTCATCGTCCAAAAACCCAGTACAAATCTACCCGGATGGTGGTTCCACCTCAACCAGGCCTGTGCCGGCTTCCAGGTACTCTGGACTCCGGTCGCCACATCTGGCTCTTCCGCACGTCTTCTTCGTTGACAGATACTCTTTCAGAACTCTTGACAAAAACCAGGCAAAGGCCGTAGAATCTAACAAGCGTTAGTTATATTCTCTCTCCCCTCTCCACCCATCGACAGGAGCCGACATTTTATGAAATCCACCCTGCCGCCCCCCGTCGTTTCCAGAAAGGCCATTATTTTCAAGGAGGCCGCACGGCTGTTCCGGGAAAAGGGCTACAGCGGCTCCACCCTGCGCGAGCTTGCCGGAAAAGCCGGGGTTAAGGGCGGCAGCGTCTATCATCATTTCTCCTCCAAACAGGAGATCCTGTTCACCATCATGGAGCACACCATGTCGACGCTCATCATGCGGGTGCAGGAGGCCATCGCCACTGAAACAAAGCCGATCGACAAGCTACGCAAGGCCATCCAGTTTCATATCGCCTACCACACCGCCGACAGCGACGAGACCTTCGTCACCGACGCGGAACTGCGCAGTCTCGATGCCGACAACCTCACTGCCATCGTTGGCATGCGTGATCACTATGAAAGGATATTCCGGCAAATCATGGAGGAAGGCGTCGCCCGGGGGGAAATGCAGATCGGCAACGTCAGGCTGGCTTCCAAGGCCCTGCTGCAGATGTGCACCGGCATCTCCTCCTGGTACAGACCAGAGGGCGAGAAGTCGATCAGCGATATCGCCGATTACTATATAGAGCTGTTTTTTCGTGGAATCAGCCGGACCAGCGCGGCAGAGGCTGGCGGCCGGGCAGTCGAGCTATAACCAAATCCAGGGGGAAGTGCCATGGCACCAGAAATCATCTCCGGCGGCAATCCATTTGGCACCCACCGCGTCCTCGAACCTCATGGCGTCCTGCCGCAGCCTGCCGAAAAGCTCGACAACGACTTCAGCCGGATCTGGGACAACGAGATCCTCATCGATGTCGAATTTCTCAATATAGACTCTGCCAGCTTCACCCAGATCAGAGCAGAACAGGCCGACGACAACGACAGGATCAGCAGGCGGATCGAGGAAATTGTCACCACCCGCGGCAAGATGCACAACCCGGTCACCGGCTCGGGCGGCATGCTCATCGGCACTGTCGCCTTTATCGGCGAACGGTTGAAGGACACCTGCCCGTTGACCGTCGGTGAGCCGATCATCACCCTTGTTTCGCTTTCACTGACTCCCCTGCGCATCGACCGTATCCTGCAGCTGAAAAAAGACACCGATCAGCTCAGAATCACAGGCCAGGCCGTGCTTTTTGCCAACTCACTCTACGCCAGGCTGCCCGACGATCTGCCCGCGACCCTGGCCCTGGCTGTGCTCGATGTCTGCGGTGCACCGGCCCAGACCGCCAGGATTGTCGCGTCCGGCCAGACGGTGGCGATCATCGGGGCCGGCGGCAAGTCCGGTGTCCTCTGCGCCTGGGAGGCAAAAAAGAGAGCGGGCAGCACTGGTCGGGTCATCGGTATTGAATATTCCGATACTGCCGTCGAGCTGCTGCAGTCCCTTGCCATCTGCGACGAGGTGATCAGGCTTGATGCCCGGGACGCCCTGCAGTGCCACGAAAGGCTCTCGGCCCTGACGGGCGGCCGGCTCGCCGATGTGGTGATCAACTGCGTCAACATCCCGCACACCGAGCTCTCCTCGATCATGATGTGCCGGGAACGCGGTCTGGTCTATTTCTTCAGTATGGCCACCTCCTTTACCAGCGCCGCCCTGGGGGCCGAAGGCATCGGCCGCGACATCGATATGCTGATCGGCAACGGCTATGCCAAAGGCCACGCTGACTTGGCCCTGAACATACTCAGAGAGTCCCCGGCCATCCGCCAACTCTACGAACGCCTCTACACCTGAGAAGATTACGGGGTGACATCGACATGAAACCATTCAAAAAAATAGATTACCGGGATTTGGATCTCTACAAGGATGTTGCCGAAGAGGATTGGTACGACTGGCGGTGGCAATTGAAAAATGTGGTGCGGGATATCCCGACCCTGAAAAAGATCATCTCGCTTGATGAACAACTCGAAGCGGATCTGCAGGCCTGCCTGCTACGCTTCCGGATGGCTATCACGCCCTATTACGCCACCCTGATGGAGACCGAATACCACCGGGATGTGGTCAGGCTCCAGGCCGTGCCGACAATCAATGAACTCGAAGTGGTCACCGATGATCACCTCGACCCCCTGCACGAGGATATCGACTCACCGGTGCCGGGCCTGACCCACCGCTATCCGGACCGGGTCCTGATGCTCGTCACCCATGTCTGTTCGATGTACTGTCGGCACTGCACCAGGAGGCGGGTGGTCGGAGACCATGACGCCCATCTCACCCGCGCCCAGATCGACCGCTGCATCGACTATATCCGCAGAACGCCGATAGTCCGTGATGTCCTGCTGTCGGGCGGAGATCCGCTGACCCTGCCGGACGACCGCCTTGAATATATCCTCGAGCAGCTCAGGGCTATCGACCACGTCGAGATCATCCGCATCGGCACCCGGACGCCGGTAGTCCTGCCAATGCGGATCACCGAGCCGCTGGTGCAGATGCTGCGCAAATACCATCCTCTCTATGTCAACACCCATTTCAACCATCCCGACGAAATCACCGAAGACGCCAAAGATGCCTGCACCCGACTGGCCGACGCCGGCATCCAGCTCGGCAACCAGACGGTACTGCTCAGAGACATCAACGACTGCCCGCTGATCATGAAGAAACTGATGCACGAGCTCTTGAAGATCCGGGTGAAACCCTACTATATCTATCAGTGCGACCTGAGCGCCGGCATCTCGCATTTCCGCACCT
>JAIFKM010000137.1 GCA_020049575.1 Desulfobulbaceae bacterium
CTGTCATCACGCCAAGGGCGAGATGGAGGATTACGTCCTGGCCGCAATCAGAAAGGGCTTGGCAGAGATCTGTTTTCTCGAGCACATGGAGGCCGGCATCAGCTACCATGAGTCAACCTGGCTGACGGAAGAGGATTTCGATCTCTATTTTCTGGAAGGAAAACGATTGCGTCAACAGTACGGAGACCGGCTCAAAATCGGCCTGGGAGTGGAAGTCGGTTTCAATCCGGAATGCGCGGAAGAACTGCTGAAGCGACTCGCGGGCAGGCGCTGGGACAGGATCGGCGTCTCCTTCCATTATGCCAGGATGGCAGATCATCATCACCATCTCAACCTGCTCAGTCGCAAGGAAGAAAACATCCGACGGGCTCACGATATCGGACCCGCTTCGATTCTCGACAGCTATTTCAAGAACTTGAAAGAAGCCGTAGAGGTTCTGCCGGGAACTGTCCTCTGCCATCTTGACGCTGCCCTGCGTTATCTTCCCGGCCTCACATACTCTTCCAGCCATCTCGACCAGATTGATGTATTACTCGAGGCGGTCAAGATGAAAGGAATGTCTGCTGAAATCAACACCTCAGGTCTGGCGATCCGAGGTGAACCCTTTCCCTCCGCCCCACTGCTGCGCAGGATTGTCGCCCATGACATCCCGCTCGTTGCCGGCTCAGACGCCCATCGCCCCGAAGATGTCGGTCGCTCTTTCGACACCCTGGCAGGTTTTCTTACTTCAGCAGTTTCTCCATAGCCGCCCCCAGCGACTTCACATTGAAAGGTTTATGCAGGATGGCATTAATCCCGGCAGCCATGGCTGCCTCATTGTCCTGGCTCTCATTCTGGGTGGTCACCATAATGACAGGCAGGACCCCGGCGTCATACTTCTCGCGTATCTTCCTAGCGAGTTGAATACCTGTAATGTCAGGCATGTTTAAATCAGTCAAGACAGCGGCTGGCTTTTCATTCTGCAGCCATTCAATCGCCGAAGCAGGAAACTCAAAGAGTACCGGTTCGTAGCCGAGTTCATACAGCGTTGCCTTGTAGATATTGAGGATCATCCTCGAATCATCGACAGCCACAACCTTCAGACGGATATTCTCGTCATCCTTGCCGATAATCTTGCGGGCGAAATCCTTCATCCCGGCATCAGCCAGCAACTGGTGGTAGCGTTCCCGAATATCCTTATGGGCGTGCGGCAGATACACCAGAGCAAGCTTCTGGAAAATCTCATCCTCTGCCAGGCTCATGAAAATCTTGTCGACCTGGGCATTGACGATGATCTTGGCGATATGCCGGGCCTCGGTCTCAGGCCCTCTTAGAAGGTTTCTGATACCCGCCATGAGGATGTCCGAGTAATTCTGGTCGATTGCCCTGGCAGCCGCCACACAGACATGATCTTCGGGGTCGGTAAGACCAGCTGTCAAAGTGTAGGCCCCTTTCTTCAGAGGCAGTAAGGCCAGGGCCTCGTAGGCTGCAAAACGGACATTGGCACTTCTGGGTTCATTGGCCAGCAGTTTGCGGATCGGGTTGATGGCAGATTCATCACCGATATCGCCGAGGACGTTCAGGGTGTGGATGAGAAAATCCGGATCATCCTGCTGCAGGTTATCAATAAGAATCGGTACCGCCTTCGGCCCGATATGGGTCAGTTGCTGCTTGGCATAGGTCCGCATATGAGCATAATGCGAACGGATTGTGGCGTTGAGTTTTTCAAGCGAGATCTGGTCCTGAACCTCGGCAAAGATAGACAGTATCAGATAATCTATCTCATTGTCCGTGCCCATCCTCTCGGCCAGACGATGCATGGCTGTCGGAGTACCGACCTGACCAAGGGATTGGATTGCGGCAATGATCAAGTCTCGATTGGCGGCATAGAGATAATCAGTCAGGGTGTTGATCGATTCAGGATCACCGATAAGCCCGAGATTTTCAATAATGAGAAGAATTTCCGCCTCATTCTGGGAAGTGGCAATGATATCGAGCAGGGCTGGCACGGCCTCTTCATACCGGAGTTCACCAGCCACTTTGATCAGTTCAGTCTTGTCTTTGATGGCTGGCGACCGGAGAAAAATCTCGATCTTTTCCGGATAGGCCAGCAAGTTGGAGAGGAGAGTATCGCGTATGACCGGCATCTCCGCTGTGACGGCCTGGTGTTCAGTCAAAAGATAGAGCAGAAGAGGCACGGTAAATTCGACATCCCCCTTGGAGAGAGCATAGACAAGGCGGTTCCTGGATTTGATATCGACATTGCCGATATGCGCCAGAACGAGTTGAGCCTTCAGGGAATCTCCCGTTCTGATGTTCTCTTGTATTTCTTCAACCATGTGTTGGGGATTGAGATCAGCCATAATGATTTCACCTCAGAGAATGCGCATACCAGAAAATAGCAATCGAACTTATTGATATAAGGTAATTTCCCCCTTTCATGGCTCATCCTATCACAGCAACACACGCTTTGTCTAATATGTTTGCGGGTTTTTTTACGAGAAGCCATGCATGCAGATCGGTAGAACCAGCTGCAGGCATGGTCCTTATATGAGTCTGCCTGACCATCACGCCATGAGACTGGCATCCATCCGACGGATCAGGTTAAAACCGCCCGGCATGACCATAGTGTTCTTCCAGCCAACGGAATCAAGAAAGACCTGGACCTCAAATGACCGAGAGCCGGCGTTGCAGATGATGATCAGCGTTTTGTCCTGCGGCAGTTCCCGATAGCGGTCCCGGACCTCTTCATAGGGAACCGAGAGCCATTTCTCAGGGCCGAATTTTCCAACCAAAGGTTCAGCCTGTTTGACATGACGGACATCAAGGGCGACCCAGTCAGGTCTCGAGGAAAAATCCGCGAGCCAATCAACATACGAACGCAGGGTGATCTGGCGCATCCTGCCGTCACAAAGATTCTCAGCGACATAGGCAGCGGCGTTTATCGCATCAATGGCGGTTGAGAACGGCGGGGCATAGGCCATCTCCATATTGGTAAAGGTTTCGATTGTCGCTCCGGCTGATATGGCGACGGCGGCCGCATCCAACCGGACCGACAGAGCGTCGTTCATCGGTCCAATACCCTGGAGCCCCAGAACTCTCCTCGTCCGCCTGTCAAAAACCATCTCGAGACAAACGATAGCACTGCCAGGGAAAAAATGAGCCCGATCCGAAGGGGCGGTCAGGGATACATCCGCCTCAAACCCCTCGGCCCTGGCCGTCTCGAGGCTGATGCCAGTAGCACCGATCGACATATCAAAGGCTTTCATGACAAAGCTGGCAATCCCGCCCCTGAAGATGGAAGGAATACCGGCCATATTGTCGGCAGCAACGCGGCCTTCCTTGTTGGCCAGGCTTCCCAGGGGGGCAAAAAGATTTTTCCCCGTGACGAGATGGCGGATTTCAACACAGTCGCCGGCAGCATAGATTGAGGGATCGGAAGTCTGCATCCGCTCATTGACAACAATGGCACCCAGGTCCGAGACATGCAGACCTGCATCCCGCGCCAGTTGAGACCGGGGACGGACGCCAGCCGCCATAATCACCATATCGGCCTCAAGTGTCCGCCTGGCAGTCCTTACCCCCACCGCCTTACCGTCCTTCTCAAGGATTTCCGCTGCCGGTTCACCGAGAAACACCTCGACATTATGTTCCCGCAGGTGCTGAGCCAGGGCCTCAGCCATCGGCCAATCGACAATTCTCGGCAGGAGTTGATCCATATACTCGACAATGGCAGTCTCAACCCCCCAGAGGTCAGTGAGAGCCTCGGCCATTTCTATGCCTATCGCCCCGCCGCCTATCACCACAGCCTTCCCCACTCCTCCTCTGGCGATACGATCCTTTATCTCAATAGCCTTGTGCAGGTCGCTGATAGTAAAGACCCCGTCCGCATCCTTTCCAGGAATAGGCAGAACCACAGGCTGGCTGCCGGTGGCGATCATCAGGTTGTCATAAGATATATTCGACCGTTCACCGCTCCGGACATTCTCTAGCGTGACAAATTTCTCACGCCGGTTGATTAACAGGGCCCTGGTTGAAGTAAGTGTTTTGACCCCTTTAGCCTTTTCAAAGAAATACTCGTCACGCAGCATATGAAAACTGGTAGAGCGGAGCTCCTTCTCATCAGCGACATCTCCCGAGACATAGTAGGGAATGCCGCACCCGCCATACGAGATTAAACTATCCTGGTCAATCAGTGTGACATCGGCATCGGGCATGACCCGTTTGACCCGGCATGCCGCCTTTGGTCCAGCGGCAACACCGCCGATAATGACTATTCGCTTGCCCATCGGCAACCTCCATTGCATTGAAGTTATGACGTAATTCAAAAATCAGATATTGGCATATGAACACTGGCAATAAGAAAAAACAAGGCTTTTTGCGGCACAGACTCTGCTTCAGAAGGCAAATCAATCCATACACCTCTATTCTCCTTGTGCATGTGATGGTTGTCCTTCAAGGTGCCTATCGACATTTCTGCAGTTCTTCGGTCAATTGTCCCCTCATTTTCTTTAGCTGTGCTATACTTGACTTAACACTCTTGTTTTTTCCAAAACTGGGCATTCAGGTGTGCACGAAATAACTGAAAATAGAGGACACTTTTCATCGCAAGACAAGGAGATCAGCATGGATATCATAAAATGGCGGGAGACGTATGAAACCGGCGTCCAGTCAATGGACACCCAGCATAAGCGCCTTATCCATCTGATAAACCAGATGTACACAATTCTCCGAGACAAACAGAGTCTTGAAGCGGTCGGTAACGTGCATGCTGAAATGACAGAATATGCTGAACGGCATTTTCATGACGAAGAAGAGCTTTTACGGAGCTACGAATACCCCGGTATCTCTGAACAGCAGGCCTCTCACCTTGGATATCGGCAGAAGATTGAAGCATTTTCTGACAAAAGGAATGCTGACGAACTCGCCACAGCCCAAGATATCTATGCCTTTCTGCGGAGGTGGTGGATAGAGCATATCACCAATGAAGATAAGAGATATGGCCCTTTTCTCAAGGACAAGGGATTGACATAATCAGGCAATAGACACCTGCATCTTAAGTGACCCCACAGGCTGCTCTGTTTTCGGCCGCAATGTGCTCACCCTGCCGGAAGACAGATGGTGAAACAGGTACCTTCCTGCGGCATGCTCTCCACCAGGATCTCGCCGCCATGGCTTTCTATTATATTCCTGGTGATTGCAAGCCCCAAGCCCGTGCCCTTATTCTTGTCAGTAAAGAAAGGTTCAAAGATCTGGGCTGCTTTCTCCTCGGTCATTCCAGCGCCACTGTCTCGGATTAAGATTGCGATCCTGCGTTTATCATCCTGATACTGTGTAGTGATCTGCAGACTACCGCCACCCTCCATTGCCTGCACGGCATTCAGCAATATATTGAGAAGAGCCCGGTATAATTGATCACGGTCTATCGCAATGGCAGGCAGGTCCAAGGCCAGAACGGTCGTCAGGATAATCTGCTGCTCTTTGAGCATCGGACTGATGAAAGCGAGGACTTTTTCAGCAATCTCATTGATATTCCCCTTTTCCAGGTGCATCTTTTGGGGTCGGGCAAAATCAAGGAATTCCACAACAATTCTATTAAGTCGCATTGCCTCATCGACAATAATGCGGGCCAAATGCTCATTTCCTGGCGCCACCTTTTGAATACGTTTCTCAAGAATTTCGGCAGTACTGCGGACGATGCCCAGAGGGCTCTTGATCTCGTGGGAGACCGTCGCCACCATGGTGCCGAGATGAGCCAACCGCTCGGTCTGGTTCAGGGTCTCTTCGAGTTTGAGCCGCTCGAGGGCTTTGGCCTCCATGATCTTGCCGGCCCTTGAAACGATGGTCCGCAGGACCAGAAACAAAACCGCCATAACTACCGCTGAGACAAGTATGATGCGGGCCTGCAGTTTGATGATATTGGCATACTCTTTCGACAGGTCCTTGACGATTTCGATCACTCCCATCACCACCCCGCCGCTCTCGCCCTCGTCGCGGACCTGGCGGAAAGGAATATAGGTCCTGAGCTGACAGCTGACGGCAGGAGTGACAGATAGCAGACTGAACACTGAACCGCTGTAGATGAATTTTGAGTTGGCATCCCCCTCCAGGGATTTTTTGTACTCTACCCCGCCAACGTCTTTTTTACCGACCAGATCGGCCACGGTTGAATAAGAAATGATATTGACACGCGAATCATAGATGGTCACCGAATCGATCTTCAATCCCTGAATAACGCCTCGCACGATACGATCGAGATTTTCAAACTGCTCGGGGTTACTCAAGGCAATGCCGCCGTAACGCACCACAGCCGGCAGGACGAATCTGCGGAAAACCTGCTGATTGATATTCTCTGCCAGTAGCAGAGAATATTCCTCGCTCTGCTCAAGCATGACCCGCCTGGCATGGTTGGAGATTATCCAGGACAGAAAGAGGGTGAAGATCAGAATGACCCCAAGACTGGAAAAGGAAAAATATTTAACAAGTTTGAAGGGCTGCAGGCCGGCATCGAGCTTTTGCTGACGGATCGAGTCGAGGACCTCGCGCGGCTGTTTTTTACTGTCCATGACACACTCCGCACCGACGACAGACCAGAGTATCGCAAGGTGCCGTAATCCTGCCGCTGAAGGATTTCAGATACTCCTGCCAGAGATAACCGGACTCTATCCCGTGATCGATTATTTCCCAGGGGAAACATGATGTTTCGTCATAGCCGCAGATCGCGAACTGTTCCGGCGTCAGGCCATGTCTCTTCATTGCCTGTTTCCAGGATGTGCCATTTCTGGCCATATCAAAAAGCACAGGCGCAAGCCGGCGATCCCCCCTGGCAAGCACAGCCTGAAACAATACCTGTTCAGGTTTATCATGCGTCAAATGTACATTGGCAAGATCTGCCAAACCCTGTCGGAGGAATGCAAAACTTCGCTTAAGACGATTGATGGCATCCCGCGCCAGGCCCATCTCCCCTTTAGCCAGCCGCTCACTTGTGGCAAACGGATGATACTGGAAGGGGGTCCAGGGTTTGGGAGCAAAACAGTTGATAGAAATACGGAGTTCACAGAGACGCCCCCGCGATCGACCTATCGGGTCAATGCGGCTCTTTATCTTTTTGATGAGATCAACAGCTTCCTGCAGGTCATCGTCCGTTTCGGTCGGCAGGCCAATCATCAAATAGAGCTTCAAAATAAAGAGTCCGGCCTCTGCTAGCCGCTCAGCGGCTGACAGCAGGTCCTCCTCTGTCAGGCCTTTGTTGATAACCCTTCGCAATCTTTCGGAAGCCCCGTCCGGGGCAATGGCAACTGTCTTGAGATGGCTGTCAGCCAGCAGTTGCAGGATTCCCGGGGTAATTCTGTCGGCCCTGAGCGAAGAAAACGACAAGGCACATCCGGTCTCACTGAGATGGGCGGCAATCTCCTCAAGGGTCTCATTCCCAGCCATTTCCATACCCAGAAGCCCAACCCTGCTGACAGTATCATCCCGTTCTGCAAGTCCGGCTATCACCGCCTCGGCATCCCACAACCGTGGTGGCCTGTAAATAAAACCGGCGGTGCAGAACCGGCAACCACGGGAACAACCGCGTCCGAGTTCAGTCAGATAGAGTTCTGAAAACTCCGCTTCGCTGGTCAGCAATTGTGAATGCCCCGCCCGCTCACAGCCGGCAAGGGTAACTTTTTTTATTCTCGCCGGAAACCCCGTTGGCCAATGGTATGCCTTCAACGCGCCGTCAACGCTATACTCGGGAAGATACAATTCTGGTACATAACAACCTGAAACCTTCAGGCAGAGCTCTGCAAGGAGGGTATGCCGGTCTTTTTTTGCAGCAAGCCCCTTGGCCAGTGCGTCTATAAGTTCCGCCAGAACCGGTTCAGCCTCACCTACCAGAAAGAGATCGATAAAGGGTGAAACCGGCTCGGGATTCATAAAAGCGATGACCCCGCCGCAGACAAGAAGAGGCGAAGCAGGAGAAATCTCTCCTGTCCGTTTCTCAGCAAAAGGCTCTATGCCTGCAAGAAGAAGCAGTTCAATGAGATGCTGATAATCGTGTTCGAAACTGAGGGAAATAAATATAAGAGAAAAATGATCGAGGGGCCTGGCAGATTCAATCGAGCGGAGAGGTTCACCGCTTTCGGGGAGAAAAAACCGTTCACAGACAACAGCCTCCTCTTCATTGAGCAGGCTGTAAACAAGTTGGTAGCCGAGGCTCGACATGCCAACCTTATACGTATTAGGATAGACCAGAGCAACTGGCAGTCGGCCCGTCCATTTCTTCAGGTACCTTCCTCTCTCCCTCTCAAGCAGCATGTGTCGCCGGGAAGAAGTATTACCCGAGAAGGATTTCCGCTTTCCGATGCCGGCTCCTCCGCCTAGTTGGCCTTTTTCCGGAGGTAGGTGGGTGTTTCAAGATAGTCTTCGTTCCAGCCCTGGCCTTTCCGGCCCCGATCCCCTTCGTTGATATTCGACACGCCAAGATTTTCAAAGGAATCGAAGTTCGATCCCGGCAGAGGAGCCACCCGCGGATGACGGTTTGCCGGAGCAGGGACTACGCTGGTAATCACCTCGGGTTCGCGGTTCTGTTTCTTCTTGTGGAGATCATCTACCTGGGCAATCGTTTCCTTTTTCTTCAGGACATCGCCAACCCCGGTAGCGATTACCGTGACCTGCAGTTCGTCTCCGAGGGCATTGTCATACAGGGCGCCAACGACGATCTTGGCGTCTTCGTCAACCTTTTCCTGGATAAGCGCGGAAGCCTCCATGAATTCGGCAAGGGTGAAGGTGTCTTCTGAGGCAGAGATGTTGATGATCAATCCGCGAGCCCCGTCGATACCTACATCCTCGAGAAGCTGGTTGTCGATGGCCCTTTTTGCCGCTTCAAGGGCTCGGTTCTCACCAACAGCCCTGCCCGATCCCATGACTGCTGGCCCGACTTCCCGCATAACGGTGCGCAGGTCGGCGAAATCAGCATTGATCAGACCAGGCATATTGATCAGATCGGTGATACCTTTGACAGCCTGCAGCAGGACGGTATCAGCCATTCCCAGCATATCCGAGAGCTTGCTGGTCTTCTGCATCAAAGAGAGCAGGCGATCGTTGGGGACGGTTATAATGGTATCGGCATACTTTTGCAGTTCTTTCCAGCCGGCTTCGGCATTGCTCGCCCGATGTTTACCTTCAAAACTAAATGGTTTGGTCACCACCGCCACGGTGAGGGCACCTAGCTCCTTGCTGGCCCTGGCGACAACTGGGGCGGCACCCGTGCCTGTTCCACCTCCCAGACCGGCCGTAACAAATACCATATCACTGCCTTTAAGAGCAGCTTTCAGGTCTTCCAGCGATTCCAGCGCGGCCTGAGCTCCGGTTTCCGGATCAGCCCCAGCTCCCAGGCCCTTGGTAATACCTGGACCTATCTGGAGGCAGATATCGGCCTTCGAAAGATTCAGGGCTTGCTTGTCAGTGTTGGCGACGATAAATTCGACACCCTGGAGTCTGTTAGCCACCATGGTGTTGATGGCATTTCCGCCACCTCCTCCGACACCGATGACCTTCACCACTGCTATACCTTCTGATTCTGCCATTCTGAACGGCATATGCTCTCCCTGATATATGACTTAGCCTTCAGCCGCGAAGGCGATATTTCGTATTGATTTACGCAATATAGCACTTGCGGATATTCCCTCAACCAAAAACTCAGCCCTACATAATTTTTTTAATCCAGCCCTTCATCCGGTTCATAACCGAGCCATCATTATGCTTGCCATCCTTGGTTTTTTTTCGCCCATACATGACAAGTCCGACACCTGTTGTGCAGCGCGGAGAGTACACCTCGTCGACCCGTCCGGTGATACCTGCCGGGTATCCTATGCGCACAGGCATATCAAAAATCTGTTCGGCAAGATCGACGATATTGGCCAGAAGAGCTGTTCCGCCGGTGATCACCACCCCGCCGTTGATCCTATTTTTCTGGCCCGAGGCCACCAATTCGCGGTCTACCATCTCAAGGATTTCAATCATTCGGGCCTCGAGGATATCGACCAGGACCTTCTGGGTCACTTTTCGCGGATCGCGATCACCCACCGTTGGCACGTCAACTACAAGATTTGGCTTGATAATCGAGGAGATCGCACCACCGAAGTCCTCCTTCAGACGCTCGGCCTCCTGCAGCGGAGTGCGTAGCCCCACGGAAAGATCATTGGTCAGGTTGTGCCCACCCAGACCGATCTCACAGGTATGACGGATAGTGCCGTCACAGAATACCGCCAGATCTGTGGTTCCTCCGCCGATATCGACAAGAACAACCCCCAGTTCCATTTCGTCGGGACTGAGCACGGCATTCGCCGAAGCGATAGATTCCAATACAATATCGGCAACTTCAAGGCCAGCCTTGTTGCAGCAGGTGACGAGATTATGGACAGCACCGATATCGGCCGTAACGATGTGGACATTGGTCACCAGCCTCACTCCGGTCATGCCGATGGGGTTCTGGATACCGGTGTGGTCATCGACCATATATTCCTGGGGCATTACATGGATGACCCTCTGGTTTTCCGAAATCTTGACCGTCCGGGCGGCGGTGATCACCTCGTCGATATCAGCCTTCTTGATTTCACGGTTGTTTATCGCCAGAATCCCAGGACTGTTGAAGCCCTTGATATGGTTGCCGGCAATGCCCACAAAGACATCCACCGAATGCAGATTACAGCCTGCAGCCTCTTCGGCTTGACGCACCGCCTGTTTGATCGAATTGACGGTGCTCTCGATATTGACCACAATGCCTTTTTTCAATCCCTGAGAAGGGACTATGCCGACACCGATAATTTCGGTGGCATCTTCGGTTACTTCACCGACCACACAACAGATCTTGGTCGTGCCGATATCCAGACCGACCACAAGTTCACCGGGTTCACGCTCAATCTCAACTTTGGCGAGAGCCTGTTCTTCTTCTTTCTCGTAATTTTCTTCCATGTGTTTCAACCTGATCCGCTCTGTGCCACCAGCACCTTGTCATTCAAATTGTCCATCCGGATATATTCTACCCGTGAGATCTGCATACCTTCATCCTGTTTTTTATACAGGTCTTCAAGCACTTTGACCAGCCGATTATACTTCTGGAC
>JAIFKM010000079.1 GCA_020049575.1 Desulfobulbaceae bacterium
ATCAATACAGAGTCGTTCAAGGGCGGAATCCTGCATTATGTTGGCAGGGTGGAAATGAGTTCTTTGAAGGATTTTATCGTGAGCTCCATGCGTAACAATAAGTGGAAACTGGTGGGTGAGGCTTCGTATGAATATACCCTCCTGGCCTTCACCAAACCAAACCAGACCTGCATGGTCGTCATTTCTGAGGGAGTCGGCGGATCACTGAGTAAAACCCATGCTACGCTGTATGTGACGGTCGATATGGCTAGTTCAAAAAATCTTAACCCTTTTGGCGAGCCAGCAGCGCAGAACAACTAAATCACTCATCCGTTCGCTGCATCGCAGCCTCTTTACACTAATTAAAAAAGGCTACATCGTCTCTCTGGCTAAGAGGTGGTGTCGCCTTTTTTCATTTCTGTATCGAAGTCATTTTAAATGAGTCTCAGGACAGGATAGCTCGCACTCCCCCCGGTTCGCTGCTTGAGAAAGACTCGATTCTTCTGCCAAACTCTTTTGTCAGTGTAACAAAATCATTGACGCTGAGAACTTCAGGTCGTAATTCCGGAGAAAACCCTGCAGCCCTGATTGTCTGTTCTGTGAGTTCCTTAATAGCTGCCTTGTCACAAGCAATTTCCGGTGAAAACACCCCGGCCCCGCTCAGGGTGTTGAGGATGGTCTTGCGCCGCTGGCTGAAGGCGCTTCGCACAATCCTCTGAAAAAGCTTGTATTGACAAGGGAAATCGTCCGTATCTCGATGCTGTTTAAAAACAATACGGATGACAACCGAGTCGATCTTTGGGCGCGGGTGAAACTCGGCAGGCCCCAAAGTCATAAGCTTCTCGATTGTCGCACAACTCTGAAGGAGCACCGAGGGAATGCCATAGTCTTTATTTCCTGGTTTGGCAGTGAGTCTGTCGGCGACCTCTTTTTGCAGCATAATGGTCGCCCTGTCAACAAAGGCATAATGATCTATAAGTTTAAAAATGAAGGGGTTGGAGATTGAATAGGGGAGATTTGCGATAATTTTCAATTTGCCGCCGCAGAGTGCAGCCAGGGCGGGTAGGTCAGCCTTGAGAATATCCTGATGGAGAAGGCTGACATTAGCCGGCAGGTCCTTCTCTTCCTGGTGAAACCTGATTATGCCACTATCAATTTCGATTCCATAGACATGACGAGCGACTGCTGCCAGAGGAATAGTCAGGGCGGCGAGTCCTACCCCGACTTCTACGATGATGTCCTCTGGACCAACGCATCCTGCCCGTACAATGGCCTCCGCTGTATGCCGATGAACAAGAAAATTTTGGCCAAATTTTTTACTGGGGGCGAGGCTGTGCTGGGAGAGCGATTTTTTAGTTTTTCCGTAGTTGGTCATGGCAGGATAAGAAGTGAAAACACGAGTGGCGGAAATGCCAAGAGGGGATCTGCTTCAGTTGAGAATATGCTTTGCCTGTCGCTTAGCCCTGATTTTGAGGAAGGTATACAGGGCAATGTAATAGCTTACAAGGGCAAAAGGCAAGGCCAGTAAGCATCCCCCGACCAGAAGCACAGTAAGGGACTCAAGACCCAGACCGGCGAGGATCTGCAGAGAGTGTCCGAAACTTTGAGCCGATGAGATCTCTGCGACAGCAGACTGGATTTTTTCCCAATTTAATTCATATGGAGTAACGGCGTTACCGATGACAGTGGAGAAATAATAGATCGGAATATAGGTTAAGGGATTGCAGACGACCCAACTGCTGAGCACTCCGGCGATAGCAGAGGTCCGTGTTAGAAAAGCGAGAATGAGGATGGTGACTGTATGCAGGGGCATGGTAGGTGTTATTCCGACAAACACCCCGATGGCAGTCCCAAAGGCGAGTGCGTAAGGATCGCCTTTCAAGCGCTTAAACCTCAAGTAGTAATATTTTCCAAGTCGATTGAACTGCATTGCCATAAATATTACACCAGCTGAGAGCGCGAATAGACATCCTCGTCTAAAGATGAAGGGCCAAACTCCTTAAAGAAATGATATCCGGCAAGCGCAATCATTGCCGCATTATCGGTACTATAAGCAGGACGAGGAAAAAAACATTGCAGATTCTGCTTGGCGCATCTCAGAGCCATTACCTGTCGCAGTCTGGAGTTGGCCGATACGCCACCACCGACAACCACTGTGCTGATTCCGTGGATTTGGGCAGCCTTGAGAGCCTTTTCCACCAACACCTCGATTACTGCCTCTTGAAACGAAGCGCATATATGTGAAATCTGCAGGAGCTCGCTCTGCTGCCGTGCCTGATTGCAATAGGTGAGAACTGCGGTTTTCAAGCCGCTGAAGCTGAAATCAAGAGAATCTTCTTCAAGCCATGCCCGTGGAAAAGAAATGAAATGGGGTTCTCCGGTTTCGGCCAATTTGGCCACGACAGGGCCACCGGGGTAAGAGAGACCGAGAAGTTTTGCGACCTTGTCAAAGGCCTCGCCCGCTGCATCATCTCGAGTGCGTCCCAGGAGGGTAAACGATGTAAAGCTTTTGGCGAGATACAAAGATGTGGTGCCGCCAGAAGCAATCAGGGCGATATAGGGAAATGCCGGTGTGTCCTGTTCGAGGAATATTGACAGGATATGCCCGGCCATATGATCAACTCCTCTGAATGGCAGAGAGCGAACGTTGGAGATTGCCTTTGCGAAGGAAAATCCAACGAGCAGTGAACCGATCAGGCCTGGTCCCTGGGTGACAGCAATAAGGCCGATATCGCCCAATGATACTCTGGCTTCATCTAATGCCTGTTCTACCACGGGATATATCGACTCCAGATGTCTGCGGGAGGCAAGTTCTGGAACGACGCCGCCGAAAGGACTGTGTATTTGATCCTGACTGGTCAGGACGTTGGAGAGGATTTCCTTCCCGTCGGCCAGCACAGAGGCGGCGGTATCGTCACAGGAACTCTCTATTCCGAGTATGAGCATGGTAAATGGTCCAGTCTGAGATGAGTCGTTTCTTTTTTTAGATTGGCATACTCAGTTGTTTCAGAGTAAAACTCAGCGAGTATATATGTCGCCCAAAGGAAAGTCAATGTCTGCACTCTTAACCATATTAGCCCAGCAATCCAGTCGCCGTGTCGAAAATTTCAGTTTTTAAAAAAGAAAAACAAGTGCTTGTAGATAATTTCTCAAGAACGATTTCCTACCTTCGCCTTTCCCTTACGGATCGATGTAATCTGCGCTGCATCTACTGTATGCCTGATGCTGCTGGTGAAGGAGAATGCCAACCGAAGAACGGCAAAATTCTCCAATGCCACGATCTTATGAGTTATGAAGAACTTCTTCGGGTCGTGCATCTCTCGGTAGGTCTTGGTATGAACAAACTGCGCCTTACTGGCGGCGAACCCTTAATTCGCAGAGGTGTCCTAGATTTTATCAGCCGATTGGCTGATATTGAAGGTCTCGATGAGGTAAGACTGACAACAAATGGTGTTTTGCTCCATGAATATGCCTCTTCACTCTATGCCTCCGGCATCAGGCAGTTGAACATCTCGCTCGACAGTCTCCACCCTGAAAAATTTGCCAGGATTACCGGCAAGGATTTTTTCAAAGAGGTATGGCAGGGAATAATGACCGCAAGAGACCTCGGCTTTCGTATAAAAATCAACATAGTAGCGATGAGAGGGATAAACGATGACGAATTCTGTGATTTTGTTGATCTCGCCCTGAACGAACCTTTTTCAGTCCGATTTATCGAGTTTATGCCCGTGGGCGAAAAGAGCAGTTGGCAGAGAGAACAGTTTATAAAGGCCGACGAGATCAAAGATATGGTCTCAGGGTTGGGTGAATTTATCCCCTATAAAAAGGGAAAATTTGATGGCCCGGCAAGGATGTTTCGTCTCAAGGCAAATGATGGCAGGCAAGGCAATATTGGTTTTATCAGCCCAATCAGTCATCATTTCTGCGACCAATGCAATCGCCTGCGTTTAACTTCAGAGGGGAAACTTCGCTCATGCCTGCTCAATGACCAGGAGACAGATATCAAGATATTGATGCGCCAGGGAATCACCGATGAAGAACTGCAGCAAGTCATCAAGCAGACAGTTCTGGATAAACCGAAAGGCCATGCACTGCAGGATCTTATGGAATCAGGCGGTCACATGAACTGTCCGGGGCAGATGTCACGCATCGGCGGGTAGATAGTTGCTCTGCGGATAGGACCCCAGCCATTCAAAATACGGACATAGGGGGCGCAAGCGCTCGATGCCTCTTTCAATCTTTTTATCTTCAATATGTCCAATCATATCAAGGAAAAACAAATACTTCCACTGCTTCCCCTTGATCGGTCGCGACTCTAGTTTGGACATATTTATCTGCTCCTCAGAGAGTACCGTGAGGATCTCATTGAGGGCCCCCGGTCGATCCATAGTGCCGATAAGCAGCGAAGTTCGATCCTGTCCACTGGCTACTGGGGATTTCTTGCCGATAACCAGGAAGCGGGTAGTATTCCCCCTGTAGTCTTCAATCCCCTTGACCACAACCTGAAGCTCATACAACTTGATTGCCAGCGATGAGGCGATGGCGCCGATATTTGGATTATTAGCGGCCATCTGAGCAGCCGCTCCTGTTGAGAAAACCGGCAGGGTAGGGACAGTCGGCAGGTGTTTCCGCAGCCATTCCCGACACTGGGCAAGGGGTTGCGAGTGGGATGCCACTGTCTGTATATCTTCAATATTGCCAGACCGGCAGACCAGATTATGACTTATTTCAAGCTGGATCTCGCCACAGATCTGGACCTTATATTTCATGAAGGAATCAAGGGTGGAGACAACAGATCCCTCTATTGTGTTCTCAACCGGCACTATTCCGTAGCGGGTCCGGCCCTTTTCAACCTCAGAAAACACATCGTCTATTGATTCCAATGCCTTGTAGGCGGCAGAATGGCCAAAATATTTTACACCGGCAAGGTGCGAGAAAGTGGCCTCCGGGCCAAGATAGGCAACCTCTATGTTACGTTGGGATAAACGACAAGTAGTAATTATTTCATGGAATATCATACGAAGGGAGTCCTCGGGAAAAGCGTTGTCGTTTTCCTGAAGAAGTCGCTCGTATATCTGCCTCTCCCTCAGCGGATCCCATTTTGCCCGATTGCCCACATCTTTCAACCTGCCGATATCTCGAGCATAGCCAATTCTTTCCTTGAGCAACGAGAGAATCTTGCTGTCGATGGCGTCAATATTTTTCCGTACAATTAAAATGTCCTTTTTCTGCTCGTTGGTCATTGTCGATCCTGTGAAGTCCTTCTATGCTGCTTTTGGGTGGTACAAATGGAATAATAAGGGGGCATGGAAGTGAAATAAGTTAGGTGAAAGAAAAAACTATGTCAAGGCGTAAAAAGACTGGTATAAGACAAATCAAGGCCTCATGCTCTGCAAATAGAGTCAAAAACCTTGTGGTCTGGAGATTGCAACCCACACGTAACTTAATCAGATTCCTATGGAAATCTCATGAGCAAACATAAAATCAACAAGACCTACGAAGAAATTAATTCCAGGATAAAGTCCGGCGAAGCAGTTGTCGTCACAGCCGAAGAAATGGTGGGTATTGTCCGCAGTAAAGGCCCAGAGGTAGCCGCTCGGGAGATCGATATCGTTACAACCGGCACTTTTGCGCCGATGTGTTCTTCTGGAATGTTTTTCAACTTCGGCCAGATGGTTCCAACCATTAAGGCATCTAAAGTCTGGATCAACAAGGTTCCTGCATATGCTGGATTGGCGGCGGTAGATGCGTATCTTGGCGTAACTGAACCTTGCGAGGATGATCCCTTGAATAAAATCTATCCAGGGGAATTCCGTTATGGCGGAGGACACGTCATCGAAGACCTGTTGCGGGGCAAGAAAGTTCTACTCGAAGCCAAGGCCTATGGGACAGACTGTTACGCCGCCAGAAAAATGAAGAAAGAAGTGGGGCTTGCCGACCTGCCGTATGCCTTGCTCTGCAATCCGCGGAACGGTTACCAGAATTACAACTGCGCCATCAATCTCTCCGAAAAGGCGGTATATACATACATGGGCATGCTCAAGCCTCATTGCCGCAATGCGAACTACTGCAGTGCCGGCGAGTTAAGCCCCCTGCTGAATGACCCCCTTTACAAGACTATCGGTATGGGAACCAGAATATTTCTTGGCGGTGGCATAGGCTATGTGACCTGGCATGGCACCCAGCATAATCCGCATGCGCCGAGGACAGCCGGTGGCGTGCCGCGAAGACCCGCAGGCACGATCATGGTACAGGGAGATCTTAAACAGATGTCTCCGGATTGGCTGCGCGGCGTTTCCATCTTAGGGTACGGCAATACCCTGGCAGTTGGACTCGGTATTGCAATTCCCGTTCTCAACAGTGAGATGGCTGCCTATACTGGCGTGAGCGATGAGGAAATCTTCACCCAGGTGGTCGATTACGGTCATGATTACACTCATGGTATTGCCCGCAACTACGGGGAAGTGAGCTATGCCCAATTGAAATCAGGAACCATCGAGGTCAATGGCAAGGAAGTCCAGACTGCGCCATTATCAAGTATTGTCAAAGCAAGGGAGATTGCCGAAACTCTCAAGGAATGGATCTCATCGGCAAAATTTTTCCTCAATCGACCGGCCCAGACCTTGCCGGATGGTCTTGATTAACAGGTGAAATCTTCCCCGGAAGAAAAATTGCTTGATCTGGACAGATCTCTGCTGAAGATGGGGAAGGTTGCTGTGGCCTTCTCTGGTGGAGTTGATTCAACATTTCTGCTCCACTGTGCCAGCAGAATTCTCGGGGCGCACAAGGTTGTTGCCCTGCAGGGTGTCTCCTGCCTGATTGCCAAATCTGCCTTGGACAATGCGGAAAGAATCATCCAGACAGCTTGTGATCCAAGAATTATTCATCGCCTGATACACCTTTCCCCCCTTGACTGGGACGATTTTTCTGCCAACGATGAGCAGCGTTGTTACCACTGCAAGAGACATCTCTATCAAATTTTCCAGATTGAGAGAGTACAATTTGGTTGCTCGTTCCTGCTTGATGGAACGAATGTTGATGATATGAATGCGGTACGTCCAGGTTTGCAGGCTGTGCGTGAACTCGCTGTACGAACTCCGCTGGTTGATGCAGGCCTGACCAAAGATGAAATCAGGTATTTTGCGAAAAAAGCTGGATTGCCCAATCATGACCTGCCATCGGACTCATGCCTTGCTACTCGAATAGCAATCGGCAGGAGAATAGACAGCAGCGAATTGATAAAAATCGAGACCGGGGAATCGTTTCTGCGGGATCTGGGTTTTCCTGGTTGCAGGGTAAAACCGAGGGATGGCTGTGTTCATCTCACAATCAGAGAAGGTGATATTCAGCGGTTTTCAACAGATACAAATCGCAGAAGCGTCCAAAAAGGCATGCTGGAACTTGGATTTGGGCCTGTATATCTTGCCATTACCGGACGTTGAACCTTTCAAATTCTTAGAGAAAATTATTGAGAATTAAAGCCATTTTGTGCTTGCTTCTGAAGAGTGATTCAATTAAGGTGCGCTCTAGTTGTCGTAAAACCCTGAATATAAAGGGATGTAAGACTATTACAGAGAGATTATACAAAAGAAAAACCCCATATTTTTCTTTTGACAATTGAAAGTAGGTTGATTAAAGCATCATCACAGGAGAAGGGACAAGTTGTCCTGTTACTAAGCAAAGAAAGATCTTAGCAGGGAGGAATTCATGAACAAGAAGGAACTTATTGAAAGCATTGCCAAGGCCGCAGACATCAGCAAAGCAGCTGCAGAAAAAGCATTGAAAGGCACTCTTGAAACAATTCAGGGAGCTCTGATGAGTGGCGATAAAGTCACCCTCGTCGGGTTTGGTACATTTTCTGTTTCAAAACGCGAAGCCCGTCAGGGAAGAAATCCTCAGACCGGTAAGGCTATCAAGATTCCAGGAAAGAAAGTTGCCAAATTTAAAGCAGGAAGCAAGTTGATCGAAGCAGTAAACAGCAAGAAAGGTGGAAAATAATTCCAGACTGTTACAGATTCGTTCGAGTATCTACACAATGTTTCCGCGCAAAAGGCCTACGATTTTAATGGAAATTGTGTGCAAACACTTTTTATAGACCGATGCTTAATTGGTACGTCTCGTTCATCACTGCAAGATTATCTAGCCTGAATACAGCTTAGAAGAAATTTCAAAACCACAGCTGAAAACAGCCAGGAGAAATCCAGAGGCCGGAAAAAGCATGCCTGGTAAAATTGTGTTTAAGGGCCGTTCCTTTATATAGGGGCGGCCTTTTTTTATTTATGAAAAGATTACGATCAGGATTCACTACAGGCGCATGTGCAGCCGCAGCAGCAAAGGGAGCCACTGTATTCCTGCTTGGCCGGCACGCTGTTGGTCATGTCGATATACCATTTCCGGACGGTAGCAGGGTCAATTTCAAGCTAGCTGGATGTGGTTGGTTAGAAGGTGAAAACGCTACAGCATTTTGTTCAGTTATCAAGGATGCGGGAGATGATCCAGACGTTACGAACAAGGCAGAGATTGTTGCGCTTGTCAGCCTGGAATCGAGAGTATCCACCGACGTAGCTGATGTGCAGATCATCGGCGGCAAGGGTGTGGGGATTGTAACAAAACCCGGTCTCGCACTTCCTGTCGGTGCACCTGCAATTAATCCTGTTCCACTGATGATGATCGAACAAGCAGTGAGAGAAGCTTTACACAATGCTCCAGAAGACTTATCAGCGCAAAAACTTGTGGTTACCATTTCAGTTCCTCGTGGTGAAGAACTTGCTAAAAAAACCTTGAATAAACGCTTGGGAATTCTTGGGGGCCTCTCTATTCTCGGTACTACTGGAGTTGTAGTCCCAGTTTCAGCCGAAGCCTGGACCGCTACCATAACCGCTTCTATGGATGTGGCCAGGGAATGCGGTGTTCGAGATATCGTTCTTTCGACAGGGCGCACATCCGAACGTGCTGTTGAAGAACATTATAATTTCCCTGAGGAAGCACTCATCATGATGGGTGATTATCTTGAATTTTCGCTTAAAGCAGCGGCAGAGAGAGGTTTCAGGAAAATCCATCTTGCAGGTATGTGGGCAAAATTACTCAAAGGCGCCCTGCGTACACCTCAGACTCATGTTCGCCACGGTGCCCTAGATGTCGAAAAAGGCATATCGCTTCTCCAGCAACTCGCAAAAACCAACGTCGAAATTCAATATCTGCAAGGCTCGAATACCGCTCGAGAGATATATGAACGTCTAAAAAATAACGGCGACAATGAGCTGATCCGAAAAGTGTGTCAGGCAGCAAAAGACTATTACCAGGATATTTGCGGTGTGCCAGTAGAGGTCCACCTAGTGAGTACTTCAGGAAAAATTGTAGAGTCCGTCTAGTAGAAAATGAATTCAGCTACTACAATCCATCTTATCGGGGCACACGGTAATGCCATAACTCCAGAAAATGCGCGACTGATAGAGAGGTGTCCGCTTCTTATTGCCTCCGACAGAATGATTCCTGGAGTGAGAGCTTATCTGCCTGATTATCCAAATTCCAGCATAGAGCCGATAGCTCCTTTGCAGAAGGCGCTCAAAGCAATCGGTGATGGATTATTGCAAGGGGATGTAGCAGTAATTGCCAGTGGTGATCCACTTTTTTTTGGCATAGGTCCTTTTTTGCGCAGTCATTTCGGCACTGAAAGACTCCAGATACACCCTGCAGTCTCAGCGATGCAGTTGGCCTTCGCGAGAATCAGTGAACCGTGGCATGACGCCACCTTTGTAAGTCTGCATGGAAGAAAATGGGATCAAATTGATGAACGTATCCTCTTCTCGGAGAAAATCTGCATTCTCACAGATCAGGAAAATACTCCAGCGATAATAGCCCGGAAAATACTTACGGTTCTCCCAACCAGTCAAATCAGGCGCTACCGTTGTTTTGTCGGCGAGAATCTTGGCTGTTCCGGCGAGAAAATGACCGCGGGATCACTTGCCGAGATTGCTGAAAGAGAATGTGCGCCGCTCAATCTGATGATCATTCTTAAGGAACCTGAATTATCTTCAAAAGATCCTGTTTTTGGTATACAGGAGTCTGCTTTGCAGCACAGTCGAGGGTTGATTACTAAAGATGAAATCCGCGCAGCGATCATCCACAGCCTTGCAATTCCACAGCAGGGTGTCTTCTGGGACATTGGCGCCGGATCGGGATCCGTGAGCATTGAGATTGCTCGACTTGCAAGCAATCTCAGTGTTTATTCGATTGAGAGGCACGATGAGCAGATCCTTCATATCACGAGCAACAGAGAAAGGTTTTCTGCCTGGAATGTTCAGGTTTTCAAAGGCGAAGCACCAGAAATTCTGGAAAACCTCCCCGCACCCGACAGGGTGTTTATCGGCGGTAGTGGCCGGAAACTGCAGGGAATCATCGATTGCACTGTTCCTCGGCTAAAAACAGGCGGCAGGATTGTTGTCAGCGCAGTCCTGGCAAAAACCTGTGAGGATGCGCCGCGATTTCTTCATGCTCAAGGACTTGCTGTTGAAATACGACGCATTGAGGTGAGCAGATCTGTCTATCCTTCGCAAGAAAGTATGCGACTGAATCCGATATCCATTATCATTGGTCAAAAATCCGTTGAATAGGCGAGTAAAAATGGCTGAAAGCAAAAGACAAATGGTATATTTCGTAGGCGCTGGGCCAGGTGATGTGGAACTGATTACGGTCAAAGGGCGACGCCTTCTTGATGCGGCCGACTGCATCATCTATGCAGGCAGTCTGGTCAACCCTGAAATTCTCACAGGGTGTCAGGCAGAAATCCATGATTCATCTGGTCTGAATCTCGATGAAATCATCACAATTATGCATACCGCGTGGCAACAAGGTGGAATCGTTGTTCGCCTGCATACCGGCGACCCTTCAATATTTGGCGCAATTAAAGAACAAATGGCAAGACTTGATGCCCTCGATATTCCTTACGAGGTTATTCCTGGCGTGAGTTCCGCTTTTGCCGCTGCCGCAAACACCGGTTCCTGAACGCGAAAGATTGAAAAACCTGGCCATACATCAGACCACGATGCTAATTTTTCTCTCTGTAGGCATGATGCACAAGGTTGTTGAAGAACTTCGAACAGGAGGATATCCTGAAGAAACACCAGTGGCGATCGTCGAAAGGGCGAGTTGGATCAGCCAAAAAATTGTGCGTGGTACTCTGTCGACAATCTGTGATCTCGTAGCTGGCGAGGGTATAACCAAGACAGCCATGATCTGTGTAGGCGCTGTCTTTGCGGACATGCCACCCAAAACGGTGTCGAAACTGTACGATAAACATTTCAGTCACGGTACAAGGAAGGCAAACAATGACGAAAGGACTTCTGGCAGTCTTCACAGGTAACGGCAAAGGAAAAACAACTTCCGCCTTGGGCTTGGCTTTCCGGGCGCTCGGTCACGGCCATAAGGTGTGTGTCATCCAGTTTATCAAAGGAAACTGGCTCAGCGGTGAACAGATCTTTGCCAATACGCTCGCGCCAAAACTTGATTTTCACGTCATGGGCAAAGGTTTTACCTGGAAATCCGATGATCTTGCCGAGGATGCTGCTCTGGCCCAAAAGGCCTGGGAGTTTGCTGTTAAGACTATCGAGCAGAATTCGCACCAGATGGTAATCCTCGATGAACTGACGTATCTTGTTCGTTATAAGATGATTCAGGAAAAGGATATCCTTGAGGTTATTGCCCGACGACCTGCAGAAATGCATGTGGTGGTGACCGGCAGACATGCTCCTGATGGACTACTGGACCTGGCGGATCTGGTCACCGAAATGGTTGACGTAAAACATCCCTATGCCTCTGGAATTGCAGCTCAAAAAGGCTTCGATTTTTAAAAGGTCCGTGCAGGCTGATAACGCCGCAACACTCCTGGAGATACAAGAATGAGCTCATTTGATACAATGCTTGAAGAATCGGTGAAGGTCCACGGTCATATCTGCGCTGGGCAGGTGATAGGCGTTAGGATGAGCTTGCTGGCTCTGCAGTTGATCAAAATCGCAGATCCAAAAGGGAAAGACAGGAAAAAACTCTACGTGCTGGTTGAAATAGACAGATGTGCGACCGATGCAATCCAGTCTGTTACTGGATGCAGCTTGGGTAAGCGTTCGATGTACTGGCAGGATAATGGTATTATGGCAGCTACTTTTGTCAATCTTGAAACAGGCAAGGCGGTACGGATTACAGCCCGGGAGGAATCTCGAGATTTAGCCGAAAGCTACTGCGAAGGCATAACTGACAAATATGCAAGACAACTCGAAGCATATAAAATAATGCCGGAAACTGAGTTGTTTCGAGTCCAGCACGTCCAGGTCCAGATTCCTGCCGAAAACCTTCCTGGCAGGCCGCAGCGAAGGGTTCAGTGCCAATCCTGCCAGGATTGGATTCAGGACAAACGAGATGTTCTGAAGGACGGGAAAATCCTTTGCCGCGGTTGCGCCCACGGAAAATATTACACGGAAATTGCTTGAAAATGTTTTGCTGTTCAATCTGCTAAAAGAGTTAGTTTAGAGAGTTACACATGATATCGCCGGCAGAAATTTATTTGGACGCTTACCGGCATAGATGAGGAATATAATGATCACACTCCTTGATTATGGCGCTGGCAATGTCCGCAGCGTCAGGAATGCCATTCGAATGCTAGGGTATGAAGTCCAGAATGTTTGTAATCCTGAAGATATACTTAATGCTGAAAAATTGATTTTTCCTGGAGTTGGTAGTTTTGGCCTAGTCATGGACCGGTTGGCGAAAGATGGATTCGTCGAACCCTTGCGTGAACGAATCCGCCGGAATAAACCGATGCTGGGCATATGTATTGCCCTCCAGGCATTTTTTGAGGGAAGTGACGAATCTCCAGGAGTTCCAGGGCTGGGCATTATCCCTGGAATGGTGGAAAAATTCTCCGAACCCGGCCTTTCAATTCCTCAGATCGGCTGGAATGGTATCAGCCTGTTGAAGCAATCGCCATTGTTTGAAGGATACAACGGTGAAAAACTCTACTTTGTCCATTCGTATCGGGCAGTTCAGAATAGTGACAATCAGGACTGGGTCTTAACGACAACCACCTATGGAGGAGAGTTTATCTCGGCTGTTGAGAAAGGCAATATCACTGCTTTCCAGTTTCATCCGGAAAAGAGCGGTAAGGCCGGACTGAATATTCTCAAGAATTTCCTCGGAGGTAGTCAGGAAATCAGCCGTATCTCTCGTGCTGTTTCTCAGGATACCCAACCGACTAAACTCGCTAAAAGAATTATTGCCTGTCTTGATGTCCGCAGCAACGATGCCGGTGATCTCGTAGTAACCAAAGGAGATCAATACGATGTCAGAGAGGAAGGCGAAGTACGAAATCTTGGGATGCCAGTCGATTTGGCGCGTCGCTATTATGAAGAAGGAGCAGATGAAATCACCTTTTTAAATATTACAGGTTTTCGTGATTTTCCGCTTCAGGATCAGCCCATGCTCGAGGTTCTGAAACGGACTTCGGAAAATGTCTTTGTCCCCCTGACTATTGGTGGCGGCATAAAATCGTTCACGGCCACGGATGGCAGGAAGTATTCGGCTCTTGATGTAGCTACTGAATATTTTCGTTCAGGGGCAGATAAAATATCGATTGGCAGTGACGCAGTTTACGAGGTTGAAAACTATCTCGCCACTGGTAAAAAAACAGGGGAAAGTTCAATAGAGCAGATCTCCATCGTCTATGGAGCCCAGGCGGTAGTCATTTCCGTTGATCCGCGTCGGGTCTATGTCGACACTCCCGAAGCGACACAGCATGCCACCCTGACCACCGCATATCCTGGCCCCAATGGCGAACGATACTGCTGGTATCAATGCACTGTCAAAGGTGGAAGAGAAGGGCGTGATGTTGATGTCGTGCAACTGACAACGGTCTGCGAATTGCTGGGGGCAGGAGAGATCCTTCTTAACTGCATTGACAGGGATGGAACGAATTCGGGATTTGACCTGGAACTGATCAGAATGGTCAAAGATGTTGTAGGTATTCCGGTGATTGCCTCAAGTGGCGCAGGAAATGCTGAGCACTTTGTCGATGTCTTTTGCAAAACCAGAGCTGACGCTGCCCTGGCGGCAGGCATTTTCCATCGACACGAGGTGGCTATTTCGGAAGTGAAAGAGTGCGTGGCTGCCGCCGGCGTTGAGGTCCGATAAGACTCTTCCTTCAAGTCAAGGGTTTTGTAGAGACAGAAGCAGGACGCCTTAAGCAAGACCGGATTTACGCCTAATTGATTGTTGATTGAAATTTCAGACTGCTGAGAAACTGTTCTCCTTCTTTTTGAAAAGAAGGTTCTCGGGATGATGACAGTGACCGTTCCTGGTAAAACATGTCAATGCCATTCTGCGGAAAATCTGGATGCATGCAGAAGATCCCCGTTTTTTTCACCCTGACATAGGGCTGTTCCATGCTCTTCTGCCCGCCATGATCGTCATATTTGTTTTCGTATCGCACGCAATACGGTGAAAGTTCTGTAATATCAGTAAATTGAAATTCGATGTTCCGATATCGTGTCGGAGATTGAGAAAGTACTTTCCGGCTTTTGACATAGTCGTGAAAATCGCTTTTCTGGCGAAAAGCTTTATCAACGTGTATTTCTGTAGCCTTGGTGGAGATCGAATACAACTTAGGCCGGGTCTTCTTCAAATAATACAGACTTTCCTGGTTATGCCGTTCATACCAGGCCACTCCAGGGGGCGGTGTAATGGAAAAGCCGAGGGTGCTTTGTCTGGGAGTATCGTCGGTGATGGGATGATATGTACTCACTGGTTTGGCACAGGCGCTCGTCAGGACAATGAGCATGAGAAACAAGCATATGTTGATTTTTATCTTCATGAAAACAGTAAATTAAATTTAAGGTGATGTATCAGGGCAAAAAGTGTTCTGCAAATTTCAGGGGCGTTCATTGAATTATACGAATATGGACATGGAATTCAAGAAATCCCTGTTTTTTTTAAAGCAACATCCATCATAGAAAACTGAGCGAGGGAAGTGTAGGTGTCAATGAAGAAAAAGATCAGACCTTGGTATATCTCTCTTGCTTCAACCACTGCTCTTTTTGTCATTATTCTCACGGTTGTTCTTATAGTCTCTTCTCACTGGGCGTACAAGCAGGGGTTTGATGAACTGAACAAAGGTGGTTCTGCAAGGCTTGAGTTGTATGTTACCTACCTGCAGGGTGTCCTTGATAAATACGAAAGCCTGCCTGAACTACTTGCAACTGATCGACTGCTCCTTAAGACTCTGCAAAACCCTACCGATCCCAACCAGATAGATGCCCTCAACCGCTATCTCGAAACAATCAACAGTATCAGCGATACGGCAGATACCTACCTGATGGACCGAAATGGGCTGACCATCGCCGCCAGCAACTGGAGTGGCGATCAATCCTTCGTCGGCCGAAATTTCAGCTACAGGCCATATTTCCAGGATGCCATGCAGGGAAAGCTTGGCAGATACTTCGCTCTGGGCACAACATCTTCCCGACGGGGATATTATTTCGCGTATCCCGTAAGGATGGATAAGGAGATTCTCGGAGTTGTTGTTATAAAGATAAATATTGACTCTGTCGAGCAGAACTGGGGACATAGGGAAGAAATTTATCTTATATCTGACCCTGACGGAGTAATATTTATCACCTCCAATCACGACTGGCTGTATCGCACCATCGAACCGTTGGCTTCTGCCGTGCGGGAAAAAATAATCAGGAGCAAACGATATGATAATGCCTCTCTCTCTCCCCTTGGTGACGAAAGTATGCTCTCAGGGACGGATGGTCAACTGACTCGTTTACGTACTTCTTCAACAGACGAAACACGAACATATCTTCTTCAATCCCATTTCATGGCTGAAGCAGGATGGCATGTTCATATCCTTTCAGATATTCAGAAAGTAAAAAAAAATGTCCTGCTTGTTGATATTATAATCAGCTCCGGGCTCATTCTCGCTTTTCTTTTTAGCCTGCTCCTTGTTCAGAGGCAACATAGGCTCACGGAGTTGAACCGTCTCGAGGAGGAGGCACGAAGAACCTTGCAGGAAGGCTTAAAGAAATAGGAGATAGACAACGCACTGAAATAGCATTAAAAAAAACCAGGACAGAATTGATTCACGCCGCCAAACTTGCCGCTCTTGGCCAGATGTCAGCGGGAATCAATCACGAATTGAATCAACCTCTGGCGGCGATTCGCAGTTACGCTGACAATGGCAAACAGTTTCTTGAGAAAGGGAGACTGGAAGAGGCCATGTGGAATCTTGAACAGATAGGTGAACTTACCGAGCGTATGGCAAAAATCGGCGGACAACTCAGGATGTTTTCCAGGAAATCGAGCGGTCAGATGACCGTTGTGCCGCTGCATGGAGTCATCGACGGAGCCCTTGAAATCGTCCGACCAAGTATCAAAAAATCGGCTGCTGTCGTTGAAGTAGCACTTCATCCCGAACACCTTGAGGTAAAGGCCAACAATGTTCTCCTGCAGCAGGTTCTGGTCAATCTCATCAACAACGCCATACAATCCATGGAAACGATGCCGGAGAAAAAGATCACCATTTTTGCCAGGGAAGAGGGGGAGATGGTCAATATCACCATTACTGACACCGGGCCAGGGATTTCTGCCGACCACCTACCACATATCTTCGATCCTTTTTATACCACCAAAAAAGCAGGGCAGGGACTTGGGCTGGGGCTGACTATCAGTGATCGGATCCTGCATGATATGAACGGCAAAATTTCAGCGCGTACCACTGAACAGGGTGCCTGTTTCTCAATATTCCTGGAAAAAGCATGAAATAGTATGAACACACTCAATAATGTTCTCTTCATCGATGATGAAAAACACATCCGACTTGCCAATAAACAGACCCTCGAACTCGCCGATCTCCATGTATCCTGCCATGATTGCGCGGAAGATGCGCTGCCTCTTCTGAGCACTGAATGGCCCGGTGTCGTCATCTGCGATATCCGTCTGCCGGAAATGGACGGACTTGCTTTTCTCGTCAGAGCCCAGAAAATTGATCCACATCTGCCAGTCATACTTATTACCGGGCATGGAGACGTCTCAACTGCGGTGCAGGCAATGCGGGATGGCGCCTATGATTTCATCGAAAAACCTTATTCCGCTGAACGTCTTGTCAAGACTGTGCAGAGAGCCCTGGAAAAAAGGGCCCTCACCTTGGAAAATCGCAGTCTTCGGCGCGAACTCGAGGCTCACAGTGCCCCAGGGCCCCGTATAATTGGCCAGACCCCGGCGATGGAGCATCTGCGAGCGACAATCGGTCAGGTCGCCGACACTGGGGCCGACGTTCTCATTCTTGGTGAGACCGGTACCGGCAAGGAACTGGTTGCCAGATCCCTGCATGAACACAGCAAGCGCAGGACCCGCAACTTTGTTGCAGTCAATTGCGGTGCCGTTTCAGAAACAATGATTGAAAGTGAATTGTTTGGCCATGAGGCTGGTGCATTCACCGATGCAAGGGCTTTGAGAATTGGCAAATTCGAATATGCCAATGGCGGCACCCTGCTATTAGATGAAATAGAATCGATGCCACTACGGGTGCAGATACATCTGCTGCGTGTACTGCAGGAGCGGTCGGTGGAACGACTTGGTTCTAATGAATTGATTTCCCTTGATTTGAGGATAGCAGCTGCCTCCAAGGTAGATCTTAAACAACTCGCCGACGCCGGAGTATTCCGGGAAGATCTGTACTATCGGCTGAATGTCGTCTGCCTGAAGATTCCGCCACTCCGGGAGAGAAGAGAGGATATATCACTGCTATTTCATCATTTTCTTCTTGTTGCCGGACATCGGTATCAACAGGAGGTGCCGTTTCCCGAGGCAACCCAGATCAATGCACTCATGGCATATCCTTGGCCTGGTAATGTCAGAGAACTACGAAATCTCGCCGAACGCTACGTTCTTCTGGGTAGTCAGTGCGACTGGTCTCTCGAAAAGCTGTTGTCCGGCACGGAAAAGGGTTATAACAGAAATCTGCAGCAACAGGTTGACTGTTTTGAGCGCAGTCTCATCGAACAGGCTCTGGCGGCAAGCAATGGCAGCATCAAAGATGTGATGGTGTCACTGGCTATTCCGCGAAAGACCCTGTATGACAAAATGCGTAAACATGGTCTAGAAAAGAGTAACTACAAGTAAAAACATTAGATTGATCTGATTGTTCGCGATATGTAAAGATCCAGCATTTATCTCCGGACCAAGACGAAAAACAACGAAACAGCATGACAGAAGAAATACACTTGCCTCAGATTAAAACCACTGAAATTGTTCTCGCCATGCCCAGAGGGTTTTGTGCCGGCGTCGAAAGGGCTATTGAGACAGTTCGTCTCTGTCTTAAAAAGAACGGGCCTCCTGTCTACATTCTGCACGAAATCGTACATAACCGGCATGTTTTGAAGGAACTTGAAGAACTGGGCGCAGTTTTTGTTGAGCATCTCACTGATATCCCCAAGGGAGGGATTTGCATCTTCAGCGCCCATGGGGTTTCGAGAAAAGTGGAGCAGCAGGCTGCGCTCCTTGGTTTGAAAACACTCGATGCGACCTGTCCGTTGGTCAGCAGCGTTCACCGGATGGTGGAGAAATATCATGCCGATGATTATGATGTCCTCATCATCGGCCATCATAATCATCCGGAAGTAGAAGGTACAGCCGGCAGGGTTGCGGACCGGGTGCACATAATAGCCTCTGAAAAAGAGGCCATGGATTGTCAGGTGGCG
>JAIFKM010000091.1 GCA_020049575.1 Desulfobulbaceae bacterium
TCCGCCAATAAGCACTTGAAGATCGGCGATACACTCATAGGACTGAAGAAGATAACTCCGTCCACTCTCGATGATGCCTTGAAAAAGCAGGTTACCCGCAAAGGATTTATTGGCCAAATTTTAATAGATAACGGAGATATTGATAAGGTCGATCTGCTTGAGGGCTTGGCTGAACAGTTTGATATGGAATATCTACCGGCTCTGCCGACGGATATAAACAGCAATTTTACCACGAAGCTTACAATCGGTTTCCTGAAAAAAAATAAGATGGTCCCCGTTGCCGCAGGTGACGATGCTTTTATCGCAGTCAATGATCCTTTTTCCTTTCAGGCGCTTGATGATATCCGGCATATCCTTGGTTGGCATGGAGTGCGAGCCGTTCTCTGTACGTCGCAGGTCATTTTAAATGCCATCAACTATGCCTACGATATGACACAGCACACTGCAGAAGAGGTGATGCAGGATATCAATGACGAGGAAGATCCCGAACGGTTGTTCTCGGCAATTGAGGAGGTCGGAGACTTGCTCGACGACAGGAGCGCCGCCCCCGTTGTCAAACTTGTCAACTTGATGTTTTCCCAGGCCGTGCGCAACAATGCCTCGGACATCCATATAGAGCCGTACCAGAACAGCCTCAAGATCCGACAACGGATCGACGGCATCCTCTATGACATGCTCAGTCCGCCCAAACATGCCCAATCGGCCCTGGTGTCGCGCATCAAGATCATGGCCAAACTGAAAATCGATGTCAAGATGCTGCCGCAGGACGGCCGTATCGAACTGAAGATCGGCAACAAGGAAATCGATGTGCGCGTCTCGACTCTGCCTACCTCCGCCGGAGAACGGGTGGTCATGCGTCTGCTAGATAAATCTTCGGTGCTCATCTCCCTCACCGATCTCGGCATGCCGGATGATCGTCTCAAGCCGTTTAATGAAGAAATCCATGCGGCGCATGGCATTGTCCTGGTCACCGGTCCCACTGGTTCCGGCAAGACAACAACACTCTATGCGGCGCTCACGACAATTCATAAAACTGACATTAACATCATCACCATTGAAGATCCGGTGGAATACAAAATCAGCGGAATCGGTCAGGTTCAGGTCAATCCGCTGATCGACCTGACCTTTGCCTCAGGGCTGCGGTCGATTGTCCGCCAGGATCCCGATGTTATTCTGATCGGCGAGATCCGCGATCTTGAAACCGCTGAGATTGCCATCCAGTCGGCCCTTACCGGTCATCTTGTTTTCTCAACCCTGCATACCAACGACTCAGCCAGCGCCATTACCCGCCTGACAGATATGGGTATCGAGCCGTTTCTGCTGTCATCCTCGATCAATGCCATTCTTGCCCAACGGCTTGTGCGCATGATCTGTGTGCACTGCAAGGAAGAATACACCCCTGCGCCGGAAGAGATGCGGAAACTTGGTTTGCAGCCGGATCGTATCCAAGGGAAAAAGGTCTTTCGGGGGCGTGGTTGCAGCAAATGCCACCATACCGGCTACAGGGGCAGGTGCGGCATCTTTGAACTGCTGCTGATGAGTCCGTCGATGAAGAGTCTTGTCCTGAAAACAGCCGACGCAAATGCGATCAAGCAACTGGCTATTGCCGAGGGTATGGTCACCCTGCGCCAGGATGGCGCGATGAAAGTCCTGCAGGGAATCACCACTATCGAAGAGGTCTATCGGGTGTCACATGAGTGAAACAACAATCCTGTGTTGCAGCTCCTTCTGAAGAGCGGAAGAATACCGCGTCTGCTTTTTCCTGTCTTTTTTTCTCTTTTTTCCCCGTGGTGCTCAGAAAAAATACCGCAGTTCAAGCTGGTTAAGGTTCAGGCTGGGGTTGTTGATGTAGATGTGGCCGTTGGACTGGTGCGCGTAGCGATAGGAGAGTGAAACACTGTGGGTTATCTGCAGGCCGGCACCGGCATGAAACAGGAAGAAGATCGGGCCGCCGAAGTCATAGTCGCCGAGGACCGGATCTTCCAGGGCACCGGCCCCGACCCCGGAGAAAAAGGAGAATCTGTGCCGCGGGGAAAAAAGGTGCAGGTCGGTCGAGAGCGATGCGCTCAAGCCGTCTTCCTCGTCGTTTTGGAGGACGTTCAGGGCCAGTTCAGCTGATGACTGCAGATTCCAGCCACACGCAAAGTTCTTCTTCCATGGCAGTTGCTTAGACACGAACACATCTGCCTGGTCGATGTCTTCGCTTCGCAGGGGTGTGCCGACACGCAGGCCGGCATTGTACGTTGAAATTATATCCTCTGCCATGGCGGCTGCAGGAATGAGGCCAAGGATGAGGCAGGAGGCGACGACAGCATATTGTCCCGGAGTGTTCATAGGGTTCTAGGGTTCCTGTCCTTTTCCTCTCTAACTCAAGCAGTGCATTCTTCCATGAGCCTGTTGAAAAAAAGACGGTAGTGGTTTGGTAGGGTACGTTTTGGGGCAGTGATGATATAGAACGAGCGCTTCATCGTCAGCCCCTTGATTTTTATTTCCCTGACCATGCCAGCCTGCAGTTCCTCCTGCATGGCATAACGTGAGAGAATCGACACACCGAGATCAGCCTTTACCGATTCCTTGATGGCGGTACTCGAACCAAGGGTAGCGCAGATATTCAGATGGTCGATGTCCAACTCTTTTCTGGCGAGAAAGGACTCGATATTCTTTCTCGTGCCTGACCCCTCCTCCCGCATCAGAAACGGCAGCCCTGCCAGATCTTCCGGCTCGATTGTATCGGGCAGATCACGGCCTTCGGCGGCGACCAGAATCAGTTCGTCCTCGAGGAAGGGCTGGTAAACTAGCTTTTTTGACGGCAATTTGGCTCCGACGATGCCAATCAGCAGTTCGTTGTTGATGATGCTGTTGATAATTTTGCCGGAATCGCCGATGCGAATCTCAAAGGAAACAGCCGGATAACGGGATTTGAACGAGGCCGCCAGGGCTGGAATGATATAATCGCCGGGGATGGTGCTGGCCCCGATGATCAACTCTCCTGCAACGCCCTTGTTGGTTGTAGCCAATTCATCCTCAAGTTTGCGCAGGTCGTCGAGGATGGCCAGGGCCCTTGGGTAGAGAATCTCTGCCTCCCGGGTCGGCATAATGGAGCGGCCAAGACGATCAAAGAGCTTGCAGTCCAGCCGAGTCTCAAGATTGTGGATATGCTCGCTTACTGTAGGCTGACTGGTGTGTAGCAGCTCAGAGGCTTTGGTGAAGCTGCGGTTCTTATAGACGGCGACGAATATTTTCAGGTGTCGTGTTTCGATGGTCGTAGCCCTCCTTTGAGATAAAAATGCCGGGACTGATTACTCGATGTTGCCAGAAACTATAGTAGTAAGTCTGTATCTTTGCCAGTGATTTCTTTTCCATCGATCGGCTTAGAGGCCAGCGGAGCAATCATTCCAGCAGCATGGCGGTGCTCAGGTAGCGCTCGCCGGTATCCGGCAGAATGACGACGATGGTTTTGCCGGCATTTTCCGGCCGGCGGGCAACTTCTCTCGCTGCCCAGGCTGCCGCGCCGCTTGAGATGCCGCAGAGGATACCCTCGCTTTGCGCGAGTTCCCTGGCCGTGGCGAAGGCGTCGTCATTGGACACGGTCAGCACCTCGTCGATGATCTGCCGGTTGAGAACAACCGGCACGAACCCGGCGCCGATGCCCTGGATCTTGTGGGGTCCGGGGCTGCCGCCAGAGAGCACGGGTGAATCCTGCGGCTCGACAGCGATGCTCCGCATGGCGGGCTTGCGTGCCTTGAGAACCTCTGAGACGCCGGTGATGGTGCCACCGGTGCCGACGCCGGCCACGAAGATGTCGATCCGACCCTCGGTATCCCGCCAGATTTCCTCAGCCGTAGTGCGGCGGTGGGCCTCGGGGTTGGCCGGATTGCTGAACTGATCCGGCATGAAGGCCCCCGGAGTTTCGCGGACCAGCCGTTCGGCCTCGGCGATGGCTCCCTTCATGCCGAGGGCGGCTGGGGTCAGCACCAGTTCGGCCCCGAGGTGTTTGAGCAGCTTGCGGCGCTCGACACTCATGCTCTCGGGCATGGTGAGGACCAGGTGGATTCGTCGACTGGCACAGACAAAGGCCAAGCCCAGGCCGGTATTACCACTGGTCGGTTCGATGACGGTGGTTGCCGGGGTGATCGAGCCGTCCCGCAGGCCGGCCTCGATCATCGACACGGCAATGCGGCATTTGACGCTGCCCATCGGGTTGCGCGACTCCTGTTTTGCCAGCAGGGTGGCCGGGCAGCCAGCTGAAAAATTTTCCAGGGACAGGAGCGGAGTGTTGCCGGTTGATTCGGCGATTTTTTGTATCATATCGTTCCTCTATATGGGATGCACAGCAACGATGCCGCGGTCAGTTCCTAACGTGAATTGGAGTAGATCAGCTCAGGCCGTTTGAGCAGAACACGGGTGCCGGCATCGACACTCTCGGTGAGCCAGATATTGCCGCCGATCACCGATCCTGCGCCGATCACCGTGTCACCGCCGAGGATGGTGGTGTTGGCGTAGATGATCACGTTATCTTCGATGGTCGGATGCCTTTTTTTATGGCGCATCCGAACTCCCGCATCGCGTGGCAGGGAGAGGGCGCCCAGGGTCACGCCTTGGTAAAGACGGACATCGTTGCCGATAATCGTGGTCTCGCCGATGACCACGCCTGTTCCGTGGTCGATGAAGAAACCCTGGCCGATGGTGGCCCCCGGATGGATGTCGATGCCTGTCAGGCTGTGGGCGTATTCGGTCATGATCCGCGGGATGATCGGCACTTTAAGGCGGAACAGTTCATGAGCCAGGCGGAAGATCGAGATGGCCAGCAGGCCGGGGTAGCTGAAAATAATTTCGTCGGGGCTGTCTGTCGCCGGATCGCCGGCCAGTGCGGCCCGGATGTCGGTGGCCAGGATCGCCGTAACTTCAGGAAGCGATTCGATAAAGGCCAGGGTCATCTCCTGGCTGCGCTCCTCACAGTTGGTGCAGGGCAGGTTGTTGCGCCGGCAGTCATGGCGGATGGCCATGGTAATCTGCTCGTTGACTTTCTCGTAGAGATCAGTGGTCTCTTTGCCTATATAGTATTCGAGATTGGCGGCGTGCAGACGGGTCTTGGTGAAATAGCCGGGGAAAAGGATGCGCCTGGCCTGCTGGACAATGTCGATGACTTTCTCATGGGAAGGAATGGACACCGGGCTGATATGCTCGAAGCAGTCCTTGGTGTTCCAGGAGTTGAGCAGGCGTTTGACCACCGCCGGCACCTTGTCATGCCGGCTGCTGTTGCTGATCTGGATGTGCTCGCAGATGGCGGAGAGAGAGGTGATTGACGGTTCGGAGTGAAGTTTGCGTGACATGGTCTTGCCTTGGTTGAGGTGCTTGAAATGCCGGAGGGGCTGATTAAATTCTCTCCGGACCCTTCTTTTCAATAATAAAAATGCCGTATGTGGCCCGGCAGTTGGAAAAATATCTGACTATCGTGCCACTGCTATTGGTCGTATTGGTATTGATAGCGATTTCCTTTACTATCCGGTAGCCGACCTCACGGGCGAACTGGCGGAAATCAGCCAGGGTGATGACCCGGATATTTGGCGTATCGTACCAGGAATAGGGCAGTTGGTCGTTTTTCGGGGCCATGCCCCGCAGCAGCAGTTGCAGCCGGATGGAAGAGTGGCTGAAATTGGGAAAACTGACGATCACCTTCCTGCCGATACGGGCAAGCGACGAGAGGAGCCGAGCCGGTTCGAAAACCTGCTGCAGGGTCTGACTGAGGATCACATAGTCAAAACTATGGTCGGGATAATCCTCCACCTCGGTGTTCAGATCACCCTGCAGGACACTGAGGCCGCGGGCAATGCAGTGGGCCGCCTTGTCCTTGTCCTGTTCAATGCCGGTGCCGGTCACAGCCTTGTTGGTCGCCAGCCAGGCCAGCAGATCACCGCTGCCGCAGCCGAGATCAAGTACCCGGCTGCCTGGCTCGATACCCGCGGCGATGACCTGCAGGTCAAAACGCAGATTTTCAGTTCCGGGAGATGCCATTGAGAAATCCCCGCAGAAGTTTTTCGAGCCGTACATCCGGAATGAGAAAGGCGTCGTGGCCGCAGTCGGCCTCTATCTCGCAAAAACTCACGTCGCAGCCCTGCCGTTTTAGATGTTTCACCAGTTCCTTGGCCTGATAAGTCGGATAAAGCCAGTCTGAACTATATGATATGACAAGGTACTTTGTTTCTGTCCCGTGTTCCGTCGGGCGAGTTCCGGCTGGATTCCGCTCGATCAGGTCAAAGTAGTCGGCGGCCCGGGTAATATAGAGCAGCGAGTTGGCGTCGAAACGGCGGACGAATTTACTGCCCTGATGCCGGAGATAGCTCTCGACCTGAAAATCAGCGCCGAAGCCGAAGGAAAAATCGCGCTTGTCCTGCAGCCGACGGCCGAATTTGCGGCGCATGGCCTCATCGGAAAGGTATGTCACATGACCGACCATGCGGGCTACTGCGAGGCCAAGATCAGGCCCAGGGCCATTGTAGTAATCACCGCCGTTCCAGTTCGGGTCCGCCATGATGGCCTGCCGGGCGATCTCGTTAAAGGCGATGGCCAGGGCGGAATGGCGCATGGTGGTGGCCACCGGGACTGCGGCCCGGACCATCTGCGGGTAACGGACGCACCATTCAAGGACCTGCATGCCGCCAACCGAGCCGCCGATCACAGCGACCAGTTTTTCTATACCCAAGTGATCGATCAGCCTTTTCTGGGTCTCGACCATATCGCCGATCGTCACCATCGGGAAGTCGAGGCCGTAGGGCTGGCCGGTTGCCGGATTGAGCGACGATGGGCCGGTAGAGCCCATGCAGCTGCCGAGGATGTTGGCGCAGATGACAAAGTAACGATCTGTGTCGATGCCCTTGCCCGGCCCAACCATGAACTCCCACCAGCCCGGTTTGTCATCCTCGTTGTCGCTGGTGTATCTTCCGGCAAGGTGGGAGTCTCCGGAGAATGCATGGGCTACGAGAACTGCGTTGTCTTTCTTGGCGGAAAGGCTGCCGAAGGTCTCGTAGGCGATGGTGATCGGTCCGAGCCTGGCACCGCTCTCGAGCAGCAGCTCGTCGGGCGGTTCGGCGAAGGTGTGATACTTTTTCTCGACACTGCCCACAGAGGGTTTTTCTTGTCTGTCGATCACTGCATTCATCGCGAGAAGCCTGTATCCTAAATTCCTAAACCAGCCTTGTTCAGGGCCTGGCCAAGATCATCGAGGATGTCATCGATGTGCTCGATGCCGATTGACAGACGGATCATCGATTCGCTGATACCGCCGGCTCGCAGCTGCTCGGGAGAGAGCTGGGAGTGGGTGGTGGAGGCCGGGTGAATAGCCAGCGATTTGGCATCTCCGACATTGGCCAGATGTGAGAAAAGATTCAGACCTTCGATGAATCGTCTGCCAGCTGCCATGCCGCCTTTGATGCCGAAGGCCACCATGCCGCCAAAACCGTTCTGCAGATACTTTACCGCGGTTTCATGGCTGGGCGAGCCTGCTAGGCCTGGATAGTTGACCCATTCAACCTCGGGGTGTGCCTGCAGATACTCGGCCACGGTCTTGCCGTTCGCGCTGTGGCGTTCCATTCGCAGGGAAAGGGTTTCGATGCCCTGAAGAAAGAGCCAGCTGTTGTCCGGCGAGATGCAGGCTCCGAGGTTGCGCAGCGGCACAAGCCGCATGCGCAGGGCAAAGGCCATGGGGTTCATCGGCCCGAGGTCATGGGCGTAGCGCAGGCCGTGGTAGGAGTGGTCCGGCTCGTTGTACAGGGTGAATTTCGGATCGGTCCAGTCAAAGGTTCCGGCGTCGACGACGATGCCGCCGAGACCGGTGCCGTGCCCGCCCATCCATTTGGTCAGTGAGTGGATGACTATATCTGCCCCGTGTTCGATCGGCCGCAGCAGGCAGGGCGGGGTGAAGGTCGAATCGACGATGAACGGCAACCTGTGCCGGTGGGCGATGTCGGCGACTGCCCTGATGTCGGTCATGGTCAGGGCCGGATTGCCGAGGGTTTCACAATACAAAACCCGGGTCCGTTCGTTGATTGCCCGGGCAAAATTTTCTGGCTTTGAGGGATCAACCAGGTGCACTGTGATTCCGAGTTGCGGCAGGATCGAATCGAACTGGGAATAGGTGCCGCCATACAGGTTGTTGGCGGCCACAACCTCATCACCCTGCCGGCAGATATTGATGATCGAGTAGAAGATGGCCGAAGTGCCCGAGGCCAGGGCCAGAGCGGCCGCGCCGCCTTCGAGTCGCGCCACCCGCTCTTCGAGGACGGCCTGGGTAGGGTTGCCGATACGGGTGTAGATATTGCCGAGTTCTTTCAGGGCAAAAAGATTGGCGGCATGTTCGGTGCTCTTGAATAGATACGCGCTGGTCCGGTAGATCGGCACAGCCCGCGACAGGCTGTCCTCGTCAACAGTGTGACCGGCGTGCAGGGCGAGAGTTTCAAATTTCATAGTGTCTCCTTCAAGGTAGAGCCGAGGTGATTTCACCTCCAGGCCGGCATCCGTCCTTTGCTGGTTTTGTTAAAAGAGGTCTTTGGTTATTTTTTGTCCTGTTGTTTCGCCAGTTCTTTTTTTATTTCTGCAATAAATTCTTTGACGGCTGTGCCATCGGTCATCTTCGCCTCGGGATTGAGGCCCAGCAGCTCCTCCCAGCTGGCGATGGCCCCGGGCGGGTCATTCAGGTCAAAAAGCAGGACGATGCCTTTGTTCAGGCGCGAGGGTTCATGTTTTGGATCATGCTCCCGAGCCTTGTCAAAGGATTCTATAGCCTTGTCGTGCTGGCCTGTATTACGGTACATAACTCCAAGATCTGTCAGCAGATTGGCGTCTCCCGGATGGAGTGCCAGTGAACGGTTGTAGGCGGCGATTGCTTTCTCGGCTTGGTCAGTATCAAAATAGAGATGGCCGAGTTTTATCCACGACTGGTAGTCATCCGGATGGTCGAGGGTCTCTTTCTCGAGGAGGGCAATGGCCTCGGCCTGTTCCTTGGGTATCTGTTGTTCAGTTTGATTGCCGGCAGACTGCATGGGCGTTGTCGGTCCCATTTTATACACGGCAAAGGCGACACCGGTGAGGAAACCGCAGATAAAGATGACGGTGAGAAGGATCGGGGATTGGCCCTTTTTTGCTGGCGCGGCGGAGGTCATAGACGGTTCGCTTCCTGGAGATTGATTGTTTCGGCGACGCAGCGGCCGCATTGTCTGGTCCGGTGTTCTGCAAAAGATTTTCAGGGAGCTTTTCTGTATACTCCGCTGTGGTATCTTCCTCAAGAAAAAGAGGTGGTATGGTGCAAAAACTGGACGCAGGCCTAGAATAATGGCAGACTACTATAAGTGGTGGATATATCCATATCTCCCTGCTCTCGTTAATAGAGATAAGCAGGCAGCGACATCTGTCAATGCTTGAAGAATCAGGCAGTCAGGGGGGAGATAGACGGAGATTTTGACATCAGGCCCGGCTGGACGGGGGGACCTGGGAGTTGTTGTGTTGCAGTAGATTTCGTTGCGGATTCCTGCGCCGATCTCGGCATTACACGGTCCGAGTTCGCTGTAACGACGGCTGAATCATAGAGTGGAGGGGGGATATGAAGACACTGCAGAGAGTCGAATCGCTGGCAGAAGAAGACAAAGAAGAAAAACCCTGTGGTGGGGCATTTTTCCAAACCAATGCCGAGGCCATCAAAGATAATATTATCCACCACCTGATGAGTTTTCAGGGGCGCGATCCGGAAAGATCCGGGCCTACGGATATATACAAGGCCCTGGCCTATACCATGCGCGATATCATGGTGGAAAAGTGGATTTCCACCCAGAAGACCTTCTATGCCAAGAAAAAAAAGAGGGTCTACTACCTCTCGCTTGAGTTCCTTATCGGCCGCTCACTCGGCAACAGCCTGATCAATCTCGGTATCATGGAAGATGCCAAGAAGGCAGTTGAGGCCCTCGGCTATGATATGTCGGAGATTCGCGATCAGGAGGAGGATGCGGGACTTGGCAATGGCGGTCTGGGCCGCCTTGCCGCCTGTTTCATGGACTCGATCGCCACCTTGAAGATTCCGGCTTATGGTTACGGTATCCGTTACGAGTATGGCCTTTTTTACCAGCAACTGATCGATGGCTATCAGGTCGAGACGCCGGACAACTGGCTACGCTACGGCACACCCTGGGAGTTCGAGCGGCGAGTGCCGGTCTTCCCGGTCCGCTTCTACGGCCATGTAACCGGCTATATCGATGACCAAGGCAGGTATCGGGCCAAGTGGGTCGACACCTCGGATGTCATGGCCATGCCCTGTGACATCATGGTTCCCGGCTACCGCAACGACCATGTCATCAATATGCGGTTGTGGACGGCCCGGGCCTCGCGCGAACTCGATCTCGGTTACTTTAGTCAGGGCGACTATATCGGCGCGGTGGAATCCAAGGTCAGCTCCGAGACCATCTCCAAGGTTCTCTATCCCCCTGATCACAACCTGGCCGGGCAGGAACTGCGGCTCAAACAGCAGTATTTCTTCGTTGCCGCCACGCTTCAGGACATCATGCGGCGGTATCGAAAAAACAGGAACAATTTCGAAGGATTCAGCGACACAGTGGCGGTGCAGCTCAATGATACCCATCCGGCTATCGCTATCCCCGAGTTGATGCGACTGCTTCTTGACATGGAGGGATTGTCCTGGGAGCGGGCCTGGGACATCTGCGTAAAGACCTTTGCCTACACTAACCATACTCTAATGTCCGAGGCCCTGGAAAGATGGACTGTCGACTTGCTGGGCCGGGTCCTGCCCCGTCATCTCGAGATCATCTTTGAGATAAACAGGCGCTTTCTCGAATCGGTCAGTCAACAATACCCGGGGGATATCAATCGCCTGCGCAACATGTCGATCGTCGAGGAAGGTCCGCCGAAGATGATCCGCATGGCCCATCT
>JAIFKM010000131.1 GCA_020049575.1 Desulfobulbaceae bacterium
AGGTTGTTTCAAAAGAAAGAAGCCTTCACCTTCTATCGCCACATCGAGCCCTGATTCGGTAGACTCAAACGTTCCCTGGCTGAAAAGATTATCAACTTTTGACATACCCACGCCTCGACCGACCTGGGATGAACCGCCGGAGCCATTGACCGTACTCGATAACAAATCGCTGAAGACAGTTCTGGCTCCTTTGAACCCTACGGTGTTAGTGTTGGCAAGATTGTTTCCGATGACACTCATTGCCGTCGAGTTGGTGTTCAGGCCGCTGACTCCGCTGTACAATGCACTTGAAATACCCATGGTTCAACCTCCGTTGAAGAGCCAGTTTGTTACGCAACAACCTGTCTGTTTGAATATGTTATCTGTGAAATTTGTTTTCTTTATTGGTTATCTGCTGAAGCAATGGTTGCTTGATCAGCTGTTGAGTCTGTCGTACTCTCCTGGCTGGTCTGCTCTTCCGACGGGGAAGAATTTGCTGAAGATGCGTCAGGGGCAGAGGCAACAGGGGCAGCTGTGGATTCAGTTGTCGATGATGCCACGGCTGATTTTTCATACACGCCAAGGATGGTGTTGAACTCAACCTTTCCGGCCTTGGTGATGAGAATGCCACCAAATTCACCATTCAGATCGACGCCAGTAACCTCGGACCTGATGAGCGGGTTCGCCGCAACACTATCACCTTCAGCAGCCTTGGCCTGGATGACTATTTTGTAATTTCCGTTTGCCGCAGCCTGGCCATTCGTGGTCAAGCCATCCCAGGTGAGAAAATGGTTGCCGGCGGAGAGATCGACCCCTTTCAAGGTGGCAACGGTCGCACCGTTAAGCTGCAGGGCCAGGTTTACCTCTTTTGCCGCTCCATCGAGTTTATACCCCAGAGCGACCGGCTGGCCGTCGAAATCAAAGCTGCCATCCTGATAGACCACTTCCTTGCCGATGGTGTTAAGGGTCGAAAGCCGGTCTGAATTAGCGTTTGAGGTAACCAGATTGTCCATGCTTTCGTTCATGTTGAACAACTGCTCAAGGGAACTGAACTGGGCCAGCTGAGCTGTAAATTCTGTTGGATCATCGGGATTGAGGGGATCCTGGTTTTTCAGCTGGGCAACGAGCAGGCTGAGGAAATCCTGTTTCCCCATGACGTCGTCCCGTGTTGTCGCGGCTTTTTTTGCCGCAGTTCCCGAGGCTGTCGCCGCCTGATTTATGGAATCAATATAACCGCTCATTTCATTCTCCTAGGCTCGAATGTTGACGCCAGGTTCCGGGCTGTTGGCCTGAATTATCGAACTGTCCAAGGCTGCTTCAAATGCTCCGGCAGAAGTTGGCCTGTTGTCTGCGAAATTGAAATCCTGTCGATTGGGTAACTGGTCGCCAAAGAGATCAAAGTTGGCGACATTCTCAGATTTGGCAGTAACAATGATATCCTCGACAACAAAGCCCTGCTGCTCCAGGACAGAGCGTAGTTTCGTCATATTTTTCTCAAGAATCTCCTGGACATGCTGGCTTTGCGCAACCACACTGGCCTTGATCGTTCCTTCCTTGATCGTTAGGTTTATCTTGAGTTCACCGAGTTCAGCAGGATGCAGTTTCAGGTTGATACGGGTACTCTGATCCCGGTTTGTCATATGAAAACGTTGCAGTACCTGGTTGAGGACCTCCTGCTCAGCAACCATTGTTCCTGTGGGCAATGTATACACTTTGCCTTGTTGGGAAATTTGCTGAGTGGAGCCGCTCTCCTGTGATGGCAGAGCAAAAAGAACTGATTCAGATGTCTGATCCCCTTGGGCGGAAGAAAGACTGTTCATGCCCTGAGCAGATTGATTGCCGCTAGCTGTATCCTGCTTGCTCGATTGGCTGCCGCCGTCGTTTTTAGCCTGATCTTGATCAAGATTTATTTTTCCATCCATATACTGTTGCTGGATCTCCTGACGTAGCGTGGGATTTTTGCCCGAGGATGGTTCAGCCGTCATGTCGGGGAGCGAAAGGTCTTTACTTGTCAGGGTGCCTGTTCCTGCTGGTGTACCTGAGATTGCGGCTGAAACCGCACTGGCGGAAACGGCGGTCGGTTGCTGGGTAAGGTTGGCAAGTTCATCGAGCGTGATATCAGCCTGCGGCTGCTGGCTGACAACAATTCCTTTTGTTTCGTTTTTATTTATTATATCCTGCAGCTGGGCCAGCAGCAGAGGAAGATCCTGTTTGGGCAAGGTGGTCGTTGCCAGGTGCGCTTCTGGCTGTTCAGATATACTTGGAATGGAAGGGGAGGCGTTGTTGCTTGCCTGGACCGTTTCACCTGTCAGGGTATCAGCCAGTTGCGAAAAGATGAGTGTGTTCGTGGCTTGCAGCTCACTAGAGCCGAGTATTTGCGGGACATCGGTCGTGATATTGCTTTCCTGTGGGTTGATGTCCAGAAGCGCATCTATGACGGAAAAATTCTGCAGGGAATCCTGGCCGGCATCGAAAATGCCCTCCGTTTGTTGCTGGCCACTGTTGTCGAAAAGGGAGGCAAGAAGAATCGCCTGCTGGGGGATAGTATGAGGATCAATGATATCCTCTGAAGAATTGATTACTTCTGTTGCATCGCTGTTGCCCTGACTGCCAGAAGACTTTTCGGCTATGGCCTGATTGAGAAGGGGGGCAAATGGCGATGTATTCTCGCCTGTGGATGCATCGTTTTGACTGACTGTTGTTGTGGTTGGTTGGGGTGTCAAGGCAAGAACGATTGCTTCCATGGCAGGTTCACTCTATTTTGGGTTGTGAAAATGTTGTGCTCAGTTCGGTTGTCTTCTGCTTGGCCATCTGGTCGAGAAGCTTGGCAGCTGACTTGACCTTCATGTTCGCCAGCAGGTCCGCCGCCAATTGCTGATTAAGTCCTGAAAGGGCCAAGGCAGCTTTGGCAGGTTCCATCTTGTCGTAGATTTTGGCGAGATCCTGAATTTTTTTCTGCTCTTGCGCCGATTTCTCGGCCAGCAGCGACTCTATTTTCTTCTGCAGGCTTTTCAGTTCAACAAGTTTTTTGTCAATCTCGGTAAGTTTCTTATCGACACCTTCCTCCAGGGTCTTTAGCTCCTTTTGTTTCAGGGCAAAGTCTTTTCGTTCTTCTTGAAGCCTGTTGTTTTCATTCATGATATCTTCGTAGAGTCTTCTTTCTTCGACGGATTGGAATTCTTTGGGCTGTTCCGGGTCGGCGCATTTTCCAGAATCTGCTAGGAATATCAGTGCAGAGAAGGCGGCAGCGAGAAAAATGTGATGAATTTTCGGCAAAAGAATGCTGGATTTCATAGGAATGCCCTGTGATTGAGGATCTGTGAAAATCTGAGGATTATTTTTCATGGAATATGATCGCTATTTCATCGAGAAGCGCCGCCTCTTTCTTATCGAGGTGCTCCCGCCAACTGGCGTTTTGTTTTTCTTTTAATTTTTCCATGATCTTCCGATCCTTGCTTCTTTGAATAAGGTGATCTCTTTCGGCGACTACACGAGAAATTTTTTCGGCGAGGGTTTTTTTAATGGCAACAATCCGGTTTTTTGTGAAGAGAATCTGATCTTCGTATCGGATCAGTTCGAGAATTTCTATGCCTTCAGCCTGCTGCCTCTCAAGGGTGTTGAGCAAATCAGCGTAACTCGTTTCCTCCTGGGTTAATTTCTCCTGAACTGAATGCTGTTCGGATTGGGCTTCGAAGAGCCTGTTCTTGGCAATGTCCTCGAGGCGTTTTCGATAATTGAGGACAGTATCAAGGGAAAATGGCTTCATCGGCTGCAATCGCGAAATTTATCTGGCATAGCGTGATTCACCGATCACTAGTACGTCTGTTTTGTGGCGACACATCCTCATCCTTACGATCAGTCAGCAGGCCGCCCAAAGCTTCTAGGGTCTGTTTCAAGGATGAAGTTTCGTCAAAATTTTGGCGCAGAAAGGTGTTGATTGCCTCGATCTTGCTGACGGCATAATCAATTTTTGGATTGGATCCTCTGGCGTAGGCCCCGATATTGATAAGGTCTTCTGCTTCGGAGTAGGTTGCCAGCACGTTCCTTGCCTTGCCCGCAAGTTCGAGGTGCCGTGGAGATATGATATCCCGCATGACCCGACTGGCTGAATTAAGGATATCGATGGCCGGGTAGTGATTTCTTGCAGCAATCGAGCGGGAAAGAACAATGTGACCATCGAGGATGGAACGCACGGAATCGGCAACTGGTTCGGTCATATCATCGCCATCGACGAGAACAGTGTAGAGACCGGTAATGGACCCCTGACCTCTGAATCTTCCGGCACGTTCGAGGAGTTTTGGCAGAGTGGCGAAGACCGAGGGTGTGTAGCCCTTGGTCGTGGGCGGTTCGCCGATGGCCAAACCGATTTCGCGCATGGCCATGGCAAATCGGGTTACCGAATCCATCATCAGCAAAACATTCTTACCCTGCTTACAGAAGTATTCGGCAATTGCCGTGGCAACGAAGGCCCCTCGCATGCGCAACAACGGCGACTGGTCTGAGGTGACGACCACGACGACTGAGCGGGCGAGTCCTTCCTGGCCGAGATCGCGTTCGATGAACTCGCGTACCTCACGGCCGCGTTCGCCGATCAGGGCAATGACGTTGACATCGGCTTTGGCGTATTTCGCCATCATGCCGAGAAGTACGCTTTTGCCGATACCGGACCCTGCCATGATGCCCATGCGCTGTCCCATGCCGCAGGTGAGCAGGCCGTTTATTGCCCGGATGCCGAGATCGAGCGTATCTGTGATATTCTTGCGTTGCATGGGACCGGGCGGCAGGGCGTACAAGGGCATTTCTTCGGTGAGAATGGCCGGTGGGTGGCCGTCATGAGGAATTTCCATGGCATCGATAACTCGGCCAAGAAGATTGAGGCCGACCTTGACCGTAGCGCTGTCTCGAACAACCCTGATAAGACTGCCCGGTCCAAGTCCGCGCAGATCCCCGAGGGGCATAAGCAGAGCCTTGTTGTCGCGGAATCCGACAATCTCGGCATAGACCTGCGTTTTACCCTGCAGAGCGGTAATCAGACAGAGAGAACCTATTGAGGCGTGCGGGCAATAGCCTTCAACTACAAGACCGATGATGCGGGTGACTTTGCCCCATACCTTGAGCGTTCTGAGTGGATGAAGATGTGTTGAGGAGAGCGGCATGGGACTTGGGTGCTCCAGATTTTAGAATCTTGGGAAAGGACTGAGTGAATTGCCCTTTTGGGGCAGATCGCAGGTCAGATAACCAGAAGACGATTTTTGATTTTTTCGCGAATCAATTCGAACTGACTGCCGATAGTGGCATCGACAACGCAATAATCCGATTCCACCTTGCATCCGCCCCTCTCGATTTCAGGATCTTTTTTTATGACTAAATTGTTGAGTCCATTAACCCCGGCGATGAAATCGGCTGATTTTTCCTGCACAATTTCAAAATCTTCAGGGTTGACATAAATATAAAACTCATCTGATTTGACAGCACTATGGATGGCCTCTTCAACGGTCGCGAGAATTGTTTCATCCTGTTCACGCACAGAGCTTCGAATGATTTTCTCGGCAACTGAAATTGCCAGATCCTGCATTTCGCCGAAGCTATTTTTCAGCAGGGTTTCGCGTATTCGATCGAGTTGCTGGCAGACTTCCAGTAGAGCGACAGTCGCTGAGCCGAAATCTGCCTCGGCGCGCCGCAGACCTTCTTCGACGCCCTGCTGATATGACTCGTCGACCATTCCGTCGACTGTTTCCTGATCAATCCCCGCTACTGACTGCGGTCTTGGAGGGCTTGTTTCGAGCTGGACTTCAGCTGCAGTTTCAACGTCAGTCTGCAAGGCGGAGGTTGAAGAAGCTGGGATGGCGGTTGTGGCGGAAGGTGTCTTTGACGAGGAAGGAAGCAGTTGTTCCTGTCTGAACCCTGGTCCACCCGTGGATTTTTCTTGCGGTGATTCTATAAAGGCGTGTTTTGGCCGGGCAGGGGCAGGCCAGGACGACCCCTTGGAATCCGCTCGTGGCAGAATTTCTTCGGGGTGGAAATTTTTTGATTCTTTAAATACCCTAGACAAGCTCATCGCCGCCTCCTCCACCGAGAATGAGCTTCCCTTCTTCCTCGAGTTTCATGGCAATTTTGACAATGGTCTGCTGCATCAGTTCAACCTCGGAAAGGCGGACAGGTCCCATCGCTTCGAGATCATCTCGTATCATATCCGCGGCCCGCGAGGACATGTTGGCAAAAATCTTCTCCCTCATCTCTTCCGAGGCGGTCTTGAGGGCCATGGTCAGGGAATCGTTGTTTATCTCACGCAGGACCATCTGCAGAGAGCGTCCGTCGAGGGCGATGAGATTCTCAAAGGTGAACATCTTCTTCCGTATCTCTTCGGCCATATCAGGATCGGTTTCCTCGATCGTTTCAAGGATTTCCGAGCTGATATTCTTACTGAGATAATCAAATATTTCGACCACCTTTTCGATGCCGCCGATCTGTTTCTGCTCCTTGCCGGCGACAAGGCCGATTTCTCGGTTCAGGGCCTCTTCGATACGCGATATTACTTCAGGGGAGACTCGTTCGATCTTGGCGATCCGGTAAATAACATCGGCACGGATTTCTTCGGGGATATGGCTGAGAATCTCGCTTGCATGCTCGACATGCTGGGTGGAAAGAACCAGGGCAATGGTCTGAGGATGCTCTTTCTCTAAGAGATTGGCCACCATGCGTGGCTGCATCAGGGCTATGGTTTCAAGAGAACGGGTCTCAGTTCCAGAGATGAATTGTTCCATCAGGTTCTGGGCCCTGACCTTGCTCTCCTTGCCAGTGGCGGCAAATGCTTTTTTTACAAAATCAGTGCCCTTGATAAAAAGACCAGCATTTTTTTGTGCGGATTCCCGGTAGTTATCAAAAACCCTTTGCTTGATATTGGTTGGGATATGTTCAATAGTGGCCATGGTCCTGGTAACCTGCCGCACCTCGTCGTCGCTGAGTTCCTCAAAAACCTTGGCGGTTGCTTCTTCCCCGAGACAGAGAAGCAAGACCGCTGCTTTGTTCAGCCCTGTGAGTGTTTCAATAGCCATGGATTATCCTTCCTGGAGCCAGTTTTTGATGATGTGGGCGGTGGGGATATGGTTGCGCATCACCTCCCGACGCAGGCTGGAGACTGCTTCGTCTACCGGGACAATTTCGATTTCATCTTCGACTGCTGCTGCGGTCTGCTGCCGCTGGAGTTCTTCAACGGTCTTGTTGTGCTGGCTGACTTCACCCTTCATCGTTTTGATGATCGGCCGTATAAGGAGAAAATACAACAGGAGTGCACCTACGAAAAGGAGGCCGATCTTAATGAGAGGCATATAATCATAAAGAAGGCTTGCCGGTGATGTTCCGGCGAGTGCCAGTTCCTCGGGGTGTTCCGTGAAGGGCATCGAGAGCACTGAGATCTGGTCGCCCCGGCTGGGCAGCATACCGAGTGCGGCAGAGACCATGTTTTCCATTGATTTCAGTTCTTCTGCGGTGCGGGGGGTCGTCTTTGCCGGTTTGCCAGCCTCGGCCGCCGGCTCTTCTTTATCGGCGACCAGGACCGAGACAGAGAGTTTTGTGATGGTTCCGACTGGGTTGACAACTTTGTTGATGGTCTTGCTGATCTCAAAATTGGTTGTTCGTGAACTCTTGCTCGCTCCAGGCCCGGTTGTCGTCTGGCCGCCGCTGTTTCCCTGGAGATTTGATTGTACTCCTGGTATGCCGCCAGTCGTCTGGGTTCCACTATTTTCCTGGCTCACCTGCTCGCTGCGGACAACGGGTTCTTCGGCGTCGAATAGTTCCTCGGTTTTTTCTACTTTGGAAAAATCCAGGGTGGCGGTGACCCTGACCATCGCCTTGTCTTTGCCCATGGTTTTGTCGAGCAAATCCTGGGCGCGCATCTCGAGCCGTTGTTCTACCTGCTGTTGAAAGGCAAACATATCGGCGGAGATGAGTTTGTCTTTGTCGCCACCTTCAGCCGCCTCGAGTACATCGCCATTCGAATCGATTATCTTGACATTTTCAGGTTTGAGTTCCGGAACTGATCCTGCCACCAGATGAACGATGCCCTGAACTTGTTTCTTGTCCAAGGTCTTGCCCTGAGCCAGAGTTACAATAACCGATGCTGTGGCCTCGGCCTGTTGATTTTTGAAAAGGCGCTTTTCAGGCAGCGCCAGATGAACTCGGGTTGATTCAACAGGAGCCAGTGAAGTGATGGTCCTGGCGAGTTCTCCCTGCAACGCTCTAGTGAGATTGACTTTCTGGACATAGTCGGTCAGTGCGAAACTTTGTTGGTCAAAAATCTCAAAACCTACACCGCCCCCAGTGGGCAGGCCGTTAGCAGCGAGCTCAAGTCGAGTCTCGTAGAGTTTGTCCGATGGTATCCAGATATTTTTGCCGCCGTTTTTCAGGTCGTAGGGAATGCGTTGCGTTTTCAGCCAGTTGACAACCGATGCGGCATCACTCTCTTCAAGGTTGGCATAAAGGAGCTGGTAGTCTGCTGTCCGGCCCTGGATAATGAGAATTGTAAAAAGGCCGACGCTGATCAGCACCACGGCCGCCATGGCAATTTTTCTAGAGAGAGGCAGATCCCTGATGATCGTCAGGAAGTTTTTCCTTTTCAATTGAGGAGCCGCAGTGGAGGCAGCTTCAGCTTGAGGTCGTTCTTCGATGGCCATGGAAAAATCCTTTTTTTACATGTTAGTCAACACAACTGCTGGTACGGCGAAGGGTTTTTGTATTTATCCCAGAGTGGCTGCCTTTTCTTGCGACGTGGAGAAACTAGATCTGCATTCGCATTATCTCGTCATAGGCCTGCAGCGCTTTGTTGCGCATTTGGACAAGCATTCTGAGTGAAACATCAGCCTCCTCGACTGCAATCATCACTTCATGCAGATGGCTGGCATCACCGGCCTGCAGTTTTTGGATGGCCTGGTCGCCTCCGATCTGGTCTTTGTTCACCTGTTCGATCGTGGAGGTGAGGATGTCGCCAAATCCTTTTTTGGCTTGAGATGTGTCGCTGCTGTCTGGTGGACGCAACGGCAGCGGGGCAGCCGAGCCTATCGAAGAGAGCATGTCCATACAGCATTACCTCCCTATTTCCAAAGCTTTCAGGGCCATTCGTTTGGCGGACTTGATTGTCGTGACATTGGCCTGGTAGGAGCGTGTTGCCGACATCATGTCGACCATTTCCTCGAGGATGTTGATATTGGGCATTTCGACATAGCCATCAGCCGCAGCGTCGGGATGAGAAGGATTATAGACCTTTCTCGGCGGTTCCTGGTCTTCCAGGATCTTGGTCACTTCGACACCCTGGGCGGTATTTTTCAGACTGCTGCTGAGCTGTTCCTGAAATGAGACCGGCTTAGTTTCGAAGTAGACCGACTTTTTCTTGTAGGGGCCACCCTCGGGGGTAGAGGTTGTTTCGACGTTGGCCAAATTAGAACTGATGGTGTTGAGTCTGATACTGTTTGCCTTCAGAGCCGAAGCGCCAACTTTAAAGGTGGTGAGTATATCCATGGATGTATCCTCGTTGTTGAAATGTAAGCCTGCTGTATGTCATGATAATTTTGAAGATGACTTATTCACCGCCTGATATTACATATTTCATCACACCGAGTTTCTTTTTCAGCAACTGGGCAGCCGTCTCGTAAAGCAGCTCATTTTCAGAGAGGAGCAGCATTTCTTCATCAACGCTGACTCCGTTGGCATCACCTATACCGGTCTGGTCCGGTTCCCTGGTGATTGTCCCGGTTACGTTATCGATGTGTGATGGCCCCAGTGCGATGTGGCCGGGTTGTGACGTAGCAAGCGGCATCCCTGTTTGGTTGATCGCCTGGCTCAGTTCCTGTTCGAAATTGAAACGGGCAGGGGCATATCCCGGTGTTTCTGCATTTGCAATATTTGAGCCTATTATATTCTGGTTTTCAGCGCGCAGGTCCAAAACCTTACTGAGTAAGTGGATGTTGGCGTCAAATGGTCGCAGGGCATTCATTATATACTCCTTTTATGACTGATCTGATTCAGCCCTCGTGGCACGTGCAGATTTCTTCTGTCAGTCAAGTTTCTTCTGCAAACGGTCGGTTGATTCAACATATTCCAGATCCTTTGCGGCATATCGCTGCCAAAGAGGATCTTTTCCTTTTTCGACAATTGTCCTCAAGAGTTTAAGACCCTTTTCTGTGTTGCCTTTGCCTATTTCAATCTGGGCCAGACGATAGAGGACCTGTTCGGTATGAAAATTTTTATCCTTCAGGGAGTCAAATGCCTTTTCGGAGGCAGACATATCGCCTGTTTGGTAAAGGCTCTCACCATAAATAAAGAGGAGTTCGAAGTCGGAAGAGCGGTCTTCTTCACTTATATTTTTAAGGTGGGCCAAGGTCTCGGCATATTTATCACTGTGAAAAGCCAGAATGGCCGCGATTGCCTGGAAGGTATTTCCCTCGGGAAGGGGTGAAGGCAGCAGCTCCTGAGCCTTGGCGAATTGTCCTTCGACGATCAGGGCATTTATGCGAATCCGGAGAACCTCCGCACTGTCTTTGCCTTTCGGGTAGGTATTTAAATAGCGGCCTGAAAGATGCTCGACCAATTTAAGATCTCCCTGCTCGTTAACCGTTTGCAGTAACGGCAGATAATACTGTTCTCTCTGATCGATCTTTACAACGCTCATAATATAGAGATACATTTCTCTGGCATGATTGTAGAGACCGATCTGCCGGTAGGAGAAGGCGAGATCGGCGAGGATCTTGATATCGAGCCAGTTTTTCAGAAACACTTCCTTGTTTTCTTTGGCAAGTA
>JAIFKM010000126.1 GCA_020049575.1 Desulfobulbaceae bacterium
GTCGTTTGTGCATACTCTTAGATGTCTGGCAGAGTCCGGCCGCATTGCTCTTCCAGACCACCGCCGTAGATCCTGATATCCAGCACTGGGCAATCAATCAGCTGAGGAACCTGGTACTCATCGTTCTGGTGATCTTCTGTATCGTTGTGGCTATGCGGATCTTGCGGGCGATCGGGGTTCTTTCCCTGCTCGAGCGCCTGCTCGCGCCCGTTCTGCCCTTCTTCGGCATGACACAGCGGGCGGCTCCGTTAACGGTGGTCGGCATGATTATGGGGATCGGTTACGGCGGTGCGCTGATCATCCGGGAAACTTCATCCGGCACCCTGAGCCGGGAGGAAGTATTCAATGCCATGGCCCTGATGGGGCTCAGTCATGCCCTTGTCGAAGACACCCTCCTGATGATGGCAATCGGCGGAAAACTCGGCGGCATATTTTGGGGGAGGATTCTCTTTTCTCTTGGTATAGTGTTTCTACTTGTCCGCCTGACCCGATATCTCGCGGGCAGAAAGGCAAAAGCGGCAATCGAACCAACCTGATTTTGCGCAAAAGAGTGTATCAATCATACTATGAACTTTTCTAAATTCGGCACACGACTTACCTGCGATGCAGGTATTCTTTCACTCATGGATGACCTCGGCGATGCCCGCTGCTCAGGTGAGGGTGAAATGATCATGATGGGGGGCGGAAATCCTGGATATGTCCCGGAATTTCATCAGTGTCTGCGTCAACATCTTGCTGATATAAGTGAAGATACCCAGGCTTTTCGGAATCTGGTCGGAGCTTATTCTCCGCCCCAGGGCGACTTGGCTTTTATCACCAGTCTTGCCCGTCTTCTCAGTAAAGAATATGGCTGGCTGATCGAACCGGAGAATATCTGCCTGACCAATGGCAGTCAGACCGCTTTTTTTATGCTGTTCAATCTCTTCGCCGGTCAGTTTGCCGACGGGAGTCGAAAAAAGATCTGCCTGCCGCTGGCGCCCGAGTATATCGGGTATGCCGATCTTGGGCTTTGTGATGATTTTTTCGTCACGACCCGGCCGAAGATTGAATATATCGACGAGACCTTTTTCAAATACCATATCGATTTCGAGGCCCTGAAGGTGGGAGAGGACATAGGCGCAATCTGCGTTTCCAGGCCGACCAATCCGACGGGCAATGTCATTACCGACGAGGAAGTGGCCAAGCTGGCGGCCTTGGCCAGGAAACGGGATATACCCCTGATCATCGACAGCGCTTATGGGCAGCCGTTTCCCGGCATGGTCTTTACCGAGGCCAATCCCCATTGGGATGACAACACCGTCGTCTGTCTTTCCTTGTCAAAACTTGGTCTGCCGGCGGTGCGCACCGGTATTATTATCGCCAGAAAAGAGATTACCCGGGCCTTGGCAAGCATGAATGCCATCATGTCCCTGTCACCTGGCAACTTCGGCGCAGTGCTGACCCAGAGGCTCTTTGATTCTGGTGAGATTATCGAGATGAGCCGGGAGATGATGACCCCTTTCTATCGACAAAAGATGGAAAAGGCGGTCGCTTCTGTGCGCAAGGCATGCGCCGGTATTCCCTGTCGGATTCATAAACCGGAGGGCGCGATGTTTCTCTGGCTGTGGTTCCCGGGATTGCCCATATCCAGCCTGGAGTTGTATCGACGCCTGAAAGAACAGGGGACCCTGGTTGTCTCGGGCCATTATTTTTTTCCGGGACTCGCGGGTGAGTGGCAACATACCCAGGAATGCCTCAGAGTCACCTATTCCCAGGATGACAACGACGTTGCCAGAGGGATCGACATTATCGGCCGTGAGGTCAGAAAGGCCTTTGCAGAGATTGGTCGGTGACGACGTACTGCAGGAATAACCGGAGGTTTACGGAGTTATGAAACATGTATTGCAGGTAGGGTGTATCGTTCTGGCCCTTGCTGTGCCATTGCAGATTCAGGCAGAATGTATCGAGGGCGACTGTAAAAACGGCAAGGGTGTATTTCTCCTCCAGGATGGCCGCCGCTATGCCGGCGAGTTTCAGAAAGGGGTGATCGCCGGCAATGGTACGATGGCCTATCCAGATGGCATGCGCTATACAGGTCAGCTGCGCAATGGCAAATTCCATGGCAAAGGAAAGCTGACTACTCCCAAGGGCAGGAGCTATGAAGGCGACTTCCGGGATAATGTCATCCATGGCAAAGGAACCCTGATTCGTGAAGACCAAACCCAGTATATCGGAGAATTCAATCTTGGCCGCTTCGACGGTGAAGGAATTCTCTTTTATGCCGATGGCCGTGAATATAAGGGTTCTTTCCGCAACAACACGGTGGACGGCAAAGGCCGTCTCACCTATGCAGATGGAACCTGGTATGAAGGAGCCTTTCTGAACGGCAAACCAAAAGGCAGAGGGACGCGTAAATATCTCGATGGCGGCAGTTCAACCGGAGATTTCGACGGCATCCAGCGCCAGGGATTCAACGTCTACACCTCCCCCAACGGTGAAGAGATGGAGGGTATGTTCAGCAAAGACATGCTCAACGGTAAAGGTATCCTGCGATATCCTGATGGACGCGTCTATACAGGAGAGTTCAAAGATAACCTGCGGCATGGTCGGGGCAAGATGGAATACCCGGACGGTTCCAGTTATGAAGGTGATTTCGCCTTTAACCAGGAAGAGGGAAAGGGGGTTCAGGAATATGCCGACGGTAGCCGTTATGAAGGCCAATTTTCCCACGGCAAACGGAACGGCAAAGGTAAGTTGACCATGGCCGATGGCAGTTTCTATAAGGGCGACTTCGTCAATGACACAATGCATGGTGACGGCAAAATTCGCTATGCGGATGGCAAAAAATACAGTGGTCCCTTCTTGAATGGCCAGCCTGCCCCTGAGGCGGCTGACGAAACAGTTGCTGCCAAGACGGGGGGCGCAGATGAGGAAGAGGCCCCGGATTGGCTTCTCACACCTGAAGACGATGTCAAAGATGAGCTGCCCGCAGTTGGAGTTGGAAAAGGAGATGCCTTAAAACAGGGAGCGGTTGCCGAGTCTCGGCTGCCGGAGGAATACCGCTTTGTCGACGGGCGGATCTACAAGGGAAAAAGCAGCACGGCCGTATCGGGAAAGGTCCAGGTCGTTTTTCCTGACGGCAGGGTCTATGAGGGAATGGCTAAAGATGGCCTGATGCACAATACAGGCTCCCTGCTGTTGCCGAGTGGAGATACGTACAACGGTGAATTTGATCGAGGAAAATTTCACGGGAAAGGTCTCTATCACTACGCTGATGGTCGTAAGTATACAGGATATTTTAAAGAGGGTCTCAAGGAAGGCAAGGGGACGTTTACCTACCCCGACAAAACACAGTATGTCGGGGAGTTTCAGGCTGATCTCTTCTGGGGAAAGGGTGAGTATACCTTTGCCAATGGCAGTCATTACGAAGGCGAGTTCAAACACGGCAGTTTCGATGGTCAGGGAAAACTCAGGTATCCGGATGGCTCGGTCTATATCGGTGAATTCAAGGATGATCTGCCTGATGGCAAGGGAAAATTGGCTTCCAAGGATGGCAGCAGTTTCACAGGTGAATTCAAGCGTGGTAAACGTGAAGGCCAGGGCCGGCTCCAGTTGAAATCTGGAAAGGTATATGAAGGACTCTTCCGCGATGACAAATTCACTGGCGATGTCTGATACTTCATCAATACAGAGTGGGGATTCAAGCACTCAACCGGCATACGGCAGCATGATACATGCACTGGCAATGGAATTTTTCTTTCTTCGGCGCGTGAGCCGGGGGATAGTCGTTTCATCTTAATACGATATGAGTAAAGGGTATGAATGGTAATGCGTTGGAGCTATAAGACAACACTGTATGAGTTAAAAAAGGAAGGGATTCTCGGAAGCTCCTTTCTGGACGAATCTGAAATCGAACAATCATTGAATGAATTCGGGGCATCGGGATGGGAACTTGTTTCCATGCTGGAGACCCGCGATGGCATAATTGCCGTTTTTAAGCAACCTCTCGGCAGGGTGAGCAATCAATCGATAGTGTACGAGACGGAGGAAGAACCGGAAGTGGCAGTTGAGCAGGAATCCGCGAATATACCGTCATTTGAAGAAGATTCGGTAAGAGTGGCAAGACCAGTCGGGCGGAGAAACACGGAGCCTGCGGACGAGGATCGGAATATTTCCGGAATTGGTGCAATCCGCATAGAATAACGCGTTTGCCAAGGTCGTTGGCCAGGTGTGCGGCCCGAGTTGGATGTACATGCCTTGGATTTACTATGCCTGTTTGACGGTGTTGCGTATGACACAGTGGTTTGCGAATCATCTGATAAGCAGACAGGCCTTGCTGTCCGGAGGGGAATGAGGAAGGGGCTTCTTTCCTTTGAGTATACCGGAAAAAAACAGCGCAGGATGATTCTTCGGGAGCACAGCGGCATGCCAAAAAAGCGGAGCAGACGACCAGAGAATCCCACCCCTACCGAAGTAATCCTCGAGAGTATCTCGGACGGTGTTTTTACGGTCGATCTGGAGTGGCGGATCACTTCATTCAACCGGGCCGCCGAGGTAATCACTGGTGTAGACCGTAGTGAAGCAATAGGCCGGCTTTGCTCCGAGGTCTTTCGGGCGAGCATGTGCGGTCCCGACTGCCCCCTGAACCTGACGATGCAGAACGGCAGGCCTGTCATCAACAAATCCGGCTACTTTATCGACGCAGAGGGAAACCGTATCCCTATCAGTGTGTCGACCGCCCTGCTCAAAGATAAAGAGGGCCATATCATCGGCGGCGCAGAGACATTTCGTGATCTGTCGGAGGTTGAGGCGCTGCGTCAGGAATTGGCGGGGAAATTCCGAGTCGGCGACCTGACCAGCAGAAGCCCCTTGATGCAGCGCGTTTTCGAGGTACTCCCGGCTATCGCTGCCAGCCCCAGCACCCTTCTTGTTCTCGGTGAAACCGGCACCGGCAAAGAACTTGTTGCCCGTACTATCCATGGTCTTGGACCAAGAAATGCCGGACCTTTTGTGGCAGTCAACTGCGGTGCTTTGCCCGATACGCTTCTCGAGTCTGAATTGTTTGGCTATAAAGCCGGAGCCTTCACCGGCGCGAACAAGGATAAGCCGGGGCGCTTTGCCCTGGCTCGGGGCGGGACACTTTTTCTTGATGAAATCGGTGAGGTCAGCCCGGCGCTGCAGGTCCGCTTGCTGCGTGTGCTGCAGGAAAGGGTTTATGAGCCGTTGGGCTCTATCCGCTCCGAGAATGCTGATGTTAGAGTTATCGTGGCCACTAACAAAGATCTGGCTGACCAAGTTCGTAAAAAGGTTTTTCGCGAAGATCTCTTTTATCGTATCAATGTTGTACGTATCGAACTTCCGCCGCTTCGCCGCCGCAAAGAAGACATTCCGCTGCTAGTTGAACAATTTATCAATCGTTTCAATTGTCTTCAGAGAAAATCGGTTGAGGGCATAGATGCAGATGCCCTTTCTCATTTGATGGCTCATGATTGGCCCGGTAATATCCGGGAATTGGAAAACGCTATCGAACACGCATTCATACTCTGCAGTGAGGGAGTAATTAGAGTTGCCCACCTGCCTGAGGAACTTGTTTGTCGCGGCAGCGCATTGGCCAGAAATACCGATCTGCGCTCAGCTCACGATATTCTCGATGTCCAGGCAATCCTGAACGCACTTGAAAAAAACTCCGGTAATCGACTGGCTGCAGCACGGCAGTTGGGCATCCACAAGACCACCCTTTTTCGCCGGATGAAAAAACTCGGCCTGTCCCCTGTTAAAGAAGGCAGGTGAAGTACACCAACTCGACGACAGTAGCACTTCCGCACCTTTTTCCTTTCCCTTGCAGTTGCATATTTGCACCTTTTGGCTTTCCTGGCCCCTTCAATAATTATTTATATTAAATAAATACAGATCATTATGTTATTTCACTTCGGATGGCATCATATATGCAATTGCTTAGGTGTGAACTATACAAACCAAGGGTGATCATGATAACAGCATTTACTTATTGGAATACGAGGATTGCCCCGGTTTTTGATACCGCCCGGCAACTGTATCTTGTGGAATCCGATAACAAGATGATTGTCAAGGAAAGCACGATCCAGCTGCCGGAGGATTTGCCTGCCGAGAAGATACTTCGACTATTGGAGCTTGGCGTCAGTACCTTGGTCTGCGGAGCAATTTCCAAGGCGATGTATGGCCTAGTGGCTGCCCGCGGAATTCATGTTGTGCCGTTCGTGGCCGGAGAACTGACCGAGGTGAGTCGAGCTTGGCTGGAGGGGAGGCTGGCGAATCCACTTTTCACTATGCCGGGATGCCGGGGACAAGGCGGGCGACGATTCAGAAGAATGCTTGGTGCAAGCGAGGAGGAACATGCGATGAAAGGAAAAGGAAGTGGTGGAACAGCGAGGGGCGGTGGTATGGGTCAGGGAATGGCTGGTCCGGGGCGTGGTCGTATGGGAGGTCCCAAGGCTGCCGGCAGTATCGGTGTCTGTGGGTGTCCGCAATGCGACTACACTGAACCGCATGAACGCGGCGTACCCTGCGCCCAGAAAAAGTGTCCAAAGTGCGGCAGCATGATGACGCGGTAGATAGATGATTCATTAAAAAACTGGAGGATACAACAATGCCAAGAGGAAATGGAACAGGTCCGATGGGAATGGGTGCAATGACTGGAAGGGCGGCAGGATATTGTGCGGGGGCGAGTGAACCGGGTTACGCCCAGCCTTTGCTGGAACGTCGCTATGGTGTGGACATGATGAGAGCAGGGTGCTGCTGGGGCAGAGGCTCGGGTACAGGCGGAGGGCGATGGCGCAACATGTTTCACGCCACAGGCCTGCCAGGCTGGAAGCGAATGGCGGGATATAGTCCGTTTCCCGGAAAAGAAGACCCGGAGATTGAGAGACAGGTGTTGAAAAATCAGGCCGATTCTCTGCAATCGGAACTGGAAATTGTCAAAAAACGCCTGGCGGAGATTGAACCGAAAGGATCTGAGGGCTGAGATTTATTGTTTTTGAAAAGTCGATATGGAGATCGCTATGGCTGATCAAAAGTTTTGCTGCTCTTTCGGTCCGGTTCCCTCGCGCCGTTTGGGCAGAAGCCTGGGGATCAACATGTTTGCCGCTAAAATCTGTTCGTATTCCTGCGTATATTGTCAGGCCGGACGAAACACGGCGCTCAGTGAGGAGCGCCGTTCCTGTCTTTTGCCTGAAGAGGTTCTTCGGGATGTCAGCAACAGGTTGGCTGATCTCAAGGCAGATTCGAAAACTGTTGACTATCTGACATTTGTGCCTGACGGTGAGCCAACTCTTGATGTGCATCTGGGGCAGGAGATTTCTCTTTTACGACAATTCGGCATTCCTGTAGCAGTTATCACCAACGGTTCGCTACTCTGGCGGCAGGAGGTGAGTGAGGAACTTGCCCGGGCCGATTGGGTATCGGTCAAGATAGATTCTGTTGAGGATGAAGTCTGGCGAAAGATAAATCGTCCCTGCAGATCGCTGCAACTGGAACGCATACTCGCGGGTATCCGCGATTTTGCAAAAGAATTCAAGGGAGATCTGGTGACTGAAACCATGCTCGTCAAGGGTGTCAATGATAGCGCAAAGGGGATGCAAAAAGTAGCAGAATTCATACAAGATATGCCTCCTGCGCAGGCGTATTTGAGCATCCCGCTTCGACCCCCTCTGGAGAGATGGGTAGGCGCTCCAGATATGGATGTCCTTAACCACCTGTACCAAATCCTTGCTGAAAAGGTAGAAACCGCCGAATATCTTATTGGTTATGAAGGGGATGACTTTGATAGTACGGGGGAAATCACGGCGGATATCCTGCGCATCACTGCCGTACACCCCCTGCGGGAGCAGGCGGCTAACGCCCTTCTTGCCAAAGCTGGTGCATCACAGGAGGTCATTGATCGTTTGATCGCCAGCGGGGACCTCGTGAAAACGATGTATAAAGAGCATGTTTTCTATCTGCGAAAGGCCAAATTCAAGGAATGAAAGCAGCATAAAACAGTGAAGACTCATAGTCGTAGGTTTTTGTCATAATCGATCAAGGTGTCGCTCGCAGGATCGTCACCTTGATGCCCTTGTTTTCCTTGAGTCTGTCCAAGTCTTGGAACAAGGTCGAGTGTTGCTGAATGGTTGATCGTGGAGAATATTATCCTAAATGAAAAAAGGTGCCGACCTGATACACTCCGACTGCCATGAGAAACGCAAAGAACGTGTTGAAGACCATCGAAAAAATCGCCCAGTTCCAGGATGCTTCCTTGGCAATACAGACCACGGTAACGAAGCACGGAGCATAAAACATGATGAACACCAGGCAGGCGACCGCCACCACTTTATTCCAGTTGCTGTCCTTTCGCAGTCGCTGGCCCAGAGAGTCCGACTCTTCCGCTGCCACCTCGCCCATCGAATAGGCAGTTCCGAGGGTCGAAACGATAACCTCTTTTGCGGCAAACCCGCCCAGCAGGGCAATATTGGTGCGCCAGTCGAAACCCGCCAGCCGGGAAATTGATTCAAGGGCGATACCTATTTTTCCGGCGATAGAATTTCTTAAGCCGGCCTCTGCCTCTTTTCCTTCCAACTCCTGCAGTTTGTTCGAGAGGGCTGTGGCCTCGGGCGAGAGCTCAGTTTTTTCATCGTGCAATTCTGCAGAGGCCGTTTGCGGGAAGCTGGCAGTAAGAGCCTGGCGCTGCTGCTCGAATTCGGCGCGTCTGTCTTCGGGGAGGCCAGGATAGGTCATCAGGGCCCAGAGCAGAATGGAAATGCCGAGAATGACAGTTCCTGCCTTCTTGATGTACTGCCAGGTCCTCTCCCAGGTATGGATGAACAGGCCTCGCAGGGTGGGAAAACGGTAAGGCGGCAGTTCCATGACGAAAGGAGTGGGGGCGCCTCTCAGGACGGTTGAGCGCAGAAGTTTTGCGGCTAGCAGAGCCACGGCCCAGGCCAGGAGGGTAAAGAGAAACATGTATCTGGCCTTGTTTTCACTGAAAAAGGCACCGATCAGCAGGGCGAGAACAGGCAGTTTGGCACCGCAGTTCATCAGCGGTACGGTCAGCAGGGTGGCCATGCGTTCTTTCGGCGAGCGCAGTGTCCGGGTGGCCATGACGCCGGGGACGGCGCAACCCCCGGCGATTCCGCCGGAGACGATAAACGGCATGACTGATGAGCCGTGCAGGCCGAAAATCCGAAAGATCCTGTCCATCATATAAGCGACGCGGGCCAGATAGCCCGAGTCTTCGAGGATGGCTATACCGAAAAACATGAACATGATGAGCGGCACAAAGCCGAGTACGCCTCCGACTCCATCAACTACGCCTGAGATGATCATCGATTTCAAGGGACCATCAGGGAGAGTCTTCTCAATAAGATTCGAGAGATGGCCGAAAAGAGTCTCCAGCATGGCAACCGGTATTTCGCTCCAGGAAAAAGTGAACTGGTAGAGACCAAGAAGAATGGCCATCATGATCAGCGGCCCCAGAAGACGGTTTGTGAGCACCTTGTCAATCTTATCAGAGGTGTAGAGCCGGTCAGTATCAAAGGCATGGGTGATTACCCCCTGGCGGACGATGGATTTAATATAACCGTACCGGTGGTCGGCAATGACCGCCTCGGGGAAGACATCCAGGGTTTTTTTGGTGTGTTCGCAGATCTTTTCCACTGTAGCTTCGAGGATAGACGCAACTGCTGGCGCAGTCTCACGGCCTTTGAGGAGGAGTTGCTCGTCATTTTCGAGATATTTAATCGCGGTATAACGTGGTGCATAAATTTCTTTAAGAAAGTGTGTTTCCTCTATTTTCCCTATGAGGTCGATGAGAACAGTGTCCAGATCATCGCCATACGAAATATCACGCGACTGCCATTCATGGCGTTGGCTGGCAACAGCCAGGGCTGTATCGAGGAGCTGTTCCTTGCCGAATCCTGAGCGCGCAATGATCGGCACGACAGGTACCCCGAGGAGCTCAGCCAACTTGTCGGCTTTGATCTCCATTCCCCGGTCTTTTGCCACGTCAATCATATTCAGGGCGATAACAAGGGGTACTCCGAGCTCAAGAAACTGGCAGGTAAGATACAGGTTGCGCTCAAGGTTTGAGGCATCAACAATGTTGATGACGACTTCCGGGCGATGGTTGACCAGATAGTCGCGGGCGACAAGTTCTTCGACCGAATAGGCGGTCATGGAATATGTGCCGGGAAGGTCAGTTATGGTGATCCCTGTTCCCTTGTGCTGTATGAAACCCTCTTTGTGATCAACGGTGATCCCAGGATAATTGCTGACGTGTTGTCTGGCACCGGTTATCTCGTTGAAAAGGGTTGTTTTCCCGGCATTCGGATTGCCGGCAAGGGCCATGGTAAGGTGATGAGTCATTGGCTACCAGAGAGTTAAATGGGTGAAAGAATTGCGGGGAGCTCTATGTTGATAAGGTTGCAGGAATATGAGTTCTACGAAACCTCAACCTCGATGAAGTCGGCTTCACTGTTGCGCAGTGTCAAGGTACCGCTCATCACGCGTATGGCGACGGGGTCGTTGAGTGGAGCCCTGCCGTGGATAGTGATATGTGCCCCTGGAACAAGACCCATCTCCCGGATTCGTCGGCCGAGTTCTCCGCCGACCTTGACGGCACGAATGGTACCGGACTGATTTTTCTGCATTTGCCTGAGCGGGATCGTGTGCATGCTACATTCCAGATTTGATTTTTTTGGGTTCATCGCAGCCGGATGCTGAACAGCATGAACAGCCGCCCCCGCAGGAGACGTTTTTACCGGGAGTAA
>JAIFKM010000010.1 GCA_020049575.1 Desulfobulbaceae bacterium
GACGTTGTTGATAACGTCCGGTTCTTGGAGATTGCCAAGGTGCAGCCTTTCCGTCTTTTGCAAGGTGGCCAGAGCCTGCCGATTAACCCGTTTATCCTGCCCGCATATGATGAACAGACCATCAATGTATCAGCGCGGGAAAAGGCGGAAAGCTTTGCTTCGATCAATAGTAAGCTGGGTGTGGTGCAGAAAGGGGCGTTGACTGAGGCGATTCGCGCCGCCTATGCCAGCCGCGCCGGTTCAGTTGTGCCGTATCCAGATTTCCCCGATATTCTCGAAATCGTTTTGGCGGCCTATGAAGAGGATAATAAAAAAGATGATAGTCTGGTCGAAGTCTTGCGAGATCTGTCGGACTTTGACCTTTTCTGGAAGCATGGCAATGAGACGCCTCCTATTGAACGATTGTCCAATCGCACAGTCCTTATAGATGTGCATGCCATGCCGGTTTTAAAAGAACTGGTGGCCTATCTGGTTATCGAGCGCCTTTATAAAGAAATGGCGAGCATGCCGGACAGCCCGGTTATCGATGGACGGCGGACGATTCGCACCATCCTGGTGATTGACGAGGCCCACAACTACCTGAGTCAGAAAAACATCTTCTTGCAAAGAATTGTCCGTGAAGGCCGCTCCAAGGGTGTTGTGGTATTCTTCGCCAGTCAGTCGCCAAACGACTACCAGCAGGATTTTTTCAACTTTCAGGAGCTCCTGGAGTTTGCCTATATTTTCCAATGTGAGGGTGTTACACCTGCTTCCGTGCAAAAGATATTGGGTTGTAGCAGCAAGACCGCCAAGGAGCTTCAGACTGAGATTGCCAGATTTGAGCCCTGGCAGGTGATTAGTCGGAGTACGGATAAAACAGAAGAATTCGTCAAATTTACGGCCGAGGCGTTCTACAGAAACTACTGAGATGGCAGGCATTAAAAGATCAACCCTTGTATGAAAAAAGATGTCACATGGAAAAGTGAGTCTAGATGGGGAGTTTGAGTTGAGGGCTCTCTGCCCATGAACTTGGACTACGCAACCCTCGAACTGCTGCGCCAGAACCATCCGGCCTGGCGGCTACTGCGCTCAGACCACGCCTCTCTGGTAGCGGGTTTCCTATTTGGTCGAGAGGCTGGAGGACGAGCTGTTCAGCCTGCGGGAAAGCTCCGGCCAGGAGATCTTTCCCAGATCGGCGCAGGCTTATCTCAACGACTGGGCCGACAGCAGCAGGGGCTGGCTGCGTAAATTCTATCCGACCGGCTCCGATGAACCCCATTTCGATCTGACCCCGGCCACCGAGAAGGCCATTGCCTGGCTGGCGAGCCTGACTGAGCGGGCCTTTGTCGGCACTGAGTCACGCCTTTTGACTTTGTTTGAGTTGCTCCGGCAGATGAGCGAAGGCAGCGAGACCGATCCCGAGACACGGATCGCCGAGCTGAACAGACGTCGGGAGCAGATCGACGCTGAGATCGATCGTATCCGCTCCGGCGACATCCCCTTGCTTGACGAAACCGCCCTGAAGGACCGCTTTCAGCAGTTCCTGCAGCTGGCGCGAGAACTGCTTGCCGATTTCCGCGAGGTGGAGCACAACTTTCGCTCGCTCGACCGCCGGGTCCGCGAGCGGATCGCCCTGTGGGAAGGGGCCAAGGGGGCGCTGCTGGCTGAAATCATGGGCGAGCGCGATGTCATCGCCGATTCCGATCAGGGCAAGAGCTTCCGCGCCTTCTGGGATTTCCTCATGTCGCAGAGCCGGCAGGAAGAACTGACCCGCCTGCTCGAGCAGGTGCTGGCCTTGCCGCCGGTGGCCGAGATGCGTCCCGAACCCCGTCTGCGGCGGGTGCACTATGACTGGCTGGAGGCCGGCGAGAACACCCAGCGTACCGTCGCCCGACTGTCGCAGCAGCTCAGGCGTTTTCTCGACGACCAGGCCTGGTTGGAGAATCGCAGAATCATGGATATCCTCCATAGCCTCGAAGGTGGGGCGCTGGCCGTGCGCGAAACCCCGCCGACCGGTGGTTTCATGTGGCTTGCCGACACCGCCGCTGATATCGACCTGCCGTTTGAGCGGCCTCTCCATATCCCGGTGGTGAAGCCGCTGCTTGCAGATCTCGATCTTGACCAAGAGGGGACCGAGGTGGATGCCGCGGCCCTCTACAGCCAGGTGGTGATCGATCGGGCGGAACTCTCCCGGCATATCCGCCAGGCTTTGCAGAACCGGGCACAGATCTCCCTGGGCGAACTGGTAACGGCCCATCCGCTGAGTCATGGCCTGGCGGAGCTGGTGGCCTATCTGCAGCTGGCGAGTGATCTGCCCCATACCGTTATTGACGAGCAAACCCAGGACACTATCGAGTGGCGGACGGCGGCCGGGGGAGTCCGCTGCGCCCGCCTGCCCCGGCTCATATTCGTAAGGAACTGAAGATGGAAGATGCGGATAAACGGATAAGTGGCCCTACCGATGACCAGCAAGGTCGGTACGACCTGTCGGCGGTTGTGGTGCCGCTGTTGAAGGGAGTACTCTATCTCGAGGACAGCCCGGCCCAGTGGAGTGCCCTGCTCGGCCTGCAGGCCAGGGTCCGCGATTATGTGGCGGTGCTCGGCCTGGAGTTGGTGCTGGACGAGGCAGAGGGGTATGCCTTTCTGCGCTCGCGGCTTGAGGGGCCTGACGCGGAGAGGCTACCTCGCCTTGTTGCCCGCCGGCAGCTGACCTTTCCTGTTAGTCTGTTGCTGGCCCTGCTCCGCAAGAAACTGGCGGAGTTCGATGCCAGCGGTGCCGAGACGCGATTGATCCTCTCCCGCGACGAGGTGGTGGAGCTGATCCGGGTCTTCCTGCCGGCGGACAGCAACGAGACCAGGATGATCGATCAGGTCGACGCTCATCTGAACAAGATCATCGACCTCGGCTTTGTCCGCCGCCTGCGCGGTCAGGAACAGATGTACGAAGTGCGGCGCATCCTCAAGGCCTTTGTCGATGCCCAGTGGCTGGCCGAGTTTGACCAGCGGCTGGCGGAATACCGAGGTCAGCTGGAACAGCGGGGAGAGGCGAGCGATGGCTGAGCCCTTGAGCCTTGATTTCATCGCAGATGATCGTCTGGCCGGCTTTCGTCTGCAACGCCTCGAGGTCCTCAACTGGGGGACCTTCGATGGCCGGGTGTGGACCCTCTCTCTCGATGGCAAAAATCTCCTGCTTACCGGTGACATCGGGTCGGGCAAATCGACCCTGGTGGATGCGGTGACCACTCTACTGGTTCCGGCCCAGCGCATCTCTTACAACAAGGCGGCCGGGGCCGAGGCCAGGGAGCGCAGCCTGCGCTCCTATGTGCTCGGCCACTACAAATCCGAGCGCAACGAGGTGAGCGGTAGCGCCAAACCGGTCGGTCTGCGGGATCAGAACAGCTATACGGTGATCCTCGGGGTGTTTCAGAACGCCGGCTACGGCAAGACGGTGACCCTGGCCCAGGTATTCTGGATGAAGGATGCCCAGGGCCAGCCGGCCCGTTTCTTTTCCGCCTGTGAGCGCGACCTCGCCATTGCCGCGGATTTTGCCGGTTTCGGCCCCGAGATCGGCAATCTGCGCAAGCGGTTGCGCAGCTCCGGGGTGGAGATCTTTGACAGTTTTCCTCCCTACGGGGCCTGGTTCCGCAGGCGTCTGGGCATCGACAACGAACAGGCACTGGACCTTTTTCTCCAGACCGTGTCGTTGAAATCGGTGGGCAATCTAACCGATTTTGTGCGCAGCCACATGCTCGAACCTTTTGAGGTCGCCCCACGCATTTCGGCCCTGATCGGTCATTTCGACGATCTCAACCGAGCCCATGAAGCAGTGCTGAAAGCCAAGCGGCAGGTCGAGCTGCTTGAGCCACTGGTCGCTGACTGCGATCGGCACGAAGAACGGCAGGCAGCTATCGGGCAGCTGCGCCTCTGCCGCGAAGCCCTCCGACCCTGGTTTGCCGGGCTCAAACTGGAGCTGCTGACCAAACGACTTGCCGCACTCGACGCGGAATTTGCCCGCCATAATGCCCGGGTCGCAAGCCTGGAGGAGCTACGACGAGCGCAGCAGGGCCAGGAGAGAGAAATACGGCAAGCCATGGCGGAAAACGGCGGTGACCGCATCGCCCGTATCGAAGAAGAGATCCGGACGAAGGAGGAGCAGCAGCGGCAGCGACGGCAGAAAGCAGATCGCTATGCTGAACTGGTTCGGACTCTGGAACTGCAGCCAGCCGAAGACCAGGAGACCTTCCTCGTCCAAGGCCGGCAATGCGCAGACTTGCGCGAAGAGACGATGGAAGTCGAGGCCGGGCTGCAGAATGCCTTGAATGAGGCGGGTGTAGAATTTGCCAGGGGAAGGGTGGAACACGAACTCCTGACTGCCGAGATAGATGGGCTGAAAAGGCGGCGCAGTAATATCGACGAGAAGCAGGTAGACATGCGCCGCCTTGTATGCCAGGCCCTTCAGTTGTCCGAAGAGGAGATGCCCTTTGCCGGTGAGCTGATCCAGGTGCGTGAGTCGGAGAGCGACTGGGAAGGGGCCATTGAACGGCTGTTGCACAATTTCGGTCTGTCGCTGCTGGTGCCCGATCGCCATTACACTGGGGTGGCCGAGTGGGTGGACCGCACCCATCTCAAGGGGAGACTGGTCTATTTCCGGGTGCGCGAGGGAGGGCGGACGGATTTGCCTGTTCTCCATCCCGATTCGCTGGCCGGCAAGATCGCCGTCAAACCGGATTCCCCCTATTACGACTGGCTGGAGCGGGTAATAGCCCAGCGTTTCGATGTGGCCTGCTGCCGCAGTCAGGAACAGTTCCGCCGGGAAACCAGGGCCATAACCATGGCCGGCCAGATCAAGGCGCCGGGTGAGCGGCATGAAAAAGACGACCGCCACCGTCTCGATGACCGTAGCCGCTATGTGCTCGGCTGGAGCAACAGGGCGAAGATCGCGGCCCTTGAGGAAAAGGCCGGACTATTGGCGGGTCGCCTGGCTGAAATCGGCGGACGGATCGCCGACCTGCAAAAAAAGCAGAAGGCCGTGCAACGACGCCTGGAGATTCTCTCAAAGCTCGACGAATATCTGGACTTCTTTGAGGTTGACTGGCGGCCACTGGCGGTGGCGGTGGCCAGGCTGACGACGGAAAAGGCCCAGCTCGAGGTCGCTTCCGACATCCTTAGGACCCTTGCCGGCCAGCTCGAGGAACTGGCCGAAGCCCTGGCCGCAACCGAGCGACAGCTCGAAGAACACAAAGACAGGCGTTCGAAAACCGAACAGAAAAAAAGTGATGCCGAAGCCCTCATCAAAGGGAGCCGGGAGCTGCTGGCAGAGGCCGCGCCCGGCTATGCCGACTATTTCACCCAGCTCTCCGACCTGCGCGTTGAGGCGCTTGGCACGCAGCAGCTGACCGTCGAGTCCTGCGACAACCGAGAGCGGGAGATGCGCGACTGGCTCCAGGCGAAGATCGATGCCGAGGACAAGAAGCTCTCCCGCCTGCGCGACCGGATCATCGACGCGATGCGCTCCTTCAGCTCGAGCTATCCCCTGGAAACCCAGGAGGTGGATGTGGCGGTGGAGGCTGCCGGCGATTACCGCCTCTGGCTCGAGAGGCTGTGTGCCGACGATCTACCGCGTTTTGAGGTGCGCTTCAAGGAGTTGCTGAACGAGAACACCATCCGTGAGGTGCTCGGTTTCCATTCCCAGCTGTTGCGGGAAAAGGAAACGATCAGGGAGCGCATTGGCCGGATCAACGAGTCCCTCAACCAGATCGACTACAATCCTGGCCGTTATATCGTGCTGGAGGCGCAGGCTGCAGGCGATGCCGACATCCGCGACTTTCAGGCAGAACTGCGGGCCTGCACCGAAGGGGCGCTCACCGGCTCCGACGATAATCAGTATTCCGAGGCGAAATTTCTCCAAGTCCGCCGGATCATCGAGCGCTTCCGGGGCCGCGAGGGACAGGCTGAGCTGGATCGTCGCTGGACGGCCAAGGTCACGGATGTGCGCAGCTGGTTCGTTTTCGCTGCCAGTGAGCGCTGGCGCGAGGATGGCAGCGAGTACGAGCACTATGCCGATTCCGGCGGCAAATCCGGCGGCCAGAAGGAGAAGCTGGCCTACACCGTGCTGGCGGCCAGCCTGGCCTATCAGTTTGGCCTGGAGTGGGGGGCGGTGCGCTCGCGTTCCTTCCGCTTCGTGGTCATCGACGAGGCCTTCGGCCGCGGCTCGGACGAATCCGCCCAGTACGGGCTGGAACTCTTTCAACAGCTGAACCTGCAATTGCTGATCGTCACGCCCCTGCAGAAGATCCACATCATCGAGCCCTTCGTGGCCGGCGTCGGTTTCGTCCACAACCAGAGCGGACGGACCTCTTCGCTCCGCAACCTCTCCATCGAGGAGTACCGCGCCGAGAAACAGAGGTTGACACCATGACCTGGACGACCGCCGGTGACCTGCGCCTGCAGGTGTTGAGACTGTGGAACAGGGGGGCACTCTTGGCCGAGGTGGCTGGAGAACCTTCGCTCTTTCCTCGGCGTTTGCACCTGAAGGGCCCGTCCTCGACCGAACTGGCGGAACGATTCAATGAGGTGCGTGGCTGGATTGCCGACCTTGACCGAGAAGCGAAACACTATCGCCTGGTATGGCGCACTGTCAATCACCGCATATTAGGCTCTAATTCCGTGCCGGCCGAGGTCTGGATCGACAGTCTGGAGGATGCCCTCGGGCTGATCGGCAAGCGACGCGAGGCTGATCGTTTTGCCGCGCTGGTGGCCCTGACAGGGGAGAGCCTGCCATGTTTACGCAGCTGGTTGCTGAAACGGCCGTTGCAGGCCCTGGACCTGGCCGATGACTGGCCGCGACTTTTGGCGATTGTGGCCTGGCTGCAGCAGCATCTCCGGCCCGGGATTTATCTGCGGCAGGTGGACATTGCCGGGGTGCACAGCAAGTTTATCGAGAGCCATCGCGCCGTATTGGCGGAGCTTTTCGATCTGGCCCTGCCGCCCGGGGCGATCGATCCAGGTGCCAACGGGCTGGCCGGTTTCTGCCGCCGCTACGGCTTTCGCGATAAACCCCTACGCCTGCGCTTCCGTCTCCTTGACCCGGCCATGGCCCCGTTTCCCACCGGCACTGATCAGGATATCACTGTTTCGGCGGAGACCTTTGCCGGACTCGAACTGCCGGTGGAGAAGGTCTTTATCACCGAGAACGAGATCAATTTTCTAGCCTTTCCTTCCCTGCCGCGGAGCATGGTGATTTTCGGGGCCGGCTACGGTTTCGAGATGCTGGCCGAGGCCCGCTGGCTGCATGATATCAACATTTATTACTGGGGAGACATCGATACCCACGGGTTTGCCATTCTCGATCAGCTGCGTTTCCATCTGCCCGCCGCACACTCCTTTTTGATGGATCGTAAGACACTGCTCGCGCATCAGCCGCAGTGGGGGCGGGAATCCCAACCGGAAAAACGGCAGCTGAGCCGTTTGAACACCGAAGAGGCCGCCCTGTACGGCGATTTGCGGCTGAACCGCCTGGCCGATCAGCTGCGGCTTGAGCAGGAGCGGATCAGCTTCGGTTGGCTGAAAAGTGCCTTGGAAGATTGCAGTTGATGATTTCTGGATTACACTTCAATCACCCAGAATGAGAACCTGAGGCATTCTGGATTGGCATGATGGTTGTTTTTTATCAGGAGAGCCTGTGGTCTGGATTTTTATTCTCTATCTGCTCTACGGCCTGACCTTTTTCACCCTGGGTATAGCCATTCTCTCCAGGGATATTCGCCTCAGTGAGTTGGGGATTGCCCGAATTATCCGATTGCTGGCCGTGTTCGGCATTATCCATGGCTTTCACGAGTGGCTGGAACTGCTGGAGTTGCTCTTCCCGGTGATTGTCGACAGCGATTTCAAGGTATTTCGTCTGGCGGTTGTCAGCATTTCATTCTTGTTTCTTCTCTACTTCGGTCTCTTTCTCAATATCATCACCATGCGTGGAGATCAGGCCCTGTCAACCGCCCCGCGGGCCGTTAAGGCGATAGTCGGCGCGCTTGCCCTGTCCCTGATTCTGTTTGCGGTATATCTGGATTTCGGCAGCGGCAGGGATACCAATACCCGACTGCTGGTTGCCTTTCCTGCCGCCATGTTGTCGGGGATCGGCCTTGTCCTCTATTCACGGACCGTAAGAAGCTTTTCCGGCAGTGTGGCCAGCAACTTCATCCTGGCGGGCAGTTGCATGATATGCTACGCCATCCTGACCGGCCTGGTGCCGTCTCATGTTGTCATCCCGATCCTGGGGGTTGAAGTTGTCCTGTTCAGAGGTCTGAGCGCATTTTTATCATGTTCTTCACTATCCGAGCCCTGTCGGTCTTCAATATTGAACAGCGAAAGCTGATCAATGAGCAGTTGCAGCGCTTTTCCCAGTCGGAAAAACTGACCTCCATGGGCATCCTGGCCGCTGGGATCGCCCACGAGATCAACACCCCTCTGACCAATATCTCGCTCAATATGGAAATGCTCAAGGATCACCTCGGCGCTGACGAGAAGATGGTCAGAAAGGTGGCGGCCATCGAGCGAAATATTGAACGTGCCACCCGCATCGCCAAGGAACTCCTGCATTTTTCCAGGGAAAAGGAAACAGCCCTGGAACCGACTGATCTCAATCAAGTCCTGATGACCGTGCTGCATCTGCTCCAGCACCAGCAACTCTATGGAATTATCCGCACAGTCCTACAGGATGTGCCGAAAATCATGGGTATTCCCTGGAAGTTGGAGGAGGTGTTCATCAACCTGCTGATGAACAGCTTTGATGCCTGCAGGGCCAATGACAGCATCGAAATTACCACCCTCAGGCAGGACGGCAAAGTCGTGGCGATGATTGCCGACAGCGGGCACGGTATCCGGCCGGAACATCTGGCCAAGGTCTTCGATCCGTTTTTCACCACCAAAGAAATCGGTAAGGGAACTGGTCTCGGGTTGTCAGTGTGCTATAATATCATCAAACAGCATGGCGGTGATATTGAGCTGACAAGCAGTGAGCACGGAGGGACGACAATTACCATCTCTTTTCCGGGAGTTCTCGATGATAACTGAAACCATATTGGTTGTTGATGACGATCAGGATCTGCGCGAGAGCATTGTCGAGATTCTCGAGGACTATGGCTATAAGGTCACTGCCTGCGCAACGGCTGAGGCAGCGTTGCAGGCCATGAAGGAGGATGTGCCCCGTCTCGCGCTGGTGGACAACATGATGCCGGGGATGGGCGGTATGGCACTCCTGCCGTTGCTTAAAAAGGACTTCCCTGCCACGAAAATCATCATGATCACTGCTTTTTCCACCGTTGATAACGCGGTGGCGGCGATGCGAAGCGGGGCTGACGATTATCTTGCCAAGCCTTTCAAGCGGGATGAGCTTCTCGTGGCAGTCAGGCGGGCCCTGGAAGAGCAGAAGTTCGCTCAGCAGCAGACCGAGCCCTGCATGGATGAGGCTCTTGCCTGCCTTTCCAACCAGATCAGGAGGCAGATCCTCACCACCCTGTCGGCGCAAGGCGAAATGCGTTTCATGGATATTACCCGCACCCTCGGCATCCGTGACCACACCAAGGTCAATTTCCACCTGAAAAATCTCAAAAACAACAACCTGATCAGCCAAAATCGGCAAAAAAGCTACCGCCTCACCTCGCAAGGTGAAAAAATGCTTGATTGCCTGCACCTCCTCTCAAAAAGAATCTCTCTATAAATCAAGATGGTATGACGCTTTTGTGAAGCATAATTCACAAAAGTGCGTTCTCCGCGAGTAATCATTATCTGGAATCGTGAATTGTTCTCCTCTACACTCAAATTGTAAGAATCGATATTTTCGGTGATGGGGAAATTCAGGCGTGTATACAGTTACTCAAATCTTATGACAAGGAGATACCCATGTTGAAAAAATGCGTACAAGTACTTGCAGTAACTGGTTTGATCGTGGCAGGCAGCAGTCTTTGTGTGAGTGCTGCTGGAGAAGACATGCAAAAACAAATTGATGGCATCATGGCCGCAATCCCGAAGTTTGCGGTGCCGATGCGAGAAGTAGGTGACCGCTTTCAGAACATGTATTTTGCCGCCGAGGGTGGTAACTGGGGCTTGGCTTCGTATATGTCCAAATATATGGATAAGGCCATGAATCCGGCGAAGCTCACGAAACCAAAAGAGTACCCGGCCTGGGAATCTTTCTACAAAGATGACTTTGCCGCAGTCAACAAGGCGATTGCAGCCGAGGACAAGGCAGCCTTCAATAAAGAATTCAATGCCGTCATTGCATCCTGTAATGAATGTCATGTCGGTATGGGCTATGGATTTATTCAGGTGAAAAAGCTTGCTGCTCCAGCAGATCAAGGTATTGAATACAAATTATCTTCCAAGGCAACTGACGTACCTAAGTAGCCTGCTGCCGCTATTCAAAAAATAAGGCCGCGTGTCCCGAGTCCCGGACATGGCGGCCTTATTTTTACTGCTATTGATAATGATGAGAGTCTTTCAGCTCTTGTCTTTCCAGCCGCCTCCCAGTGCCTTGTAGAGGTTCACCTGATTGACCAGCACTGCCAGCTTGGTTGAGACATACTGCTGTCTGGCACTGTACAGCGATCGCTGGGCATCGAGCATCGTCAGGTAGTTGTCCAGACCCTGCTCGTAGCGATTTCTGGCGATTGAATAGTAGTCCTTGTTGGCCTCGAGATTGGCCTTCTGGGCGGTCAGCTGTTCACCGTAGGTATCCTGGGCGACGAGTGCGTCGGCCACTTCACGGAAGGCATTCTGGATGGCCTTTTCGTAGCCGGCAATGGAGGATTCCTTGCGCAGCGTGGCGACATCGAGCTGGGCCTGCAGTCTGCCGGCGGTGAAGATCGGCAGACTGATGTTCGGAGAAAAGGTCCAGATGCCGAAACCGCCGTCAAAGAGATCGCCCAGTTCGGCACTCATCACCCCGGCATTGGCGGTCAGGCTGATAGCGGGGAAGAAAGCTGCCCTGGCCGACCCAATGCTGGCATGAGCCCCGATGAGTATATGCTCTGCTGCCAGGATGTCCGGACGCTGCAGAAGGACCTGGGAGGAAATGGCGGTGGGCAGTCCGGGAAATGGCTGCTGAGTGCCCAATGCCGGTGTGTCGGCGTCCATATTCGGCATTGGTCCGCCCACCAGCATGACGAGGTTGTTCATATCCTGGCCGACCTGGCGCCGGTAGATTGCCAGATTGGCTCTGGCGGTCTCAAGGCCTGTCCTGGCCTGAGCCAGGGCGAGCTGGGTGGCGATTCCCTCGTTGGCCCGCTGCTTGACGAGGGCGTAGGATTTCTCCTCGTTCTGCAGAGTCTCTTCGGTGATGGCCAGAATCTCACGGTCGGCGAGCAAGGTCAGATAGGCTCTGGCCACCTCGGCGACAAGACTGAGTCGGGCACTCTTCTGTGTTTCCTCCATTGCCAGAAACTGTTCTAAGGCAGTGTCCTTGAGGTTCTTCACACGGCCGAAGAAATCGAGTTCGTAGGCTGTAATTCCTACCGAGGCGGAATAGGTCTCGACCGTAACCATGTTTTCCCC
>JAIFKM010000148.1 GCA_020049575.1 Desulfobulbaceae bacterium
CGAACTGCTTTCAAAGCATCATCTGCATATTTCCACAATCGAAAGCCCCCTCGCGCTGCAACGCCCCCAATCTTCTCTCGACAGCCGCGATATTCACCTCTGCGAACACCCTCTCAACCAGGGCTTTTCCCTGATTGATGAAAAAATTCATATTCTCTCCGAGAGTGAGCTTTTTGGTGAGATGCGGCTTGGTGGCCGTAAAAAGGATAGCCGCACGCAGGGTGAACCGCTGCGCTTCACCGAACTCAAAGACGGAGACATCGTGGTGCACCGCGACCATGGTCTTGGCATTTACCTCGGTCTCGTCACCATGCAGTTCCAGGAAGTAACCAACGACTTCATCCACATCGAATATAGGGACGGAGACAAACTCTATCTGCCAGTGGACCGGATCAACCTGATCAGCCGCTACGAGGGTCTGTCCGATCAACAGCCGAAAATTGACAAACTCGGCACCCAGGCCTGGCGAACCACAAAATCAAAGGTCAAAGAAGAGGTCTGGAAGGTCGCCCAGGAATTGCTCGACATCTACGCCACTCGAGAACTGCGGGAAGGACGGAGATTCTCTGCTCCGGCTGAACTCTTCCATGAACTGGAAGAGTCTTTCCCCTTTGATGAAACACCAGGTCAGGACAAGGCAATAACCGAGGTCATCGATGATCTCACCTCAGATAAACCGATGGACAGGCTGGTCTGCGGCGATGTCGGCTACGGCAAGACCGAGGTTGCCATCCGGGCAGCCTTCAAGGTCGTGGAAGACGGTTACCAGGTAGCTATTCTTGTGCCGACGACAGTTCTCGCCGAACAGCACGCCAAAACCTTCCGGGAACGTCTGCAGGGTTTTCCGGTAACAGTGGAATGCATCAATCGCTTCCGAACCCCGGCCGAGCAGAAGAGAATCCTCAAATCTCTCGCCAATGGCGCCATAGATATCCTTATCGGCACCCATCGCCTGTTATCCAAAGATGTTCTGTTCAAAAACCTCGGTCTTCTTGTCGTCGATGAAGAACACCGCTTCGGGGTGAGCCACAAGGAAAAGATCAAGAAGATGCGGGCAGAAGTGGATATCCTTACCCTCACCGCCACTCCCATCCCCCGGACTCTGCAGATGTCTCTGCTCAGCATCCGTGACCTCTCAGTCATCTCCAGCCCACCTGAGCAGCGACGTCCCATCAAGACCTTCGTGGCCCAATACGATGACCTGGTGATCAAGGAAGCTGTCACCAAGGAAATGCGCCGAGGCGGTCAGGTGTTCTTCGTGCACAACCGGGTAAAATCAATCCACCAGGTAGCGGCCACCATCCAGAAGTTGGTTCCCACAGCCCGTATTGCCGTGGCCCATGGCCAGATGGCCGGTAAAGATCTCGAGGACATCATGGTGTCGTTTGTCAACCGTGAGACTGATGTCCTGATCTGCACCACAATCATCGAATCAGGACTCGATATCCCCAGTGCCAACACCATCATCATCAACAGGGCCGACCAACTCGGTCTGGCAGAGATCTATCAGCTTCGCGGTCGGGTTGGTCGATCCAGCCTGCAATCCTATGCCTACCTGCTGGTCCCATCCCTTGATACCATGACCAAAGATTCAAGAGATCGCCTGCGAGCTCTGATGGACTGCAACGAGCTCGGTGGCGGGTTCAAACTGGCCATGAGCGATCTGCAGATCCGCGGAGGCGGCAATCTTTTGGGCGTATCCCAGAGCGGCCATATAGCCGCCATCGGCTATGATCTCTATCTCGATCTTCTGCAGAGAACCGTGGCCGACCTTAAGGCAAGCGCCCTGCATGGCGGTCAGGACAAAAGCATGGCTGAAGATATCGACACAGAGATCAACCTGCAGATATCCGCCTATATCCCCGAGCAGTATATGCCCGACATCAGTCAGAGGTACGTGACCTATCGCCGTATCGCGGCCCTGGCCACATCAGCGGCAGCCATGCAGGATGAATTGCGCGACGAGCTCGCAGACCGCTATGGCCCCCTGCCACCCGAAACCGTCAACCTCCTGCAGATCGTCAGCATAAAAAGGGACCTGGCAGCCCTGCGCATCAGCAAACTGGAAAAGGGCAAAGACAGCCTGGTATATTCCTTTATGGAGGACACCCCCTTAAGCCCCGAGATGCTCTTGCGCTCCCTGCAGACACCGGCCAGGAAACGTCCTGCCCAGGCCGCAAAGCTGACTCCGGATGGCAGGCTTGTCGTGCCCTGTCGTGCAGCCACGATTGAAGAACTCTTCAGGGCGATTACCCAAACCATCACTGAACTGAGGAATATGTGTAATGCAGCAGTATGAAACTACCATCCGTATTCATCCGGCATTTTCCTGGGAGGATATTGATACAGTGCTTCTCGATATGGATGGCACTCTTCTCGATAAATATTTTGATGATTATTTCTGGGAGCACTTTGTGCCTGAAGTCTTCGCAGTGGCCAACAATCTCACGGTGGAACAGGCCAGGGGGTTGTTGCTCGATCGATATAAAAAAGTTGAAAGCACCTTGCAGTGGACAGATCTTGATTACTGGTCTGAACAGCTCGGACTTGATATTCCTGAACTCAAGTGCAGGATTGACCATCTCATCCAAGTCCATCCCTATGTTATAGATTTTTTAGTATACATCAACACACTTGGGAAAAAGGTCCACCTCGTTACAAACGCCCACTCAAAGACTCTGGCGATCAAGCTGCGAAAAACCAGTATCGGGCCTTATTTCTCACGTATCGTCTGTGCCGAAGAGGTGGGGGAAGCAAAAGAGCAGCCGATTTTCTGGGAAAAGCTGGAGGAAATGCTGGGTTTTGACAAAAAAAGGACTCTTCTCGCTGAAGATACCGCCAGGGTCTTGCATTCTGCCCGCCAGTACGGCATGGCACAGCTGATCTTCGTTGCCCGGCCAAGTTCCCAGAAACCAGTCAGCTACTCGCCAGACTATCCCTCCATCACCTATTTCAACGAGCTCATTTTTTCCTGACTTCGATAGGCAGGTGGACACGTTATGCGTTGGAACGACTATTTTACAAGGATATGTTTCTTGCCAGCGGGGATGACTTTGAGTATTCTTTCGTGGACTTTCATTGTGTTAGAGATTCCCTGACCTTCGATCCTGTATAATTTGGCCATGTATCGTTTCCGAGATGAGATAAACTGGACAGCCCATTTCTGGTTTGATGGACAGCTTATCAAGAAAAAGATATGGTCCAAGCTGCCTAAAGCCTCAAAGGCTGTCTTCCCAGTTGTTGCCTGCCATAGAAATCAAAAAGGTATTGCTTACCCTGGGGAGCGGACTATCGCCATTCTCTGCGGACGTACCGACAAAACCGTCCGTAATGGCATCCGTGGACTGGAAGGTCTTTATAATATCAAAATTTCCACCTACATCACTTCACGGGGAAAGCGCTCGAAGAGATTTTATATCGCCGCCCCTCCGCGTGTCCCCGGCCGGGCATTTCCTTTCTACCGATGTCTCCTCGACAAAGGCCTGTGGCAGCAGCTCACCCCATCGGCACAAGCCCTGTATCCCGTGATGCGTCACTTTGGATTTTTTGAAACTGAGACCTACAGAATCTACGACAATCCTGAATTTGCTGAAGAAGATTTTGCCGAAACCTACAAATCACGGGATTTCGACTACTGCGAGGCGGAACCACTCCAGCTGGTTCTGCATGCCGGCATCACTCGACAGTCACTGCAGCCGGCCCTCGACAGCCTGATATCCTGCGACCTGATAAAACCCTGTGACCGTGATCCTGGCGGCCAGGTTTTTTTGTGGAAAGTCTATTTCAAGACTGAAAGCTGGTTCCCCCGTGAGCTTCTCAACCTCAAGATCGCTGAAAGATACGGCAACCAGTAGTTTTCCTTCTCACTCGATGCCTGCAGACAATCAGCCAATCATAACCAAACCTGCAACCCAGGTCATAGCCTCCGCCGACTGACCTGCATGGGATGTATTGTTCGTAGCCGGCCAGCCGGCGGACTCCATCATTTTCCCCACATTGATACCAAAACCTGACATTGAGGGCCTCGCCATGCTGGGGTTACGGCAGGCACCCTGGCCGGAAACGACCCGGCAGACAGGTTTATCGTAACAGAAAAGATCTTTGCATGAACCGCCGGCAAAAGCCTTTGAGCCGATGTACCCGAGTTGTACGGCAGACCGTTCAATCCCTGCAACAATCTCATGCAGGAAACGCATGACCTCCTTGCGTTCATTGGAGAACAATACGGCCGAAGGCACCTCAAGCCTGACTACAAGTGCTATCGTACAATGCTCACGTAACCGGGAAAAACCTTCAGGCCCAGCGACATGCGGCGGACAGCTCGAAGATAGACCGTAATTTTCGCATCGAGGTTCACTGCAGAATCGAACCAGCCGCTCGTCCACAACAATCTCAGAGGGGGAGAGTTGTCGGATCTCGGTTGCCCCGGCGAGACAGGCCTGCCTGATGAGCATTTCCATATCCTGCTGCATATCCTTCATCGGACCAGCCAACTGCCCTCCTCCTGAAGGATCAAGGCCAATCTCTGCCTTAGCCGTCGGATCACCCGTATTATTTTCCATAACAATACCGAGCCGTCCTCTCTTTCATAACAGTAGATCCGGTGTTTTCGGCATCTGGTCAAGGTACCACTGCATCGGATCGAACAGTTTGAAATCTGCCTCGAGAAGACGACGTTTGACATTAGCCACATTATTAGTCAACAGATAGGGGAATATAGCCTTCTTGTTGGTATCCCAAGTGCGTGAGACAAGCACACTTCCGAGTGAAATCTTTTCTTCGGTGATGATGTCGATGATCTTCTTCAATTGCCCCTGCTGCTCTTTGGCTAGGATGCATAAGAGGGTACCGGGCTCACCGATCCCCATGACATTGACAAAGGACGAGAGCAGATCGCGGGTGGAGAGTATGCCCTTTAGATATCCCTGCTCATCAATGACCGGTAAAGCCCCCACCCGTTTCTGGCGCATAACCAGCAGAGTATCCTGAATGGTATAGTAGACAGAAATAGTCAGCGGATTTTCAGTCATTATCTCACGAGCTGTATGCTCCATGACCATGGCCAGGGTCTTTTCATAATCCTCTTTCTTCAACAGCGAAGAAGGCATCGCAGATCGCATGTCCCGGTCCGAGACGATACCGATCAGCAACCCCTCATCATCCACTACCGGAATATGGCGGATATTGTTCTTCACCATCAACTCCCGCACGTCAGAAAGCTTGGTGTCAGGGCCTATCGTAATCACATTTTTGGCCATCTTTTCACTTACAAACATAACCCCTCCTCTTTCAATTCGGTTATCTGAAATAGTCTAAAGCTTCTTGGCGCAATGATCTTTATCATCGTATCCCGGCCAGCATTTTTATATGATTCTCAACAAGAAGTGCCAGTATATCATAGTGATACCCACCTTCCAAAACAGAGATGACTCGTCCTCCCGCAAATTTATTGACAAGGTTGAGTATCACTTCGGTGATAAAGTCATAGCCGTCAGTGGAAAGGTTTGTCCCTGACATCATATCGTATTCGTGGGCATCAAAACCTGCCGAGACCAGCACTACCTCCGGTTGGAATTTTTTAAAGGCGGGAACCATATCCTGCATGATCATTTTCTTGTACTCGTCATCCCCCCTGCCAGGCAAAATCGGTGAGTTGAGGGTATACCCTAACCCTTCACCGATGCCTGTCTCAAATTCCCGCCCGGTTCCAGGATAGGCAAAGGATGGGTGCTCGTGAATTGAATAATAGAAAACCGTCGGGTCCTGCTCAAAAATATGCTGGGTGCCGTTACCGTGATGAACATCGAAATCAATAATTCCGACACGCTCAATACCCCATTTTTTCTGGAGGTATTTGGCACCGATCGCCACATTGTTGAAATAGCAGAAGCCCATGGCCTTGTCTATTTCAGCGTGGTGCCCCGGCGGTCGCACGGCGCAGAAGGCATTGTCGATGTTGCCTTTCATCATTTCGTCAATGGCATTGAGCACACCGCCCACCGCCAGGAAGGCTGTATCGTAGGAATCTCTGCAGATCGAGTTATCCTGATGGTCAATTTCAGGAAAACCGGTGATGCAAGCCTCTTCGAAGCGCATGATATAACGAATGTTATGAACGGCCTCAATCCAACGCTGGCTTGCTCTTTCAACCGGAATTGGAATTAATTTCGCAAGGAGACCTGATTGACTCAAGCCTTTGTGGATCACTCTGAGCCTGTCAGGAGATTCGGGATGCATATCAAATGTAACATGCATAAGAAATCTTTCGTCGTACACAAAACCTGTCCTTTTCATATCGTCTACCCTGGTAGTCAAATATTCCCGCCTGCGAATCCTCTCGAACGTGCAGGTTATTTACCGTTTCTCCCTCAATTATCGCGGTACAACAGATGTTTTCAATAAACTTTATCAGTTTGAGAATAAGATATTGCCATTGAAATCACGATGACGCCCCGAGATTGACAAGTATCCGACCTGTCTGGCCTCCCTTGAGTATTATAGTGATCTGCTCATCCAATTCAGACAATGGGACTTCCCGGCACAACTCCTTAAGATGCGGTGGTTTCCAATCAGTTGCCAATCGCTGCCAGATTCCCTTCCGACGTTCCATAACGAGATTCTGAGAGTCGATACCTATGAGGGAAACCCCGCGTAATATGAAAGGAAAGACCGTCAGATTCAGCTCAGGAGAAGCAACATTGCCACAGCAGGTGACGACCCCCTTGGTGTGTGTTGATTTGATTGCGGTTGCCAGGATATCACCGCCCACAGTGTCGACAACACCCGCCCACAAAGGTTTGAGGAGCGGTCTGCCGGTAGTGTCTGTTGCCTCTTCCCGGGATAGTATTTTTTTTACCCCCAGTTCTGAGAGAAAAGCAGCCGCATCGTGCTTGCCGCTCACTGCAGTAACGGAGTAACCCAGTCCAGCCAATATCGACACGGCAAGACAACCAACTCCGCCGGTTGCCCCGGTGACAAGAACCTCCCCCGTCTCCGATCCATGGCAATGGCAGAGTGCTGCCACAGACATGCCGGCGGTCAGTCCGGCAGTGCCGAGCATCATGCTTTCCTTTAAGGTAAGCCCCTCCGGCAAGCGCAGAACCCAGGCAGCAGGGACTCGTATATATTGACCAAATCCACCGGGGGTGTTCATCCCCAGATCGTAACTGGTGACGATGACCTCATCTCCCGGCCCAAAAGTCTCCACACTACTCTCTTCCACTATCCCTGCAGCATCGATGCCGGGAGTATGCGGATACCCTCTGGTCACACCTCTGTTACCTGTGGCAGACAACGCGTCTTTATAATTGAGCGACGACCATAGAACCCGGATAAGAAGCTCGCCTTCCGGCAAGTCTGTCACGCTTTTCTCCTGTATGGATCGGAAAAATGTTGAATCCCTCTCTTCCACCACAAGTGCCTGAAATTTCTTGTTCATCTCAGTCATTCTCCTTGTTTAATGGGTGTTCGTTATAAGAGTCTGGTCCATACACTCACACGAAAGCAGCACCTTGAATAGCAATAATCATGTCACTCTCCTATCGCAATCATGGGCATTATACAAAAATTATCTTGCCTTAATATGAAGGCAGGGGCACGGAATGAAAGCGTTTTGCAGACATTCTCTTGCAGTCTTGAAAAAAGATCGCTGCCCTCCCAGCTTTTTCCCTTGACAGAGCAAAAGGAGTCATCGTATTAGAGCAACAGTAACATTGTTCTTCTTCTTTGCAAGAGCAAAACGCATTTTCGAGTTTTCACCTTTCCTATCAGCACCTTATCTTATTAGATTGAAATATCCCGGTCCTCTTCCACAGGACGTCCGTTCCGCCTGCGAAAAGGGCTCAGAGTTACTGCAGGCTTGCATATCCAAAAGAACAAAATCAGCCTCTTGCTCTGAACAAGGGGACGATGAACCGGTAACATTGTTTAAGCTTCTGCCAGCCGTACACGCTACAGGCACAATTTGAATCATTTTATTTGCACAACTGACATAAGGGAGTCTCAATAATGCCCATCGACAAAAGGGAATACCTGCTCAAGAAGAAACAAAAAATAGCTCTTGGTGGTGGACAGAAACGGATCGATAAGCAACATGCCCAAGGCAAGATGACGGCCCGGGAGCGGCTCGAATATTTTTTTGACGACGGCACATTCATAGAACTTGATTCCTTTGTCAAAAACCGCTGCACGAATTTTGGCATGGACAAACTCGATCTCGAGGGTGAGTCGGTGGTGACCGGCTACGGCATGGTCGATGGCCGGTTGATCTATGCGTTTTCCCAGGATTTCACCATTACCGGTGGTGCCTTGGGCGAAATGCATGCCAGAAAAGTCGTAAAGGCGATGGACGCCGCAGTCAAAGTCGGGGCACCGATCGTCGGACTCAACGATTCCGGCGGAGCACGTATCCAAGAGGCGGTGGACGCCCTTTCCGGTTATGGCGACATCTTTTACAGGAACGCCATCTACTCCGGCGTGATTCCGCAGATCTCGGCAATTATGGGGCCCTGTGCCGGAGGGGCTGTCTATTCCCCGGCCCTCACGGATTTTATCTTCATGGTGAACAAGACCTCCCAGATGTTCATCACCGGACCGCAGGTTATCAAGACCGTCACAGGCGAACTGGTGAGCGCTGAGGAACTGGGCGGGGCAATGACCCATAACAGCGTCAGCGGCAACGTCCACTTCATCGCCGACACCGACCAAGACTGCCTGGAATCAATACGCAAACTTATCAGCTACCTGCCGTCAAACAACATGGAAAAAGCGCCAGGCGGCCAACCCGAGCGCGATATCAACCGTCATATTGCCGAACTCGACAGCCTCATCCCGGACAGTCCCAACAAACCCTATGACATGCATGACGTCATCGGCCATATCATCGATGAGGGCAGTTTCATGGAATACCAGATCTACTTCGCCAAGAATTTGCTCACCGGCTTTGCCCGGATAAACGGCAAATCTGTCGGCGTAGTTGCCAATCAGCCAAATGTCATGGCCGGTTGTCTCGATATGAACGCAGGCGACAAAGCCTCCCGTTTCATCCGGACCTGCGATGCCTTCAACATCCCCCTGCTCACCTTGGTCGACGTCCCCGGGTTTCTGCCTGGGACGACCCAGGAATACGGCGGCATAATCCGGCACGGCGCCAAGATCCTCTATGCCTACAGCGAGGCCACTGTCCCCAAGGTGACCCTGATCACCAGAAAGGCCTATGGCGGTGCTTATGTCGCCATGTGCTCAAAATCCCTGGGTGCCGACATGGTCTTTGCCTGGCCAACCGCCGAAGTGGCAGTCATGGGCTCAGATGGGGCAGTCAACATTATTTTCAAGAATGACATTGACAAAGCCGAGGACAAGGAGGCTGTGCGGCAGCAGATCCTCGAAGAGTACGCTGCCGAATTTGCCACTCCCTACAAGGCGGCAGAACGCGGTTTTGTCGACGATGTCATTGAACCGCACACGACACGACAGCGAATTATAGATGCCTTTGCCATGCTGGAAGGTAAAAGAGAGAAACGACCTGCCAAGAAACACGGCAATATCCCACTCTAGAGAGGACACATATGGGCATTTCAGAACTCCTGCTGCATCTGGCGGACCCTCAGGCCATCAAGACCCTTTCCTTCATGGAAAAGATGGCAGGCGGTCTTCTTGTTACTTTCCTCGGCATGGGCATAACCTTTCTGGCCCTCATTCTTCTTCAGTTCATCATCGCCATGATGGCAAAAGGCATGGCAGGCCACGAGCAGAAGTCCGCACCGGTGCAGACCATCTCCGATACACATGCAGCCGCTTCCCATGATGACAAGAGTGAAGAAGAACTCATCGCCGTCATCTCGGCAGCTGTTGCCATGAAGATGCAGAGATCGACTTCAGAAATAGTACTCCGTAATATCAGAAGGATCGAAGAACCAACGCCCCTGTGGAACAGGGCAGGAATCCTCGACCAAATGAACATGAGACTCTAAACCAAACCGCAGGGGATTGTTTATGAAGGTATTCAGAATTCGCGTCAATGGCCATGAATATGAAGTCGAAGTAGAAGATATCTCAGGTGTGTCAGCAGGTTCTCCGGCAAAGCCCAGGCAGAGCCAGGTGTCCGAACCCGCGGGGCAGGAAACCAGAAAACCAGCGGCGCCCGCTGCCCCGTCGATAGCTGTTCAAGAGGGGATGGCAACTATCATGGCACCTATGCCGGGAACCATCGTCGATGTCCTGGTCAGCCCAGGCGACAAGGTGAACAAAGGCCAGACCCTGATGATCCTTGAGGCCATGAAGATGGAAAACGAAATCCTCGCACCCCGCGACTGCACTGTCGGTCAAATCAATGTCACAAAAGGGGCCTCGGTGAATGCCGGGGATCTCCTGGTCACTTTCTCCTAAAACAAGGAGTTCTTGTATGTATGAAGCCTTAGCGGATTTCATTAAAAGCATGGGTCTGTTCAGTTTGAGCTTCGGCTCAATCCTGATGATCAGCATCGCCTGTCTGCTCATATATCTGGCTATCGTCAAAGGGTTTGAGCCCCT
>JAIFKM010000198.1 GCA_020049575.1 Desulfobulbaceae bacterium
AAGCTGATGAACGAAGATTCGAAATATGACTGGAGGTGTCTCGTATGGCTCTGAAAAGATTAAAAGTTTACACGGAAGGCTTAAGCGAGAAAGATCGAAAAAGCGCAATAAAGATCGTCTCAAAGCTGCTCGCCGAATACCCTGACTTTATTCTGGCAGAGGTTGATGAAAAAGGTGTCAAGGCCTTGGAGGATCGTGGCGTTCGATCAGAAGAACAGCCTGGGAGTCCCATGGTGCGGCTCAAGACTGTCGATATCGATACATCGGCCAAAGCCCCCGCTTCTCCTCCTTCTTTGAAGTTGAAAGACGCTGACGTTAAGAGTGGCGGAGACAATTACTGGATCATTCAATTCATAGGCCCGGCGATACAGCAATGGAGCGAAGAGATTAAAAAGGCCGGGGGGAGCATCAAGGGATATATCCCTGAGAATGCCTTTTTAGTGCGTATGTCCCCGGAAGAAAAGAACAAGGTTGCGCAGTTTCCGTTTGTGAACTGGATTGGTCTGTATGAGCCCGTATACAAAATTAGTCCGACGCTGATGGGACGAAAGGGAAGGGCCGCTCACAAAGATATCAAGAATCTCTCATTGAAGGCAGAGGCAGTCAAGCCGACTCCGATGGGAAACATCAATGTCCAGGTACACGATTGATCAGGGCTTCGCTTGGGCTGGGTGGTATTGAAAAGCTGGCGAAAATGAAAGAGGTGAAATGGCTCGAACCTTATGCAATCCCCAAGCTTTTCAATGATAGAGCGTCCGAAATCATAGGCGTGCAGCAGAGTTATGACAAGCATGGTCTGGACGGGGAGGGCCAGATCATTGGTGTGGCAGATACCGGATTGGATGCGGGGGTAAACGATGCCACGATGCACGATGACTTTGAAGGACGGGTGCACAGCATCCACAGCTGGGCGATTCCAGGCGGGCTGCATACGTTTATGGATAACGCCTTGTGGGACGATGGCGCCTCCGACCTGGAAGTGGGGCACGGCACGCATGTTTCCGGTTCAGTGCTGGGGAATGGTACGAAATCCGGCGGGGAAATCCGCGGAATGGCGCACAATGCCCGCCTGGTCTTTCAGGCAGTTGAACAGTGGGCGGATTGGAAGCAGAATGTGACGAGCCAGTACGGTTTAGCCGACGGCTATTATTTGCTGGGGATTCCGGATGATCTCAATGATCTTTTTCAGCAGGCCTACAATGATGGGGTCAGAATCCACACCAACAGCTGGGGCGGCGTGGAGGATGACGCCGGCAATGTCATATACAGCCAGTATACAGCCCAGTCGCAGGACATCGACGAATTCGTCTGGTCCCACAAGGATATGGTCATATTGTTTGCGGCAGGAAATGAAGGGATAGATGTAAACGCCAATGGCGTCATCGATACCGATTCGCTCTGTGTGCAAGGAACTGCCAAGAACTGCATCACGGTTGGGGCTTCAGAGAACAACCGCTCGACAGGTGGTTACCAGAATACCTATAACCAGCTGTGGGGGGCGGACTACCCTGCCAATCCAATCAAGGATGATACTCCCTCAAACAATCCGGAAGGGATGGTCGCGTTCAGCAGCAGAGGGCCATGCGACGACGGCCGGATCAAGCCTGACGTGGTCGCGCCCGGCACGAATATCCTTTCCGTCAGATCGAGCGTGGCTTCCGGCCATGGCTGGGGGCTTCTGCCCGCGGCAGACCCGAATCAGCCATTCTACATGTATATGGGCGGTACGAGTATGGCAACGCCGATAACGGCCGGCACAGTGGCGCTCATCCGGCAGTATCTGATGAATGCCTGCCTGCACACGCCGACGGCAGCGCTGATGAAAGCAATGCTCATCCATGGTGCCGTCCAGATGCAGGGGCAGTACGCGCCCTCAGAAGCCGGCGCGGTACCTAACGGCAACCAGGGCTGGGGGAGGATAGACCTGAACAGATCACTCTTTCCAGAGTATCCGGTGAAGGTCGAGTTCAGGGATAATGCCTCCGATGCACTCGGTACCGGTGAGCATAAAGAGTACAGTTTCAATTTGGTGAACACTGCTGCTCCGTTTAGAGCAACTCTGGTCTGGACCGATTTTCCGAGTGATCCTGCCACAGGCGGAGGGCTGGTGAACACCCTGCGTTTGTCCGTCAGTGCGCCTGATGGCACGAATACCCAGGGAACTCCCGATGATAACAATGTCCAGCAGGTGGTCATTGGTACCCCGCAGGCTGGGATGTATACCGTTCGGGTTGATGGAATGAACGTGGCAACGCAGGCCACCAGCGGCGCGAAACAGGATTTCGCGCTAGTGGTCAGCGCCGGTCTGGAGTTCACAGAAGTGTACATCAAGGACAACCTAGAGGACGATGGTGTACCCCCTTCAAAGGGATGCCTGTACCAGTCGCCCGATATCTGGGTCAGTCTGGACAATGACCCGGCGGCCACTCCGGCACTGAATCCGGAGCATGGACAAACAAACTACGTCTTCGTACGAGTGCGCAACAGGGGATCAAAAGACGCAAATAATGCCGAGGTCAAACTCTACTGGGCGAATCCCGGAACGAACCTGAGCAAGCCCTACTGGCAGACCGCTGACATCAAGGTGGATGGTGTCGACGGCAACACACGATTTGTGAGCGTACCTGCTCGGGGCGCAACCGAGGACGGACAGGCCGTCACTGCCGCCTTCGAGTGGAAGCCGCCGGAACTGAGTGCCAATGTTTATGATCCAGGGCATTTCTGCCTGTTTGCGACGGTGAACCATCCTGACGACCCGCTGCTGCAGGAAGATATCCAATTTGTCAGATGGGAGGATAATCTTGCCTGGAAAAATGTGACAGAGATCAATCTTCTTGCCGATACCACGACCAGCATCGAATTCTATGTTGCCGGAGCAATTGATGCATCGTCAACCGCCGCCATTCGTATTGACAGAAGCTCGCTGCCTCAGGGAGGGAATGCCAGGCTGAAGATTCCTGCCCGATATCTCCAGGGCTCAACCATGAATGGATTGGAGAAGGTATGGGAATCGGCCGGGCATAAAGTTTGCCGTCTGCAGGTAACGTCAGGATCGTTTGGCAGCATCGACGGAATACGGCTGAAGCGCTCCGAGAATACGCTTGTTCGGCTGGAGGTGGATCTTCCGGCCCAGGCAGCACCTGGCGACATTTACCCGGTGTATGTCGAGCAAAAGGTGAACGGGACGGTCACGGGTAGGGTGACGCTGGTTGCCAGAGTGGCGGGTTCGCCTGCCTTTATCGCCAACAGGAACTCTGGCGAGATACACCTCCCGAACTGTACATGGGTTCAAAAGATTTCCAGGAGCAACAAGGTACCCTGTGACGATCTGCAAGCGGCGATACGGAGGGGTTTTAACGGCTGCAGATTCTGCCTGCCCGACTACAGCAACGATTGAGGCCGGGTTGTAATTCGCATGTGCATTCAAAATGGCCCTTGCTTTTTAGTAGGGTGCACTCCGTGCACCAGGCCTTGGTTACGCTGGTGCACGGAGTGTACTCTACTTTCGAGCCAACTTGGGAGCACAGTGGAATAAGATAAAAGACATCTAGATTTTAACAAAAGAGGAGGGGACTATGAAAAAAGGAATGGCACTGACACTTGGTTTGAACGCAGTGGATCCCAAGCACTATGACGGATGGGAGGGGGTGCTGAATGCCTGTGAGGCAGACGCGACCGACATGGCGGATATCGCAAAAGCAAGGGAATTTCTGACGAAGACCCTGCTCACAAAAGAGGTTACCCGAGACCGGGTGATCGATGCTCTTTCTGATGCTGCTTCGTCCCTGCAGGCAGGTGATATTTTCCTGTTAAGCTATTCCGGGCATGGCGGACAGCTTCCTGATCTCAACAACGATGAAGATGATTTTCAGGACGAGACATGGTGCCTTTTTGATGGAGAGATTGTTGACGACGAACTCTATGCTCTCTATGCGAAGTTTGCAGCCGGCGTGCGGATTCTGGTGTTCTCTGACAGTTGCCATAGCGGCACAGTTGTCAAGGCTGCCTATTATCACGGGACAATGAACGCGCGCTCATCCGCCCTTGGGTCGGACGTAATTCGATACAGAGCCATGCCTCGGGAGGTGGCTCTCCGGACATACCGCTCGAACAAACCATTCTACGACAAAATTCTCAAACAACCCAAGCTTCAGGATGCCCAGGATGCGGTAAAGGCCTCTGTTCTGTTGATCTCGGGATGCCAGGACAATCAGTACTCAATGGATGGAGACTTTAATGGTCTTTTTACCGCCAATCTGCTTCGAACATGGAATGATGGCAGTTTTAAGAAGGGTTACAAGTCATTTCACAAGGCTATCGTGAAGACAATGCCGCCGGACCAGACCCCTAATTACTTCTGGACCGGCAAGTTTGACAAGGCCTTTGAAAAGCAGATTCCTTTTACCATCTAGCTATATTCAAGCAAGGGCATGGCGTTCTGCAATGCCCTTGCAATAGCTCACAATTCCTGGACTTCCGAGGAAGTTCCAGCCAACCCCGATGAGGCAAACTGATCCAGTGCCTCCAGTGCCTGGCAGCCATAGATCACCGCCGGACCCCCGCCCATCATGACGGAGACACCGATTGTCTCCAGAATTTCCTGTCTGCTTGCGCCAGCCCGAACGGCATCATGAACATGGTAGGCGATACAGCCGTCGCACCGTGCTGAGATGCCGATGCCTAAGGCGATAAGCTGTTTTGTCTTGGCGTCCAAAGCGCCAGGCGAGAGAGCCTCGCCGTTGAGCCGAGCAAAGGCTGAAAGGGGGCTGCGCAATTCTCTTGTCAATTTGGCGTATAACTTTTGCAGATGCGCATGGAGATCGGGGTAGTCAGCCTTCATATCGTGCGGCTCCTCTTGAGGCAAACGGATCAACCCTTACGGCAGGAAAGATACCGGATGATTTCCGACAGAGTATTGAGTTTCCCATAGTCCGCCTCGGGGACGGTGACGCCGAGTTCTTCATCAATGTGGATAAAGAAATTCAGGGCATCGAAGGAGTCTATGTCGAGAGTTTTGCGGATGTTTTCATCCGACCCCAGGGCGCTTGGGTCCGATTCCGGAGCGATCCGCTTGAGAATCTTGAATATGACCTGTTTAGTCTCATCTTCGTTCATAGGTTTACGGGCTCCTGGAGGTAACGGTTAAGGGCATCAAGAAACTGGCCGCCGCGATGGCCGTCGGTCGCGCGGTGGTCCGCCGAAAGGGTCGCCGTCAGGATCGGCCGGACTCCGAGCATGCCGTTCTCGGCCCAGGGCTGCTCCATGGTCTTGCCGAAGCCGATAAGGGCAAGCTGGGGTGGGTAAATGACTCCGTAAACCGTCTCGACCCCGAGATCTCCCAGATTTGTCACGGTGATGGTGGCAGCCGTCATCTCGGAACTGCGCAACCCTCCGGATCGAGTGCGGACAATAAGGTCACGCAGGGCCTCCATAAGTTCATCCAGGCACATCTCGTCGGTATTGAGAAGAGCCGGTGCGATTATTCCGCCCTGGCGCAGCGAGATGACAAAACCGATGTTGATTGCTTCTGATATCTGATGGCGGTCCTCGATCCAGTAGCCATTCAGTTCCGGTACATCTCTCAGGGCGAGCGACACTGCCTTGATAAGCGGAACGACGGGCAATATCCGATTCTTGATTGGACGCTTGAGGTTTTCCGATTCCAGCCAGTGCAAGGTGCGGCTCATATCGAGACGCATCTGGAGATAGTAATGGGGGATTTCCCGTTTGGAGCGCGCCATAGCTGCTGCGATTGCCCGGCGCATTGCCGTCTGGCTATCTTCTGCTGCGGGCTTTTCAGCATTCGGCCCGGCAGCAGGCGCTTCTTGCGGTGATGCGGCATGGCCCTTTTCTTTGGTCGGCGTCGAAGAAACTTTTTCTGTTGGCCGGGAGGGCACCGCTGCTGCACCCTTTTCGACATCAGCCGCGTTTATTGTACCCTTCGGGCCGGTGCCTTCGATGGTACTCAAATCAACTGAGCGATCGGCAGCCAGTTTGCGGGCATATGGGGAGGCCTTAATTCGTTGGGTGCCGGTATCCGGAATTGATGGCGGGGTTTTCTCTCTTGCCGCTTCTTCGGGTTCAGCTGCACGGGGAACACTTTCACGGGTGGCTTTCTCCGGGGCCATGGACTTTGATTTTGACTCTCTTGCAATGACGGCCATCACCGCACCCACCGCAACCCTTTGGCCCGGTTCGACGAGAAGTGTTTCAATGACGCCATCTTCGTACACCTCGATCTCAATGGCGGCTTTATCCGTCTCCACTACGGCAATGGCATCTCTTCGTCTGACACGGTCGCCTGGCTTTACCAGCCATTCGACAAGCATGCCTTCCTGCATATCCGCCCCCAGGCTCGGCATACGAAATTCAGTCATGGCTTCCCACCATTTTCCTTACAAGAGCGACAATTTTGTCCACTTGCGGCAGCGCAGCCTCCTCGAGGTGCCTGGCATACGGCATGGGGACCTCGGCACTGCAAATCCGCTCGACCGGAGCGTCAAGTTCGTAAAAGGCGCTTTCCATGATGNNGCGCCACCCCTCATCGACAATGAGCGCCCGGTGCGTTCTGGCGACCGATTCCAGAAAGGTATTTTCATCCAGGGGACGCAGGGTCCGCAGATCGATAACCTCTGCTTCAATGCCTTCTTTTGCCAGGACTTCGGCAGCTTCGAGTGATTTGATCAGGCTTGCCGAATAACTAATGATGGAAATATCTCTTCCCATCCTGCGAATGCAGGCCTTGTCAATATTCACTGGACCGGCATCGGCGGGGATCATCTCTTCCATGTTGTACAAGCCGGCGTTTTCAAAGATGAGCACCGGGTCAGGATCTTCCAGGGCAGTCCAGAGCATGCCTCGCGCATCCTCGATTGCAGCCGGACTTAAAACCTTTATGCCGGGGATGTGGGCATACCAGCCCTCAAGACTGCGGGAGTGCTGAGCGGCTAACTGCCGGCCGCCGCCGGTGGCCATCCGGATGACGAGGGGAACATTGAAGAGACCGCCGGACATGTGCAGGTAGGCAGCAGCATTGTTGACAATCTGGTCGGCAGCCAGCAGACTGAAATTGACCGTCATGACCTCCACGATGGGGCGCATTCCACCAAGAGCGGCACCAATGCCTGCACCAACGAACCCGGACTCCGAGAGAGGGGTGTCGCGGATTCTTTCAGGCCCGAATTCTTCGAGCAATCCTTTGCTTACTGCGAAGCACCCGCCATAGCGGCCGACATCTTCCCCCATGAGAAAAACCCTGTCGTCTTTTTTCATGGCCTCTCTGATGGCTTCGCGAACCGCTTCACGATAGGTCAGTTTCTGCATGTTCATAGCACCGTTGGTCATGACATCCTCCGTTCCGAATAGACGAAGCGGGTCAGATCTTCGACAGGTTCCCACGTGCCAGCCTCGGCAAAATCCACGGCTTCGTTTATTTCCCGGGCGATATCACCCTCGATTTTCTCCAAATCCGCATCACTGAGGAGGTTTTCATTTTTGAGTCTTCGGGTAAATGTCGCAATGGGGCAGCGCTTTTTCCATTCCTCGACTTCCGCTTTGGATCGATAGAGTTCCGCGTCGTACATGGAATGGGCCCGAAAGCGAAAGGTCCGGCACTCCAGAAAATACGGTCCCGCACTGGCGCGAATTGCCTCGGTCGCATCGCGGGCAGCTGTTTCGACCGCCACAACATCCATCCCGTCCACAGCCACCGAGGTCACATCGTAACTTGCCGCCTTACGGGCAATATCCGTGACCGATTGTGAATATTTCAGCGCTGTTCCCATGGCATACAGATTGTTTTCGCAAACGAACAGCACCGGCAATTTCCACAGGGAGGCCAGGTTCATGCTTTCGTGGAATTCTCCTTCGGCAACGGCACCATCGCCGAAAAAGCAGCACGTAACCCGGTTTTTCTGCTGCATCCTGTCCGCCAGCGCCAGCCCGACGGCAAGGGGAAGACCGCCGCCGACAATGGCATTGCCCCCATAAAACCGCAATGTATCGTTAAACAGATGCATCGAACCGCCGCGGCCGCGGCTGCAGCCTTCCTGCTTTCCGTACATTTCGGCAAGGATAGAGCCTGCGGAAAGGCCTCGTATCAGTGCATGACCGTGTTCTCGATAGGTGGCCACAATGGCATCGTCCTGCGTCAGTGTCTCCAATACTCCGACGGCTATTGCCTCCTCGCCGTCGTAAAGGTGCATAAATCCCCGTATCTTCATAGTGGTATAGAGCTCGGCGCACTTGTCTTCCAGACGCCGGATGCGAAGCATGGAGCGCAGCAAGTGCACTGCATGATCATGGTTCAAGGCTGCGGCTTTATTTTTCCTTGCGCTCTTCGTTGTCATTCGCTCTCCTCCAGGGTAGAGAGGTCTCCTTCGGGTAAACCCAACTCACGAGCCTTGAGCAGCCTGCGCATGATCTTTCCGGACTTGTTTTTGGGGATATCGGCTTTAAATTCGATTTCCTTTGGCGCCACTGCCGAGCCCAGCTTCTTGCGGGCAAAGCCGATGAGTTCCAGGCGCAGTTCATCGCTTGGTTCTCTGCCAGGCTTAAGAGCGACAAATGCTTTGACAATTTCGCCAATGAGCGGATCCGGCTTTCCTATTACGCCCGCTTCAGCAACCGCGGGATGTTCCATGAGGGTGCTTTCGACTTCGAAAGGGCCTACCATGTGCCCGGATGTCTTGATAATGTCATCGGCACGGCCAACGAACCAGAAGTATCCGTCCGCGTCACGTTTTGCCAGGTCTCCGGTTAAATACCAGTCTCCGACAAAACACTTCCGGTAACGCTCCTCTTCATGCAGATAGCCCCGAAACATCGAGGGCCAGCCCGGTCGCAGGGCCAGGTCACCTTGAATGTCAGGTACCTCGATCACCTGGACGGTATTCTTGTCAATGCGGTGCACAATGGCGGCCTCGATTCCGGGAAGAGGGCGTCCCATCGAGCCGGGTCGGATATCCATGGCGGGAAAATTGGCGATCATGATGCCGCCGGTTTCGGTCTGCCACCAGTTGTCATGGATGGGCAGTCCCAAGGCCTTCACACCCCATACAACCGCCTCGGGGTTGAGCGGTTCACCGACGCTGTGAATGACGCGCAGATTGCTGAGATCATAGTCTCGTATCGGTTCAAGGCCGAGGCGCATCAGTCTTCGGATGGCCGTAGGCGCGGTGTACCAGACATTCACCTTCTGTGATTCGAGAATCCGGCACCAGCGTGTTGCATCGAAATCCGCTTCATCAACAATATTGGTGATGCCGTGAAGTAAGGGCGCGATGATTCCGTAGGAGGTGCCTGTGATCCATCCGGGGTCTGCCGTGCACCAGAAGACATCATCCGGATGAAAGTCCATCACATATTTTCCGGTCATATAGTGGCAGAGGACAGCATTATGCACGTGGATCGCCCCTTTGGGCATTCCCGTGGTGCCGCTGGTAAAGTGCAGGACGGCAATGTCTTCTGGCTCGGTCTGAGGGATCACAAACGCATCGCTCGATTCCGCCATAAGGCGCGGCAGCGAAAGAAGACCATTTCCCGGATGATCTTTCACGTCGACTAACAACACATGTCTCAGGCTGGGCAGTGTATCCCGTAATTGACTGACTTTCTGCCTGTAATAACCCTCAGTTGTGACCAGGACTTTGGCGTCCCCTCTGCTCAGGCGCTGATAGATGGGCTCTGGGCCAAAGGCCGAGAAAAGTGGGCAGAAGACGCTGGTGTTTTTTAGGGTTCCCAGGGCGGCGATATACAACTCGGGGATGCGGCCTGCCAGAACCGAGACCGTATCGCCCTTACCCAGGCCAAGGTTTTGAAGAATATTGGCAAAACGGTTACTCAACCCTTTGAGTTCTCCATAGGTAAACTCACGGGTTGAACCTTCGCTCCCCAGCCACCGTAGGGCCACCCGGTCGCGAAGCCCGCTCTCGGCATGACGATCGACGGCTTCATGGGCGATGTTGAGCCCTCTACCCTCCGGAAGCCCCTGTAACTCAGCGCGGATTGCGTTCCAGGAGAAATTGGCTATTGTGTCGGCATAATCCAGGAGGTTTGGCGTTGCCTTCCACGACTGGCGATTTTTTTTGATAGGAGAAAAACTCAAGGTCGCGCCTCCCTCAGGGTTGCGGAGAATGTACGAGCGGAGAAGTGTCTCTATAATGGAAGGATAAGCCGCCGCAAGCGACCGGTAAATGGAGGATAAGTAGAGATGATCTGGGTATGTAAACTATTCATCGTGCCGAATGCGCAGGTGGAGATGGCCTGAATATCAGGGGATTTCCCTCGACGTGCCGGCCTGATACTCTTTTGTTGCGGGCTACTGTTTGACTGCCGTGCGCAATGAGAAAAATCAGGTAAATCCCCACACCCCGTAATTTGGGCCGAAGAGTTCCCAGTTTTTTATATTCCGGGCGGTGAACCACGTCTGAAATTGAAGGTCTGTACGGGCTTGGATAAAAGGGAAACAGAGATAGAACCGGGCTTTTTCCTGTCTATCCGGCTTTCGGCTGAGGCGCATAGTGGGATAATTTCGCTGGGCTTCTTGCAAAAGGGGAAGCGCCTCATCGATATCTGACAGCGGAACCGTGAGAGTAAAATTGTATTCCTCTTTCATTGTGCCAGCCTCCGTTTGAAGGTTCTTGATCAATGATTTCCGACGGTCTTCCGGGCGGGTGATACGTATTGCTGGTTTGATACAATCTTGTCCTTCACAACCATTACTTCTGGACTGTTCCGCTAGCTATCCGCCAGAGCAGATCCAGGCTGATCTCCGCGGATAGTACGAAGTATACAATGTTTCCCTGTCTCGGACTTTATATTCAGCTGCGAATTTTTCAAGCCCGGCCTGTTGCGAAAGAACTTTTCAGCAAAAATGATTTTCCGCAAGAGGTCAGCCTGTTAAAATGCTAAAGTAGGTTTCGGTACCCGGGATGATTCGGGCGGAGTCCTTCTCTTTTTACCATGTGCATAAGAATGTTTTATCAACCTGGAGAGAATCCCATGAGCGAAAAAGTATATTGTATCGAAGCGGCCGATAACGAAGACGATGCGGTTTTGTGCGACAGGCTGATGAAGCTGATCCAGGATGAAAACCTGCTGGCATGCATTGCCGACAAGGATATCACCGCCGTAAAAACCCATTTCGGCGAGTCGAAAAAACTCGGATATGCCCGACCGCTCTATTTGAAGATGCTTGGAGACGGCATCAAGGGCCAGGGCGGAGTGCCTTTTCTGACCGAGACCTCAACCCTCTATAAGGGGAGCCGGAGCGACGCCATCAGGCATATTGCCCACGCTCACAGTCAGGGATTTGATTATGCCTCGACCGGCATGCCCATTATCATGGCCGATGGACTTTACGGCGATGAAGAGCATGTCGTGCCGATCAACGGCAAGGCATACAAGGCCGTGCATATCGCCGCGCTTTTCGCCAAGTGCAATGCCCTTGTCGTCGTCTCGCATTTTACGGGGCACCTGGCCGCCGGCTTCGGCGCGACATTGAAAAATCTCGGTATGGGCTGCGCCAGCCGCAAAGGCAAGATGGAACAGCACTCAACGGCAAAACCCAAAATCGTCAAAAAGAAATGCACCGGCTGCGGCACCTGTGTCGTCTGGTGTCCGCAAGAGGCTATCACAATGAACGACGATGTCGCGGTGATCAATGCCGGCAAATGCATCGGCTGCGGGCAATGCCTGGCCATGTGCCGATTTGATGCCGTAAAGTTTGACTGGGGAGCAACCTATGAAGATCTGCAGAAGAAAATAGTCGAGCATGCCATGGGGGTTTGCTCTCTGTACAAGGGGAAGAGCCTGTTTATCAATGTCCTCACCCGAATCTCCAAGGACTGCGACTGCATGGGGCATACATTTGAAAAGATTGTCCCGGATATCGGCATTCTGGTTTCCAGCGATCCGGTGGCGCTGGATGCCGCCTCCCTTGATCTGGTGGAACAACGGGCAGGCAAGACGCTGCCTCAGCTGGCGCATGATATCCCGTATCGCTTTCAGCTCGATTATGCCAAGGAGCTTGGGTTCGGCAGTCAGGACTATGAGTTGATCTGGAAAAATTGAGACCTGATCTGACGATTTTTACTGACAGGTTTTGAATCCATCAAGTAAATCCTGGCAAATGGTGGTGTTGAGCGGGTTGCTGATTGTCGTGGAATCAAACACCATGTCTTACACGATAGTGGTTGATCAGGGGGACGATCCTGGGCCTGAAATCTGGTTGGATCAAGGTTTGATTTCCACTTCTGTCAACCTACCTCAGATCAGTGGCAAATCGATATCAGAGGAGATATATCATGAGGTCTACAATCAGTACACTGTTGTTGGTTTTGCTTCTTGTTCTCCCCATGTCGGGATATTCTGCGGAAAAACAAAAGGTGCTGTTCATTCTTGACAGTTCCGGTTCCATGTGGGGCCAGATAGATGGAAAAGCCAAGACCACCATTGCCAAGGAAGCCCTGAAGGGAATTATTGACAGCATGCCCGGTGGTTTCGACACCGGTCTGATGACCTATGGACACCGGCGCAAAGGAGATTGCAAAGACATAGAACTGCTGATCCCTCCCGGTCCGCATAACCCGGAAGCGATGAAGGCAAAGATTGCCGAACTGTCGGCCAAGGGAAAGACACCCTTGAGCGACTCGTTGCGGATGGCGGCGAAAACCCTGCGCTCGACAGAAGAAGCCGCTTCCGTCATCCTGATTACCGATGGGCTCGAGACCTGTGACAGCGATCCCTGCCAGGTTGCTGCCGAGCTCGCTATGAGCGGCGTCGATTTCACCGTCCATGTAATCGGCTTTGATCTCAGCAAGAACGATCAGGATAGAGTTCGCTGTATCGCCGACAAGACCGGTGGCCTGTTTGTTCCGGCCAACAATGCCGCTGCCTTGAAAAGTGCTCTGACCGATACTGTTACCAAGGTCAAGGAGCCACCGCCGCCATTGGTGGAAGATCCGGGCACGGCCACTCTCGATGCACCGCAGCAGGTGACGGTAGGTGAGACCTTCGAGGTTAAATGGCAGGGGCCGAACAGTCGGAGCGATTATATCTGTCTGGCGACTGCCGATCCTAAAGACGGTCATTGTCTTGACCACAGTTATACCGAGCAGGGCAACCCCGCGAAGGTTGCTGCCAAATGCGATGCCGGCAATTTCGAGCTGCGCTATGTCCATGGTCATAGTGGCAAGGTACTGGGCAAAAGGGTCATCACTGTTCTGCCGGCCCAGGTTGAGCTGGTTGTTCCTGCCGAAGCTGACGCGGCATCTCCAGTCGCGGTAAGTTGGAAAGGGCCCGGTTACCAGACCGATTATATAGCCATTTCCAGCCCTGAATCGCCTGATCATGGCTATACAGCCTATACCTACACCAAAGAAGGAAAAACGCTGCAGGTTCAGGCTCCATCAAAGCCTGGCACGTACGAGGTTCGCTATTATCTGGGGGCCGGAGACAAGGTGCTTGCCCGCAAGAACATTCAGATTAAAGAAATCACAGCAACCCTGTCCGCCCCGGAAAAGGCTGATGCAGCCAGCACCTTCATGGTCAACTGGCAGGGCCCAGACAGCAAAATCGACTATATCGCCATCGCCAGGCCTGACGATGAGGACGGTTACGATAATTACGCGTATACCAAAACGGGCAACCCGGTACAGCTGAACGCTCCTTCCCAAGCCGGCAACTGGGAGGTCCGTTATGTTCTCGGGCAGGACGATGTCATCATCGCCCGCAAGCAGATTGCTGTCAAGGCCGTGACAGCCGCTCTACAGGCCCCGGCGGAGGTTGAGGCGGCAGCGAAATTCAAGGTTGAGTGGCAGGGACCCAAAAATGACGGCGACTATATTTCCGTTGCCAAAAGCGACGATGACGGTGGAGGGTATCTTAACTACGCCTACGTCAAATCGGGAAACCCGGTGGAGCTGCTTGGCCCGTCAGACCCGGGCACCTATGAGGTTCGCTATATTCAGCATCAGGACAATATTATCCTCGCCCGCCAGCAGCTGGTGGTCAAGGGTGTGACGGCGAAGCTGCAGGCGCCTGTATCGGCACTCATGGGCAGCAGTATTGAGGTGCAGTGGCAGGGACCGGCCAGGGAAGGCGATTATATTTCCATTGCCAATCCGACAGACGATGGCGGCGGGTATATCTACTATCAGTACACGGCTGAAGGCAACCCGGTTAAGCTGCAACTGCCTTCAGCGGCAGGGAGCTATGAGATTCGCTATATTCTTGCCCCTGACAACAATATCCTGGCCAGGCAGGCTTTGACGGTTGATCTGGTGCCGGCGAAAGTGGAGGGGCCTGCTTCGGCTCAGCCTGCCATGGAGATCACTGTCTCCTGGCAAGGTCCTAACGCTCCCAATGACTATATCAGCATAGCGGCCCCCGATAGCGACGGCGGCAGTTACCTGGCCTATGAATACACCAGGGCTGGCAATCCGGTCCGAATCCAGACCCCTCAAGAGCCGGGCGAGTATGAGATCAGGTACATTGCCGCTGAACATGGCCAGATTCTGGCAAGATCGCGGTTCACAATCAAATAGAAGGTGTTTCTGATTGTGCGGCACATTTGCCTCTCAATGTTCTCGTCCCCCCAACTGAGTTGAAGGGCGAGAACACCAGGCAAACAGTAGAAATGGGGGCTCTCGGCTACCTGCTATGAAAATAAAACTTCTGGTCACAATCGGACTTCTCGGGGCCGCGGGTCTTGCTAATCTTGTTTTGGGCTTCGGAATCCTGTCAGCTTTTCTCTCTGTCTCAAGCCTGGCAGCCCTCTGGTGGTTCATTCGGGAACCTGCAAAGAAAGAAAATTCTCCAGGCTTCCCGGTCTGTTGCTGTCATTATCTGGGGGATCTTGGAGAGGAGGAAAAAGAACACCGCCGATAGAATAGTGTCTCTCCAGGATTTGTCTGATCATTTACAGGAATCAAAACCCGCAAAGGCTTTAAGAGCATAACAAAAACATCCCGCAACAAATGATAATAACCTGTAGAAATCGAGACCCGATCTGACGGTTTTCACTAACAGCTTTTGATTACATCAACAAATCCTCGAAAATGGCAGTGCTGAGCGGAATGTTGATTATCGTGGGCTTAAACACCATGCCTGAAAATATCGTGGTTAATCAGGGCGTATAGCCTGAGCCTGAAACCTGGGTGGGTTCAGATTTGGCCGAACAGTAGCAGTATAAGATTGCCAAGACGGTAAACTATTCAGAACTTCGGTCTGGCTATCTTAACGTCAAAGCTCATTGCCAGAAAGGGAGCGCAGCGGAATCCCCGTCCAGTGCAGCGCCTTGTTCGCTCTTTTATCCCAGCTTTCTTGCAATATAGATCCCGTAACTGATGTGGGCCTTATTTCTTTCGTAAAGATCAATTTCGTGTCGTTCGGCGGCCACAATTGCGCGTGCCTCTTCACTGTTGCCGTTTCGACTTAGGAAGTCATCGAATCTGGACTGCATCGGTCGGTAGTACTGTTCCAGCCAGCAGTGTTCCGGCAAAACAAAGTATCCGATGGGTGAGTAGCCGTACTTTTCCAGAACCCTGATTTTTCCAGAAGCCACATTGATCTCTGGGTATTCACCGTCCCAATGCGTTTGAATTTCCGCAGCTCGTGAATCTGTAATCCACGTAATCTCTGAAGCAACAAGGAGCCCATTTGCCTTAAGAAAACGCCGCCAGTCTCTTACACCCTTCTCAAATCCAATGTTATATATGGCGCCTTCTGACCAGATGACGTCCAGTTCTTCATCGGCGAATGGCAAGTCGTCCATGGAGCATGCAAGCGTCGATATTCGGTCAGCAACTCCCGCGCTTTCGGCTTGTTTGTTCAGAACATCCAGAAAGTCCTGAAGGAAGTCAACCGCCGTGATATGCGACTTTCTCAAGAGTTGTGCAAGCAGGAGAGCGGACGCGCCTGTTCCACAACCGATATCAGCAATTTTCAGTGCGGCATTGCGGTCAATCATCGCGAGGTTGAGAGCAAGTTCTGTCTCAGCATCACCGCCCGGACCTTGCCGATGGCCTTGTTTATGTAGGTCAATTAAAAGCGTGTAGTCATCCATTGTGTCTCTCTTTCTTATGTTCTTATGTTGGGCGAACAAGTAATTTCCTATAGGTAATCCCCCCGGCTTTGCCGGGGGACAATAACAGTTTGACGGTTCCTGCAAAATAAAGAAGCCTCCAAAAACGTGGACCGGTCAAAGTCACGCAAGGAGGCTTCATGAACGAATACAATGTTTAAGCCACACGAAATGGGAATGCAAGTATCATGTCGTGTGGATTCCGAAATACCGGTGGAAAATACTTTACGGTCAGCTTCGGAAGAATTTGGGGGAAGTGTTGCACGAACTTGCCCACCAGAAAGAAAGCAAGGTTTTGGAAGGACATCTGTAGACGGATCACATCCACATGCTGATATCGATTCCTCCGAAATATTCAGTTTCACAGGTGGTTGGATATATAAAAGGCAAGAGCGCGATCCATATAGCTCGAACATACCTCGAACAAAGGAAGAACTATAGCGGCATGCATTTTTGGGCACGGGGCTATTTTGTTTCAACAGTCGGAGCGGATGAAGATGTGGTAAAAGCATATATCCAGGCTCAGGAGAAAGAAGACCAACGTGTCGAGCAATTATCTCTATTTTAACAGTTGACCACCGAATGGTGGTCAGAGAATTTTTTGAACATACCGCTTTGAGCGGTTCACGGTTTTGAATGCCACCGGCTTTGCCGGTGGTTACTTACTCCCTGCATTTTTTGATTGTGACGATGCAACTGACACCTTAAACCAGCCCAGCTGGGCAGTCTGTAATATATCCATTGGCAAGCTTTAATTGGATTGCCAAAGATCAGAGAGCTTGCCTTCAACACTCTTCGGCAAGCTGCTCATTTTGCAAGAGGCTTAGATACGTGAGAAAGAATCATCAGCGTTTATAGGGTTTTTTAACTATTATGGTGTTGCTCGACACACGTTCAAGGCCGAGTCTATCAATTGAGTAGCGTAACCCTTCATTCA
>JAIFKM010000140.1 GCA_020049575.1 Desulfobulbaceae bacterium
TCACCTGCCCTTTGTGTTTTCCTTAAGATCAACAGGTTATTTTTTGTTGAATTTCAAATTGTTGAGATTTTCCAGGGAATATCTACTGGAACAGCTGTTGAAATCTTCGCATGTTACCTTCTCTTCCTCGGAGAGGGACGCCATATTTGTCCTTTCTTCAAGGTCTTCGCTTACCTTGCAGACATACCCGCGACCTTCGTTATCGGTTATCCATATGTGGGATGCAAAATTCTCTTTCATTATGTCCTCGCTTGATTGAAAATACGTGTATTTACCCCGGCAAAATAGATGTTCCCCGTTGCCGGTTATGATCCTTTCGTCCCGGGAATATGACAATCCAGATTTCTACGATCCTACGTACTTTTCTGCGCAAAACAACAGTTGCAAGTGCGTTGACAATAGGGAAGGGGCAACCAAAGTGGTTGCCCCTGAAGGTATTGCATACTGCTGGTTTGAATAGCTGCCCTGACTGGATTACTCGGCGCAGGAGGGCATGTCGAAATTGTGTTTAAGCTGAGCAACTTGCATTCCCAGAGGAATACAAGATTTTCCTTCCAGGCAGCTGTCAGCTTCGTCGGTTTCAATGAAGGTTTTCAGGTGATGATCGCCATGGTGCAGATCCACTGACCATGCACGGATTTCATCATCGTATTCGACATCAAAATCAACGCCGCATGTTCCGGCTTTGGGGAAAACCGACTCAATTTTTTTGCATACTTCTTCTTTGGTTGCCATGATCGTAGCCTCCATTTTGGCTCAAGGACCACACGGCAAAGACCTTCTCTGCCGATACTGATACTGTAAGGATCATAAACCGGAAAACAAGAAAACTCAGGACAGTGACAAAGTGAGTGAGGTATTCGGGGACGAACAGTTCCACAGGAGGGTTCGGCGGTCTATGCAACCAAGCAAAGAATGCCTAAATTTTTGGTCTCGGTTAATGGCATAGCCATTTCGCTGGCTTGTCAAGGACAGTTCAACGTGTTGAACAGGAACGACACCCAAAGGAGTTTCAAAATTTCGTCAAGGCCTCTGCTCTTCCTTTCAGGTCAAGAGCTGCCTCTTGAGTTGCAGAAGCCGCTTCCTTTGATTTTTCAGCAGTTTCTTTCGCATCTTCACTACTGCATCCGTAACGTGCCAATACGAGAAGGCCTGCAAGAACAATTGCCGTTGTTTTCATGACAATCTCCTTGGGTTTGTAGTTTCAGGATTTCTCCGGACGGGATAGGTAGGTGGGATTCATCCCCTGTTGTTCTCCAGGTTACACTACGAGTTCGGATTTGAAGACAACGACGGCATGTCCTCCGACGCGCACTGTCTTGGGTCTGCCTTCCTCAATCTCCACCGTGATCTCGACTGTTCCCAGACGACCGATAGCCTCTCCTTGCTGACCCTTGAACGAAAAATGGTGTCCGTCATGCTGTGCGAGGCGATGATGAACCAGATATGCCCCCAACGGGCCATTCGCGTTGCCTGTCACCGGATCTTCCGCAATGCCGATGGCCGGCGCAAACATACGGCCGTGGGAAAGCACATCGCTTCCATTGTTGAGCAGCGAAAAGACAAAAAAACCATTGCACTTGATCCGCCGGCTGATATCACTCAATTGGGCCAGGTTGGGTTGAAGCAGGTCCAGGGTCGATTTATTCTTGATTCCAATCAAGACCTTCGAGTGTCCCGTGGAAACGATCTCCATCGGGCAATGGTCATCCAGATCGCTCTGACAAAGTCCCAAGGCTGCGATAATCTCATCGCATTCCAGGCGAGGTAAGGGCTCGTCGAATTCTATGGTTCCTTGAGTCATCACAATGCGGTAATCGCCATCTTCACAGATAATTTCTACGGGCAGGATTCCTGCGCCAGTTTTCTGAAGTACCCGACCCGACGGAAGCCTCAGTTCCAGCGCTCGCACATAATGAGCAGCGATCGTTGCGTGTCCGCATATCGGGACTTCAGTCGTGGGTGTGAAAAAGCGAACCCATACTTCATGATCGGCGGTGGTCGGCGAAAGAATGAAGGCGGTTTCGGAATTGTTCATTTCCCGTGCAATTGCCTGCATCTGTGTTGCCGAAAGGTTGTCGGCGTTGGCGACAACTCCGGCCGGATTTCCTCGAAAGAGATCTTTTGTGAATGCGTCAACCTGATATACTCTGTAATTTTTCATCAGTGTGTTATTGACTGCGGCAACCTCTCGGTCTGCACCAACCCTGTTGCCTTTTTTTCGTTCATTTTGTCAGATCAAAGTGCAGGGACTCAGGGAATTCGAAAACTGTGCCATTATCTTGGGGCAGGAATTCCTTGAGCACAGTCTCACTTTCCCGATAGCCTTCCTTGACTGCCACAAAATTAAAGATCCTTGGATTTCCGACCATCTCCCTGACTGTGTAGGTAAAAGGCGTTTCGCCAATCACCTCACTGTTCAAGGTCACCATGGCACCGCTCGGTTCGGAGGTAATATAGATTGCGTATTTTTCCCTTTCCTCCAGGACGAAGTGCAGTGTCGAGGGAATGACATCTGCCACTGTCTGCTGGTGGAATTGTTCCTTGAAGGCCTTGCGCGCCGGCATATAGTTTTCCTTCACCACCCTGAAAGTATAAATGTTGTAATCCCCCAGTCGCTGGTCGATAGTCGTATCGAGAGGTGTCTCGCCAAGCACCTTGTCGTTGTGGAAAACCATTGCGCCTGAAGGATCGGAACTGATATGCACCACATGCGGCGGCATGCCGCATCCCCCGAGAAACACCATGGCGACAAGCAATGCGATGCGGTATGGCCATCTTTTCTTCTTCATTCCAATCCTCCCAGGGTTCATCCTTCATCTGTCCAATAGTGCCAGAAGCAAGGTTTAAAATTATTCTTCGTGCCTTTCGCTGAAAATGGCAAGAAGAACTTTGTCACACATCGTATCCATTGGAATTTAGCTGTTGTCATTCCCTTCAGTAAGGCGAATTTCGATGTTTTTCAACCACTTTCGTTGTGCCTGCGGGTCATGGAACAGTGATGTGTCTTCATCGAACCTGGTGTGTTCTTGAAGACTCGCTTCCATCGTTTCCTGTCCCATATTTTTCAGCTTTTCAACGATTTCTTTCTCGACCTCAGAGTAACTGTTACCGAATGCAATATAGCTTTGCATCTCGTAACCGGCTTTACTGGTCAGCTTGCGTGCGGCTATTTCCGCCAGGGCGAAATGAATCTGTTCGTGCTGGAGGACATATTCATTCTTTCTCCTGTCAAGCGCCGGATTCCACCACGAACACTCCGGAACGAAGATCGCCTCAAATTTGAGGTGCGAAAGAGTCCCGGAATAAAACAACATATTCTGATAGTACGCCTGCCCGATGTGAATTTTCAAATCGCGGGAAGGCCGGATACTTATACATGATTGTGCGCCGATACTGTGATCATATTGACGATAGTCCGGAGGGAGAGACGCTGCCTTAAAATCTGCAACCAGCAACAGTCGGTAGCCAAATCCTTTCCTACTGACCAGGGCTTCATCCTGAGGGGCATAAAAATGCGGTTGCGCGTGTTTGGGTAATTGGGCGCAACCGGCAATCAACCCCAGCAGAAGTAGCAGCAGGAGATTTCTTAAACGGTTTCGATGATCCATTTGAAATCTGTCTCCGGTTGAATTTCCTGAGTCATGAGCATTACATTGGCCGGGAATGCCTTGCTCAGAAGAATTCCAGGTGTCGCCGTAGATAATAGCCATCATCTATATTTTATAACCAAAGTCATCATCAATGGTACCTGGATAACCATGCTGAACCAGAATGTTCTGCAGTTCAGCGGCATCCGGCCTCTGATCTTTTTTCTTGAGTGGTAATGTCATAGTCAACATTCCCCTGGGTGGAAGCAACTCAATTTCAAAGGGAGAAACCTTTTTCTTGATCTTGTCGAGGTAGTGGAGCCGGAACCTCGTCAAATCGAGATGGTCATCTTTGGGTTCGATGGACTTGATAACTTTTTCAGCGAGAACAGCCTCGTCATGTTAAGATTCTAAAATGATAAGGGTTTGTCTCAATATTTCGGAAAAGGAGAAAAACATGAAATGGCAGCAGGGTCTGTATACAATCTCATCAGATCAGGATGATCTCGATATTGAGATAATTCACGGTTTTTTAAGTGCTTCGTATTGGGCGAAAGGCATCCCGAAAGCGGTTGTAAGGAAAGCGATACAAAATTCTCTGGCCTTTGGGGTGTATCATGAAGGTGGCCAAATTGGTTTTGGGAGGGCAATCACAGATCGAGCCACTTTTGCCTATTTGGCCGATGTGTTTATCCTTCCAGAGTTCAGGGGGCGAGGTCTTGGGAAGTGGTTGATTTCCTGCATTCTCGCGCATCCTGAGCTGCAGGGACTTCGTCGCTGGCTGCTGGCCACTTCCGATGCCCATGGCCTGTATCGTCAATTGGGGTTTGTCCCGCCCAAAAAGCCAGAAAACATCATGGAGATCAATGTCCCCGATATCTATCAAAGAAAATAATCAGGGCATGAGCATCTGCACTTTCCTTCTCGTCTATTCAGGATGGGGCCAGTCCCCGCTTCCTTCTTCCACCAGATAGCAGAATCGATCCCATTCAACCTCACGCCCTGAGAAGGGGCAGCGCAGATTGACCTTTCGGTCGCTGAGGTCTATTACTTCCCAATCTCCCCGTCGGGGGCCGCTTTCAATAAAAATCTTTTGGCCGATCCGCATGGGATACGGCTTGAAAACTAAAAACGTGGACATGAATCCCTCCGCCATGTGGTGATGTGAAATTTTATAACATATTGTATTCAAACTCAGTAAGGTGATTGGGGATTATCCTATTTATTTCAAATAATTGATCGTTCAGATGTCATCGCCAATGAATTATTGGTGGTTTGCGCTCGGGGAGGCGATAATAGCGCACCTTGGAGTAGCCGATCATCAGCGGGAAGTGGAAAGGATACTCCTGTGGAATGCCCACCGCTTGTTTGAGAGAGGGATTGGCGAGCATCGCTCCTTGCAGAAGACCGGCCCAGCAGGTCCCCAGGCCATATTGGGGCGCGGCCAGTTCCAGGTAGCTGAGCGCCAGGGTCAGATCGATCATGCGGACCGATGCGGGACCTGGCGCCATGGCCGTCACCAGACAGGGGGCAGAACGCAGGATTGTATCGACACCGGCATCCCAGGCCTTCACCAGCATAGGATAGTATGGCATCACTGTGGCTTTGGGGTCCTGCAGCAGAGAACGCATCCAGTCAATCACCTGAGCGGCGATGAGGTGTAACCGCTGCGGATCGTCTATGACCAGCCATTCCACCAATTGCAGATTGCTGGCAGTCGGGGCATAGCGGGCAGTCGCGATCAATTGTTGCAACGTGGCCTTTTCCACCGGCTTATCCTTGAACTGCCGGACGGAGCGTCGTGAACGCAGGAACTGATCAGCCTGGGCCGGTGTGATGGCCAGTGCCTTATCGATGGCTGTGCATGCGGCCAATGGCACATCGAGGTGATCCAGGGCACCGTGGGGACAAACTGCTACACAGTGGCCGCACCGTATGCACATCGATTCGCTCTCGGGTAAGATCTCAGGGTAGTGGCCTTTTCCTTCGAATCGAATAATCCCCATGGGGCAGTCAGCCGCGCAGAGGCCGTCCTGCTTGCATTTTTTTTGATCAATGGTCAATAGGCTCATATAAGACCTTAATTACGTTTGGATATTAATAAATACGACTTGAAAAAATGAATCGATTACTTTGTGTTGAAGGGTATATCTCAAATATCTTTACCCTTTTTAAGGAGCGATGCATCGACGGCTACGCGGAGCATCTGTAGAATTCTGTGCCAAGTTTAGACCCACTACCGAACGCCCATTGAGCAAAAGGAAAGAAGTGGGTGCATTGTGCTATGCCTTTTTGACAAATTTAAAATCGTTAGGGAGAGCCTGACACTACTCCCAGAGTTTCTGAATCCATTCCCGGCTCAGGTCCAGATATTTGTGTTGCATATTCGGATCATTGCAGAAAATTTCCAGGGTGATGGTACTATTGTAACCGGCGGCCTTCAATGAATTTACGGCATTTTCCCAATTCACGGTTCCTATACCCAGGGGCATATGATCATCGGATCTTGATCGGTTGTCAGAAAAGTGAACATGTTCGATGTGTTCTCCGAGCTCTCCGCAAAAAACCTCATGATTATCCTTGCCGAAGTTTGTGTGCCCGAAATCGAGATGAAGTTTTAAACCCGGCACTTCCTTCAGCAAGTTTTTAAAGGTGGAAACCTGGTCAAACGGGGTTTTGTAGTTTTCAAATACCAGTATGAGTCCATAGGATGCTGCCATTGCAACAATGGGTTGCAGCGCCTCAATATTGAATGAGACCAAATCCTTTCTCATAGCTGGAGGACAGAGATAGCAGGGATGAATATTCATGACCTTCGCCCCCAGGGACGAAAATACCCTGGCACATCGCTCCAGTTCTATTAAGCACGCTTTACGGACTCCCTGGATGGGATACGCATGCGGAAGGCAGGGGTCGGTATGCCCGGTGATGGATAAGCCATAGGAATCAAGGATCGGCTTCAATTGCGCAATATCAACGTTGGTAGCGTGAGGGCCTTCGATGGTAAGATCCAGAAAATCGAAACCGGCTTTGCCACAGAATGCCGCTTCATCATAGACTGATTTTGACGGGTTGTTCATTATCCCGATTTTCATCGCACTTTCCTTGATTTTGTGGGGAGTGCTGCAAAACCGAATGTTTATATTTCAGCCAATCCAACTCAGATTTCAATCAGCATAACAGTCGATACAGATGAAGAGGAAATGAATGCATACATCCAGGCCAAGGAGAAAAAAGACAAGCATATCGAGAAATTATCTCTCTTTAAACAGTTTGCCACCGAATGGTGGTAAGAGAATCTTTTGAACATATCCCTTTAAGTGGTTCACGGTTTTGAATGCCACCGGCTTTGCGGAGGTTGCTTTCTTTGGGCGTAGTTTGAGACGATCCAACCATTAAACAGAGCAGTGTGGAACATTATACATAAACAACCACAAGACGCAATGGGCATAAAAAAAGGGTTTAACAGTCAGTTGTGACTGTTAAACCCTTTGTGTTTAGCTGGTCGGGATGAGAGGATTTGAACCTCCGGCCCCCTGAACCCCATTCAGGTGCGCTACCAGACTGCGCTACATCCCGCCGTGTGTCGCTGTATCTAACATGAGTTGTTGTGGCTGTCAACAGAAGGTGTGGCCAAGCAGGCTGTTACACTCGTTTTCCAGCAAGAAGTTTTTGCAGGTGCAGCAGTTCTTCCTTGATTTTGTCCAGTGCGTGACACAACTCCGGCTGAGGAGTTGCAGGCGTTTCGTGCTGATCGTCGGCCAAATCACCATGATCCGCCAGATACTTCCTGGCCCCGGCAATCGTATAGCCCTGTTCGTGAAGAAGTTCCTTGAGTTTGAGGATGAGCACTACATCTGCGCGGCGAAACAGGCGCTGTTTGGAGCTGGCTCGTTTGGGTCGAATTGCGCTGAATTCACTTTCCCAATAGCGCAGCACATGAGGAGGGACATCCGCCAGTTTGCCCACCTCACCAATCTTAAAATAGAGCTTGTCTGGAATCTGCACCTTCATTTCGCCAGTCATACTCCTGTATAAGATGGGGAACGAACACTACCTGTTGATCAGCTCTCTCAGTTGTTTGCTTGGCCTGAAACTGACAGTCTGCCGTTTCCTGATAGTAATCGCATCACCGGTCCGGGGATTGCGACCTTTTCGGGGAGATTTGTCCCGCAAGGAAAACGTTCCGAAGTGAACAAGTTTGATTGAGCCACCGGCCAACAGTTGCTGTTTCATCACAGCCAGAAAGCTGTCGACGATATCGGAACAGCTGCTTTGTGAGAATCCCATTCTTTCGGCAATGGATTCGGCCAGTTCTTTCCGGGTCAGGTTGAAAGTCTTGATATCAGGCATCACGTAAATGCGCTCCAAATTTTTCTGTCAGCAAGCTTACTAACTTTGTGTTGGATTTTTCAACATTTTTTTCTGTAAGTGTCTTGGTTGCTGAACGATAAGTGATAGACAGGGCTACACTCTTGCAGCCATTTTTGATGTTTTTTCCCTGGTAGACATCAAAGAGAGAAACATCTTCAATCAGCGCATCTCCGCTTCGGCGAATCGCTTGAACCATATCTCCTGCAGCGACGCCCATCGGTACAATCAGGGCTATGTCTCGTTTGACCGCGGGATAAACCGGTAACGCAGAAAAAGCCTTGGGGGACGCTTTCATTGTGCAGAGAAGGTCTAACTGGAGGTCGAAATAATAGACATCGTGTTTAATGCCGAATCCCCGCAAGACATCTGCTCTGATCTTGCCGAGGGAACCGAGAAGCGTATCGCCCTGTTTCAGGTCTAATGCCTGGCCGACTACCGCGAAAGGTTCAATTTCGTCATCGGTCGGCTGGTGAAACCGTAGCGAATCAGTGTCGATATCCAGAACAAGACGCATTTGTCGAAGGATAAACTCCACGGCGCCCTTGGCGTCAAGCACATCGACGTCCTCTTCCCGGAAATGCAGTATGGGGCTATAGCCGTGGCGGTTTCCGCAGAGGACGCCGGCAATCCGGGTAATTTCTTCAGGTTGCTGCCCCTCTTTTGTTGGCTGAAAGACCTTGCCTATCTCGAAAAGTTTCACCGCAGTCTTTTGGAATCTGATATTACGATTGACATTTTCGAGCAGGCCGGGGAGGAGCAATGTGCGCATCACCGCCTGATCTTCGCTGAGCGGATTGAGAAGCCTGACAACTTTTCTTCTCTTGTCGTTAGCCGAAAGGCACAGGAGATCAATGTATTTCTCGTTCGAGAAACTGTAATTAATGGCCTCACTGAAACCAATTCCGGTCAGAAAACGACGTATCTCGGCTCGTTTGAGCCGGCTGGAATCCTGTTCCGGGTAACTGAGGTGTACCTCTGGCAGAGAAACCGGGATATTGTTATAGCCATAAAGCCGGGCAATCTCTTCGACAAGATCAGCCTCACGCTCTATGTCCATCCTGAATGAAGGTGGATTAACCCAGAGGGTATCACCGTCTTTTTGCTTGACGCGGATGCCGATAGATTCAAGCAATTCCTGTATTTCTTCTGCCGAAAGCGAGATGCCGAGGAGGTCGGATGTCCTGGAAACTCTCAAGGTCAGTGATTTGAGGGGAAGTTTTCCGCCGTACACATCAACCCCGTTCTCTTCGGCTTTACCGCCGGCAAACTCACAGAAAAGTTGCACTGCTCGGTCCATGGCATTGCAAACTCCCTCGGGATCGACGCCGCGCTCGAACCTATAGGATGCATCTGTTGCCAGATTGAGTCGTCGGGCAGTCTTACGGATTGATACAGAATTAAAACAGGCGCTTTCCAGTAAAACAGTGGTTGTCGTTTCCGTGACTTCAGAATTCATACCGCCCATTATGCCGGCCAAGGCCACAGGTCGCTTGCCGTCACAAATCAGCAGCATGTCGGGGGTGAGCTGACGCTCCATGCCGTCGAGGGTCGTGAAGGTCGTTTCTTCGGCCCGCGGTGCACGAACCAGGATGCGTCCGTTTTCCAGGTTGTCAAAATCGAAGGCATGCAGGGGCTGCCCGTATTCCATCATGACAAAGTTGGTGATATCAACAACATTGTTGATGGATCTGAGACCGATCACGGAGAGGCGATTACGCAGCCATAAAGGAGATGGGCCAATTTTAATGTCGGTAATCAGGCGGGCGGCATAGCGGGGACACAGCTCGGATGATTCTACATCAACAGTGAATGCTCTGCTGGTCTGGGCGACCTGGGCATTCTGCACCGGCAGGCGCAAGGGGCGATGGATCTTGCCTGCGATCTCGCGGGCAATGCCGATGACTGATGCGCAGTCAGCCCTGTTTGGCGTAAGGTCGACCTCAATGAGGGTGTCTTCGAGCCCCATTGCCTTGATGAAGGATTGACCGTGTTCGGTGTCCTCGGGGAGCTCCATTATACCGCTATGGCTATCGCTGAGGCCAAGCTCTCTTTCTGAGCAGAGCATGCCGCAGGACTCGACGCCTCGCACCTTGGATTTTTTGATCTTGACGTTGCCAGGCAGAATTGTGCCTGGCAGGGCCACAACTGTCGCAAGACCCGCTCTGGCGTTGGGAGCCCCACAGACAATCTGCAGTGTCTCAGTTCCAACTGCGACCTGGCAGAGGGTGAGGCGATCGGCCTCGGGGTGGGGTACGGCGGTAGTAATTCGAGCTGTTTTCAAGTCTGCCAGATCCTGAAACAGAGGCAGGACGGCATCTACCTCAAGACCAAGCATGGTCAGGTGGTCGGCCAGTTGTTCGGCGGTGAGGCCTTCGGTATCGACGTATTGGTTCAACCAGTCAAGCGTGAACTTCATGGCAGTTTTCGGTGAAGGTTCTGAATAGTATTAAAACTGTGAGAGAAAACGTTGATCGTTCTCGTAGTAGAGCCGGATATCGTCTATGCCATATTTGAGCATGGCGATACGCTCGATTCCAAGTCCAAAGGCAAAGCCGCTGTACACCTCAGGGTCGTACCCGACCATCCGGAAGACTTCCGGATCGATCATGCCAGAACCGAGGATTTCCAGCCAGCCCGACTTCTTGCAGACCCGGCAGCCAGAACCACCGCAGATAACGCAGGCGATATCAACCTCAGCACTCGGTTCAGTGAAGGGGAAGAAACTGGGGCGGAAGCGCAGGGGCAGTTCTTGTTCAAACATCTTCTGGGTGAAAACGGTCAGAACTCCCTTGAGATCGGCAAATGAAACATGTTTGTCGACCAGAAAACCCTCAACTTGATGGAACATCGGTGTATGGGTGATATCTGAATCGCAGCGGTAGACCTTGCCGGGGGCGATGACCCGCAGGGGTGGCTGCCGGGTCTCCATTATGCGGGCCTGCATCGGCGAGGTGTGGGTGCGCAGCAGGATGGAGTCACTGACATAGAAAGTGTCGTGCATATCCCTGGCCGGATGATGGGCCGGGATATTGAGGGCTTCAAAGTTGTAGTAGTCCTGCTCGACATCCGGCCCTTCGGCAACAGAGAAACCAAGGTTCTCAAAGATAGCGCAGACTTCCTGCATGATCTGGGTTACAGGATGCAGACGTCCGGTTTCCATGATTCGGCCCGGCAGGGTGAGGTCGAGGGAAATTGCCGATTTTTCGTTGGCTCCGGAAGAGGACTGTATCTCGGTCAGTCGTTCTGTAAAGAGCCGCTCAATATTTTCTTTGAGAGAATTCGCCAACAGTCCCAAGCGTGGCCTATCTTCTTCGGAAACCGTTCCGAGCTTACGCAGGATTGTGCTGAATTGTCCTTTGCGACCAAGATAACGGATTCTGAACTCTTCGAGGCCGTGGCTGTCGGAGAGGGTTTCCAGTAATTGCCGTGCCTCTCTTTCAAGGCTCTGAAGCTCAAGTTCCATAGATTTTAACAAATAATGTGTACTCAATGAAACAGCATGCCGGCCAATGGTCGGTAAATTACCATTGCCGGCATGCACCCAGTTGGACCAGTTTGGCGAAGGACCCGGCATCGAGAATGGCCATATTGGAAAGGACCTTTCTGTCGAGTTCAACCCCGGCCTTTTTCAGACCGCATATGAATCTGCTGTAGCTTATATCGTTCATGTCAGCGCCGGCATTTATGCGTGCGATCCATAAACGACGGAAATCCCGCTTTTTGGCTCTTCTATCCCGGAAGGCGTAATTTAATGCGCGATCAACGGCTTCTGTTGCTGAACGGAAAAGGCGCGAACGACCACCTCTGAATCCCTTGGCGAGTTTCAGTACTCTGTTTCTTCTTCTGCGTGCCTTAAAACCTCGTGTTACGCGTGGCATGTTCTATACTCCTTTATATACCTGCCTGGTTGCTCAGGTGCAGGTTCAATAGGCTTGTCTTCCTGTCTCTCTTGGGACAGAAATGGACATATTCCTGGCTGACCAGGGTCCGCCTGATATTACAGATAAGGTAGAATCTTCTTGATTTGTTTGAAATTCGCCGAGTCAACGAGGTCGCTTTTTCGCAGGCCACGTTTTCTTTTGGTTGATTTTTTGGTAAGAATATGGCTGGAAAAAGCCTTGTTACGTTTGAGTTTTCCAGATCCAGTCAGTTTGAAACGCTTGGCTGCGCCTCTTTTGGTCTTCATTTTTGGCATAATAAAACTCCTTTGCGCTTCATATGCAGCGCTACCTCACAACACGCCGTTCATGGAAGAACGTCAGGTCACTACGGTAGCTTTTCTTGAACATTCAAATATAGTTTTTTCAACGGGGGCTGAAATTACTAATCTCTTACAATTTGGGACCTACAAACATAACCAACTGCCGGCCTTCCATCTTGGGAGACTGCAGGATGATTGCATCTTCCTCAAGGGTTTCGGCTATTTTGTTCATCGCTTCGAGGCCGATTGTCTGGGCATAGACAATCTCACGGCCACGAAAACGCATGGTCAGCTTCACTTTATTTTTCTGGCTGAGGAATTTCTTTATATGGCTGATCTTAAAGTTCAGATCATGCTCCTCAGTCTTGGGACGGAATTTTATCTCTTTGGTCTCAATTACCGTTTGCTTCTTTTTGGCTTCCTGCGCTTTTTTCTTCTGCTCGTAGCGGAACTTGTCGTAGTTCATTATCCGGCAGACAGGAGGGTCAGCGTTTGCTGAGACCTCTACCAGGTCAAGCCCTTCTTCGTAGGCCATCTGCCGTGCCTCTTCGGCTGTGAAGATTCCTAACTGGCTTCCGTCACTGCCAATAAGCCTGACTTTTGCATAGCGAATTCCGTCATTGGTAGTGGACTGTTCTTCACGTTGAACCGGAGTCGTTTTCCCTCTTTTGTTGATAATGTTACCTCCTCGAATCTACGAGCTTTTTAAATATGCTTACACTCCCGTAACAGGTGCGAAGTGGTTGAATATCTTCGCGGACCAGTCCAGAGTACCTTCTTCTACTATGGAGTTTGTCAGATACCGCGTCCAGCCTGACATTCCTCCGCAACTTTTGCGGCAAATTCCTGGATCGAGAGGGGCGGCAGGTTTTTTCCGTCGCGTAAACGAACGGTGACTGTGCCATGCTCCTTTTCTTTGTCGCCGACAATCAGCATATAGGGGACTTTGGCGAGTTGCGCCTCTCTGATCTTATAGTTCAATTTCTCGTTTCGGACATCCTTTTCTATCCGAATACCAGCCTTGCGTAGCTGCTCATAGACTCCCTGGCAGTAGTCGGCTTGGTCGTCGGTGATGTTGAGAATCCGCGCCTGCACCGGGGCAAACCAGAGGGGGAATACCCCTGCGTAGTGTTCAATGAGTACCCCGATGAAGCGCTCGAGAGAACCCATGAGCGCCCTGTGGATCATGATGGGCTGGTGTTCATTGTTGTCGGCTCCGGTGTAGGACATCTCAAAACGCTCAGGCAGATTGAAATCGACCTGAATGGTTGAACACTGCCAGGCGCGACCAAGGATATCCTTTATTTTGATGTCAATTTTCGGACCGTAAAAGACTCCTTCACCGGGGTCTATCATGAACTCCAGCCCTTTTTTCTCAAGGGCCAGTTTCAGTGCATCCGTTGCTCGTTGCCAGTTCTCATCACTGCCGACATATTTTTCCGGTCGGGTGGAGAGATAGATATCGTAATCCACGAACCCGAAAGTTTTCAGGATGTGCAGGTTCAACTCAAGAATGTTGAAGATTTCTTCCTCAAGCTGATCCGGGCGACAGAATATATGGGCATCGTCCTGGGTGAAACCCCTTACCCTTAGCAGCCCGTGCAGAGCCCCGGCGCGCTCATATCTATACACCGTGCCAAGCTCGCACCAGCGCAGCGGAAAGTCGCGGTAGCTGCGTTTGCGACTGCTGTAGACGCCGATGTGGAAGGGGCAGTTCATCGGTTTGAGCTGATACTTTACCTCGTCTATATCCATTGGCGAGTACATGTTCTCGCTGTAGAAATCGAGATGCCCTGAGGTTTTCCAGAGGTCCTGCCGGGCAATATGCGGGGTGTAAAGCAGTTCGTAATCGTGACGGTAGTGCTCGTCCTTCCAGTAATCTTCAATAAGTCGGCGGAGTTGCGCACCCTTCGGTTGCCAGAGGATGAGTCCGGGACCAATAGTATCCTGTGTCGTAAAGAGGTCGAGTTCACGCCCGAGTTTTCGATGGTCGCGTTTTTTCGCCTCTTCGAGGTCGTTGAGATATTTATTCAGGGCCTTCTGGTCAAAGAATGCAGTTCCGTAGATACGCTGGAGGACGTCATTTTTTTCGTCACCACGCCAGTAAGCACCGGCAACACGCAGGAGTTTGAACGACTGGACCAGGGAGGTGTCGGGCAGGTGAGGCCCTCGGCAGAGATCGGTAAATTCACCAATGCGATAAAAGGAGACGGTTTCCGCTTCCAAATCCCGCAGCAGCTCTACTTTATATTTTTCACCCTGCTTTTCAAAGAGTTCAATGGCCTCGCCACTTGGCAGTTCAGTTCGAATGAACTGCTGTCGCTCATTGGCAATGGCGTGCATTCTCTCTTCAATTTTCTCGAAATCTTCCGTGCTGAACGGCTCATTTCTTTGAAAATCGTAGTAGAATCCGTTGTCGATGGAGGGGCCAATCGCCACTTTGACATTGGTGCCGAAGATATCTCTCACGGCCTGTGCCATCACATGGGCTGTACTATGGCGCAGAATATCAAGGCCCTCTGCTGTCTCAATCAAAATCGGTTGCAGGGTCGTGTCGGTAGTCAGTGTTCTGCTTAAATCAAGGGCAATACCATTGGCCAATACGGCAATAGTGCGTTTGCGCTGTTTGTTGGATAAGAGCCGTTCAAGTGCCTCTCGCACTGTTATTGGCGCAGCGACTGTGACGGCCTCTCCATCCTGCAGGGTGATGACTATATCCATCGAAAAGATTCTTTCCATATAAAAATAAAGGCTAAAGAGCAAACGCCTTGCTGTCAAGGTCGTTCTTACTTTAGCCTTATATTTGGTAGGCGCGGAGGGGATTGAACCCACGACATCTACCACGTCAAGGTAGCGCTCTCCCACTGAGCTACGCGCCTGTTCAAACTTGCTGGGATGCTTCAGAGAATTATGGGAAAAGAAGCAATGAACCTGTTCCAATTACCAGTAAAGCGGTGGTCCTGTCAAGGAAAAATACACAGAAGAATGAGAGAAATACATCTTGTTCAGACAGCAGGTGACCTGCTTTCGATCGCTTTGGCAAGTGTATGCCGGTCAGCGTATTTAATATCCATACCCATGGGGATGCCGCAGGCAAGGCGCGTGAGTTTGATTGGGGCGCCTTGCAGTCGATCAATCAGGTACGAGGCTGTAGCCTCACCTGGGACCGTCGAGCTCGTGGCGATCAGGACTTCATCGGCGGTCCCGCTGTTGACCCTGGCGAGGAGCTCGCGTATTTTTATTTCTTCTGGGCCGATACCGTCCATCGGCGAGAGGACACCGTGCAGGATGTGGTAATGGCCCCGGAAGCTGCCGGTTTTCTCGATGGCCAGGAGGTCGCCGGGTTGTTCGACCACGCAGATAATTGCGCTATTTCTTTTGGGATCCGCGCATATTGCACAGGGGTCGGATTCCGAAAAAGTGAAACAGCAGGAGCAGAGTTGGATGGCTCCGTGCAGTTCCGAAAGCGCAGCAGCCAGCTCAAGGGCCTGCGAGACTGGACGGCGGAGGATGTTGAGAGCCAAGCGGGTTGCGGTTTTTCTGCCGATGCCTGGCAGTTTGCCGAGGCTTTCGATGAGTCGTTCGAGGGCTGGTGGGATAACCTGCATGGGATGTATTCCGAAACTTAGAAAAGATGAGAGAGACCCGGGATGTTTACTCCCTGGGTGAGCTGGCCCATGGCCTGCTTGCCAGCTTCTTTGGCTTTTCTCAGTCCATCATTGACCGCCGCGGCAACGAGATCCTGCAAGAGTTCGGCTTCATCGGGGCTGATCAGTTCTTTTTCAATGGTTACAGAAAGGATCTCACCCTGTCCTGTCACCTTAGCGAGGACCATACCGCCCCCCGCCGAGCCCGTGACGCTCAGTTTGGCCAGATCTTCCTGTATTTTTGCCATCTTCTCTTGCATTGCCTGGGCCTGCTGCATGATACTGCTGATGTCCATTTCGTATTTTCCTGAAAAAAGTCTATCGGCTCTGCTGACCGATTCGGATATCTCCAACCTGGCCACTGAAAACCTCGGCCGCCATGATGACCAGGGGATCGTTTGCGAGTTGCTGTCTCTTACTCTGTGGGGTGTCGGCACCCGGTGTTTCGGCAGCGTCCTGCTGGTCGGGTATGATGAATCGGATTTTCAGATCCTTTTGAAAAAAATCGAGAAAGTATTCTGTAAGGAGTTGGCGGTTTTCTTTTTGCCTAAGGAGGGAGCAATTGGCTGGATCGCTGTAATGCAGATGCATTTCCTTGTCCCTTTGCTTTACCGAGTCTGCACGCTGAAGATCCTGGGCCATCCACACCTTGTTGGTCCGTACGTATTTGACAAATTCCAGCCAGTCCCGGCGGATGTCTTTCTCATGCGGATGGATTTCGACGATCTTTTGCGGAGCAGGTGGAGCGACCATGGCAGAAGTCGACTGGACTGCTGTGCTTGCAGGAGTTGATTCCTGCTCCGTCGGGGTATCTTTCACCGCAGGTTTTTCAGGGATGGTGTGTGTTGTCTTGGCCGTTATTTCAGCGGCGTCAGCGCCACTGGTCGCCGGTTGTTGCCGGGTCCCTGGGGGAGGTGTGAGGTCGGGGGGCGCTGGAGCAACCTCGGCCTGTCCTTTTCCGATGAATTTCTCGAGATGACCGAGCAGGCTGCTTACTGGGATCACATTCCCTGCCTCGATGATTTTCAGAAAAGCCGTTTCGAGCGCCAGGCGAGGCTGTGTCGAGTAGCGGATCTCCTCGACCGCTTCCATGAGGAGATTGAGTTTCAGGTGCAGGGTTTCAACCGAGTAGCGTTGGGCAGTCTCTCGGAGAAGGATGATTTCCTGTTCCGGCAGATCGAGTAGCGCATCGCATCCCTGGATTCGAGTAAGGATCAGGTTGCGGAAGCAGTTCATCAGATCAGCAGTAAATCTTTTGATGTCCATGCCGAAGGCGAAGATTTCGTCGAGGGCAATAAGGGCGGCGCGCCGATCGCCATCCAGAAGTCCAGCGGTAAGGCGCATGAGCACATCCCGGTCAACCAGGCCCAGTACTTCAACAACATCCCCGGTGCTGATGAGTTTCTCACCAAACGAAAAAACCTGATCGAGCAGACTGAGGCCATCCCGGACGGAGCCTTCCGCTTCCCGGACAATGAGGGCCATGGCCGCCGGTTCGATCTCAAATCCCTCGGAGAAGGCCAGACGATGAAAATGGTCGGAGAGTTCGGCGGCAGAGACCCGCTTGAGTTCGTACTGCTGACAGCGTGAGAGGATGGTGATCGGAATCTTGTGCAGTTCGGTGGTGGCGAACATGAAATAGACATGGGCTGGCGGTTCTTCGAGGGTCTTCAGCAGGGCGTTGAAGGCCTCTGTGGTCAGCATGTGCACTTCATCGATTATGATGATCTTAAAGCGCGACGAAGTGGGCAGAAAACGAATTTTGTCCTTGAGATCCCTGATTTCCTGGATTCCTCTGTTGGATGCGCCGTCAATTTCATGCAGGTCTAGGGAGTTGCCGGCGGTTATCTCCCGACAGGAGGCGCAGACATTGCACGGTGGGTTTTCTGTTTCACCGGTGCAGTTGATGGCCTTGGCCATGAGTCGGGCAAGTGTTGTCTTACCGACACCGCGCACGCCAGAAAAAAGAATGGCATGAGCCACACGCTTGCGGGCGAGGCTGTTCTGCAGGGTTTTGACTACCGGGCGCTGGCCGACAACTTCAGCGAAGGTCTGGGGACGTGATTTTCTAGCGAGGACGAGATAAGACATGCAACACCGTGGCCTGGGGAAAAGGAAAGACTCGCGGGGTGTGTATAAAAATGATAGCCGGGTTACCTGCAACACACGAAGAGTGTCACTACCGTTGCTTCCTCCCGGACCTGGCGGGGTTCGTGATTCTTCGTTGCGCAGGGCCCGGCTATCAAACTGTAAACTGGGATGGCGGAGAGGGTGAGATTCGAACTCACGGTACTTGCGTACACACGCGTTCCAGGCGTGCACCTTAAGCCACTCGGTCACCTCTCCAATCATCGAATAGCTCGATGCAAATGTGAGCTACTATGTATACTGTCGTTATTGTTTTAGCAATCAAAAAGTAAGTATCAGGACAAAAAACGCAAGCTCCATGCGGATTCACAACGAATGTTCAGCAGCTCTTCGGGAGCGGAAGAAGTCCTTGAGAATGTTTGAACAGTTCTCGCCAAGGATGCCGGATGTGATCTCGATACGGTGGTTGAGAAGTCCGTCGGAACCGATGGCATAACGAGATTGCGCAGCTCCGGTTTTCGGGTCAAGGGTTCCGAAGACCAGTCGGCAGACCCTGGCGTGCAGAAGAGCACCCATGCACATAATACAAGGCTCAAGGGTAACATAGAGCGTGGTGCCTGGCAGTCGGTAATTGCCTTTTCGGCTTGCTGCTTCCCGCAGGACCAGTATTTCTGCATGGGCCGTAGGATCATTTAGTGAAATCGGGCTGTTACCGGCAGAGGCCAGGGCAGACTCGTTTTCGACAAGTACCGCCCCGACCGGCACCTCACCTCGCGCCGCGGCAATTTCAGCCAGGTCGAGGGCCAGGCGCATCCATTTTTCATCGTTCTCGGTTTGCCGGCAGGCTGTTAGGCGGTGGTCTTCTTCAATCAGGAGAGATGGCTGTTTCATAACGGAATGCAGGAAAACGATTATCGGGTTTGCTTTTTTTAGGGCCGGCCCTTATAAATACAAGAGGAGTTACAAATATGAAATCCTATTAACCCTTTTGAAATGGTCTCAATGTATACGATACTCATCTATGACTCTTCGGCCCAGACGGCTGGCGCCATGGTCTCGGCCCTTGACCATCGCTGTGAGCTGACTTGTAAATCGAATGAGGAAGATTTTCAAGAGGAGATCAATAACCGGCAATATGATCTGGTCTTCCTTGATATTGACTCGATCAACGGCCAATCGATGCAGCTTCTGGATAAGATTCATGGCAAGAATCCCTTCCTGCCCATTATCATCACCAGCAGCAGCGAAAAGGCTGATCTGATTGTCCAAGCTATCAACCGTGGTGCCAGTGATTATCTTGTCCATCCGGTCTCGCGGGAGAGGATCAATATCTCTGTCGATCGGGCAATCAAGATACGTGATCAGCAGTATGAGATCGCCTATCATCGCCACCGGCAGGATGTTGTCTACGATTTTCGGGATGTCATTGCCAAGAGCCCGAAAATGAAAGAAATAATGAAAAGTCTCGAACGTTTTTCCAGGACTGACTCCACCATTCTGATTACCGGTGATACCGGTACGGGTAAAAGCTTTCTTTCCGGAACGCTGCATTTTAATTCGCCCCGCCGCAAAAAACCCTTCGTCAAGATCAACTGTGCCAATATTCCAGTTGATCTCTTGGAGTCGGAGCTTTTCGGCCACGAAAAGGGGGCCTTTACCGGGGCCGACAAACAACGGATCGGCAGATTTGAACAAGCCAGCGGCGGGACTATTTTTCTCGATGAGATCGGTGAGATGAATATGGGTCTGCAGACCAAACTGCTTCGCGTGCTTGAAGAAAAATCCTTCGAACGAGTTGGTGGCAACAAGACGATCCACGTTGATGTCCGGATTATTGCCGCAACCAACAGGGATTTGGTGCGGCAGGTGGAAAATGGGCTTTTCAGGGAGGATCTCTATTACCGGATCAACGTCCTGCCAATCCGGCTGCCTTCCCTCAAGGAGAGAAAGGAGTGTCTGATGCCCCTGGCCGAGGTCCTTCTGCGCAAGTGCTGTCGGTCCTTGCGGCGGGATATCAAGGGATTCACCGCCGAAGCGGTGACTTCAATCGAAGCGTATGACTGGCCGGGAAATATCCGGCAGTTGGCCAACACCATCGAGAGGGCTGTTATTCTCGAGGATGACAGTCGCATAAACCTCGAAAGCCTCTCTCTACCCAATGCAAAAATGGAGTTCCGGGGGCCTTCCTCTCAGATTCTAAAGACGCACCTGGAAACACAAGCGGATACAAATGGCGAATCGTTGGCCCAGCAGGAACGGGAGTTGATCTTGCGGGCCCTGGAGGATTCTCTCTGGGTGCAAAAGAATGCCGCAAAAAAGCTTGGGATCAGTCCCCGAGCCTTGAATTATAAAATCAATAAGCTTGGAATTACGCACCACCACTGGCGGCGCAATAAAAACGCCATGGCCTGATCTCGGGTTTGGAGAAAACCCGTGCAGCAAATGGCATCCGGCGGCTGCCGGCAGAGTTCCCAGTCAGCGGAGAGCGTCAGCGCAGTCCGGCGATAAAGCCTCCGACCGCCTCCGGTCCTTCTTCTTCCACGAGACGGATAGTTCTGGAGCCGATGACCGCCATGTCGGTCTTGCCTTTAAGGGCCTGGACATCAGCTCGGTCCTGGATGCCGAAACCAACGGCCAGCGGCAGATCGGTCGCCTTGCGGCAGCGGGCCAGATATGTCCCGAAATCATCGCCGAATTCCGATTTCCGACCGGTGACGCCGCGGCGCGCGACGCAATAAATGAAACCCTTGGCCCAATGGTTCAGCTCGGCCATGCGTTCATCGGTCGAGGTTGGGGCGAAGATCAGGATCGGGGCGATCCTGTATTCCTCGGCCAGCCGAAAGAAGTCTTCTCCCATCTCCGGCGGCAGGTCGGGGATGATCAAACCCTTCAGGCCGGCATCCTGGGTCTGTTGCAGAAACTTCTCTTCGCCATACTTAAAGATAATATTGTAGTAGGTCATGAAAAGAAACGGAATATCATAGGTATCGGCCATCTCTGCGCCGAATTCCAGGCAGTCGGCGATGGTCGTGCCGGCGGCGATGCTCTCCTGATTGGCCTTGAGAATCACGGGACCGTCGGCCATTGGTTCGGAGAATGGAATCTGCATCTCGATGCAGTCCACCCCATTCTCGACCATCTGGCGGATGACTTGGCGGTTGACCTCGAAGGAGGGATAGCCGAGGACGATATGGGTCATCAGCAGGATCTCTTTTTCCTGCCGGCGATTCTTCAGAATCTGTTCAAGTTGCATGGTAGTCACCTGTACTCTTTGACAAAGGCACCTGGCAGGTGCCGGGCTATTTTTTGTATTCCTCGGCGCGGGCAATGATGAACTCCTTCCAGGAAGGGTCGTCAAAGGCGTGGGCGATGGTGAAGATGTCCTTGTCGCCGCGACCGGACATATTAATAATTATGGCGTCGTTCGGGCTCAGTCCGGGGGCCTCCTTGAAGGCCTGAACGAAGGCATGCGAGGATTCCAGCGCCGGGATGATTCCTTCGAGGCGCATGGTCAGGTCGAGGGCGGCGATGACCTCTTTGTCTGTGGCAGACTCGAAGCGCACCCGTTTTTTATCGGCGAGGTCGGAAAGGATCGGGCTGACCCCGACATAATCAAGTCCGGCAGCCACCGAGTGAGTTTCGAGCATCTGGCCGTCGCTGTTCTGCAGAAACATGGTCTTGTAGCCCTGGGCCACGCCGGGGGAGGAATCCGTACCGCACAGTCTGGCGGCATGCAGGCCGCTTGCGATGCCATGCCCTCCGGCCTCGACACCCACGAGTTCCACCGCATCGTGCATGAATCCCTGGAAAATTCCCATGGCGTTTGAGCCGCCGCCGACGCAGGCGTAGATCCGGGCCGGCAGTTTGCCGTGCAGCTCGACGATCTGCCTTGACGCTTCCTGGCCGATGATCGACTGGAACCAGCTGACCATCTCGGGAAAGGGCGCCGGACCGCAGGCCGTGCCGAAGACATAGTGGGTATCGTCAAGATTGGTGACCCAGTCGCGAAAGGCCTCGTTGATGGCGTCTTTCAGGGTGCGGGAGCCGTCCTTGACCGGCACCACTGTGGCGCCCATCTTTTCCATCCAGAAAACATTCGGACGCTGCCGTCTGACATCGACTTCGCCCATATAAATGGTGCAGGCAAAACCGAATTTGGCCGCCATGGTGGCCGTGGCCATACCGTGCTGGCCGGCGCCGGTCTCGGCGATGACCCGCTTCTTGCCCATCCGCTTGACGAGAAGGCCCTGGCCCATGACGTTGTTTGCCTTGTGTGCCCCCGTATGGTTGAGATCTTCTCGCTTTATATAGATCTGCGCCCCGCCGAAATGCTTCGACAGGTTGCCGGCGTAGGTCAGCGGTGTGGGGCGACAGGAGTAGTTCGACATGAGAGCGGAATATTCCTGCCAGAAAGCCGGATCGTCTTTTGCCTTCCTGTATTCCTGCTCCAGTTCCTGAAAGGTCTGGTGGAGCACCTCGGGGATGAACGCGCCACCCCAGTTGCCGAAAAATCCTTTTCTTTTCATACTCTTCTCCATCAAATTCAGGGCATGGCGGGCATGCCGTCAACGAACTCCTGCAAACAGCCCTGCACCCGCGGGCGGGTAGAATTCTGCGCAGAGAGGCAAATAGGTTGTGTGGGTTCGGGAAACTGCCTTGATATCAATCAGGAAAGTCTGATATAGTGACTTTATTGCTGTTTTTCCCCTCATCTACCAAGGAGACGCGTATGACAACTGCTGATGGTGCTGCTGTGCAATCACAGATCGATCCAGGGAAAATTGTGACGTTTCCCCAAGGAATTCCCGGTTTTGAAAAGTACACCAAGTTCAACATCTTTCACAAGGAAGAAAACGATATCAGCGCATATTGGCTGGAATCCTGCGACAGCCCGAAAATTACCTTCACCCTTGTGGATCCGACAACGTACGGCCTGAATTACGAGCTCGATCTCAGTGATGAAGAGCAGAAGATTCTTGGCACCAGCGATCCTTTCGAGCTGGCCATCCTGATGATGCTGTCCAAGAGCGAGGATGCGCAGGACCGAAAGAGCGCACTCAATGCCAACATCGCCGGACCGATCGTAATCAACCCGAAAACCCGGATCGGTCTGCAGAAGGTCATCGTTCGCTCACATATCAATCTCAATATTGTTCAGGAATAAGGCAGACAGAAGGGAAGGTTGAATCTGCCTTCTCTTCTTTTTCCTGTCCATTGCAGAATTGGAGCGCAGTTTTTTCAACCTACCTCAGCGCACTTGCCGCGAAATGAGCGTGTTCTTCTCTCTCATGGCAGATGCCGCCGGCAGACTGCCGCGAAATCTTCCGGGTAATGGCCGTTGATGAATCTCAGTTGGGCCTCGCTGAATGCCCCGGGTGACTCAGGGAGCCGAGGGAGAAAGGCATAGAGCAGTGGTTGACCGGTACAGCCTTTTCCGCCGAGTCGCTTTGGGTATTCTATTGAGGTGACCATCTTTGCGCCGAGGGCCGCCAGGGTTTTCTGGGCCAAGTAGATGCCGGTATCGAGCGACTCCCTTACGCCGGTATCGGCCTCGAGGATGTTGCCGACGATTTCTCCCCGCCCGTTCCTTTTCGTCATGAGCTGCATTTCCCACTGCGAGGTCTGGGCCTTGGGGATAAAGAGCATGGCGTTATCGTCGCTCCAGACCACAAGGCTGCTTTCCAGGTCGTCTCGACCGTCCATCCGCCGATTGCCAGCGATGGCTCTGCAGTAATCATCGAAAAAATCGCTTTGATGGAGGGCGCGATACTGTTCAATCACCTCGGCGATCATGTCGCCGCAGCCAAAGGACGGCAGAATCCCGATCGCCCTGTTCGGATCACCGCTGTAGGCCTCGACTGTCTCGGGAATCATGGCATACTGCTGGTGGATCTGCTGGTGCGAGGCATGCAGTCGATAGCGTGACGGTGCGTAATCGAAGCCAAAGTTCCAACCCCAGAGGGTGGCGTGGCCGAGACATTTCGTCGTGTTTACCGCATCAGTGATTGTCCGGCGCAACTCTTCAACCTCGGTTGATGTCCAGATCCGCTTTTGATCAGCTGTGGGGAGTGCAATTTCTGCCGCTAGGCGGGCATAGGTCCGCTGATAGTAGAGATGACGCAGGGCCCGCATGTCCTGCACGCTCAGCTGTTCGATGGAATAGCGGACGGCGTCCTCGGCCATGTTGGCGGCGTAGTGGCCGCCGGCGATATAGGAGTTGCGACGCAGGTACTCATAGACATGGCTCTGTTCATCTTTTGGCCATTCACCGACGATTTCGCTTCCGCCCTGGGCTCCTGGCCGAATGACCATGACGATCTTGTAGCTGTCGGGGAGATGGGGATTGTTGGCTACGGCCTCAAAGAGCAGATGGTTATGGATGACCGGTCGCGGGGCTCTGCCCGGTTTTCTGGCGTAGCGAAGACCATTGACCTGCCCGGTTGCGTCTTTTTCGATTTCGCAGCTTATCTCGGCCAGCCGGATCAGATCGGCCGGATCGGTGGATGCAGTTGCCAGGGCCAGCAGCAGCGGTTCGGGCAGTCGTTCGATCAGCCTTGGGTCAATGCCGGCTGCGGCCAATGTCTGGTTCAGAGAAATTTCCGGCGGCGAGGTGATACGGATGCGACCAGGGTCCTCGGCGCTGGCGTCCGCCCATTCCTTGTCGATATAGGTGGTGCCTTTGAAGGGCAGGGGGTTGGCGATCTCGAAGATCCAGTCCGCTCCGTGCACCGCGACCTCATCAGGAGGGAAATTGGCGGCGTTGTCTACCGGCTCACCCTTCTCATCACTGCCAAGCACCTGTATCCGGCTGTTCTGGCGGAGGTTGGCAACGGTATACGAGGGCTTGTGAATGCCGTAGCGGAAGGTACCTTCGGGGGTTACGCAGGTTCGCAGGTGGTTCATGGTGTTCTCGTGGTGGAAGGGGCTTGTCTGTCGAGACTTTTGGCTGCAATCGAGAGAATACTGCAGCAGTTGGCAGAACGCAAACATCACGAGGCTGATTTCTTGCGCTTTTAAAAGGTGAGCAATAGGAAAGGAGGGAGAATGAGAGGCCAGAATCGAGAATGATTCTGGCTCTCCCGGGCAAAGGACGGGGAAGTTTAACGTTTCTGCTCGACCCGATCATAGCAGGGGATGCAGAGGGTTTTGCCGGCAAATCGGCGGGTCCGGGATTCCATGGTGTTTTCGCCGCATTCTTCACAGACAAGGCTCTGCAGGACACGAGCCGGTCGTGGTGGCTGACTGTTCAATTCTTCCACCGAAAAAAGCTCCTCCGCCGGCAGGTTCATCAGACGCTGCTGCATTTCCGTGCGCATTTTCTGTAATCTGGTTTGTTCCTCGGGAGTGAGCAGACCCTGCATGTTCTTGCTCATCAATGTCGTCAATTCACTGTCCATACCACCTTGGTCCAGTTGTTTGAACAGCAGGCGTACGCCTTTGCCGCTTATGCGGTCATGGAAGGAAAAGGCCATCTTGCCGTAGTCAAGGTGGATGAGATTGCCTTTGCCGTAGGTGCAGCCGGTCAGGAACTGGATGGCGTCGACGCCGCACATGTCCGTCTCGGTGACGCAGACGAGATGTGCCTGATCGACGTCTCCCATTTCGCGAAGGGCTAATTCCGCAGCCCGGATGCCGATGGCGAGTCCGGGGCAGCTGTGGCCGTGGAAGGCGATTGTCTCTGCTATTCTCCGTGGTTCGATCTGGCAGTTCATAGGATATTCCTTTTTTATGGGTGTGAATGAGCGACCTGATGGCAGGCCGGGTGTTCTTCCTGCGGTATGACGAGAGGATAACCATTGATGTGGTGAATTTCCACCGGCAGACCGTATACCGATTCTATCATGGTTGCGGTTATCTGGCTGGTTCGGCCGTAACTGTGCACCTCGCCCTCTTTGAGCATCAGGACGGAGTCAGCATAGCGCATCGCTCTGTTCAGGTCGTGCATCGTCATCACGGCGGCGATCTGGTGTTCATCAATGACCCGGCGCAGCAACTGCATGATTTCCACCTGGTTTCTGAGGTCCAGGGAACTGGTAGGTTCATCGAGCAGCAGGAGTCGCGGTTCCTGGACGAGGGCCCGGGCAATGCAGACTTTCTGCAGTTCGCCGCCGCTGAGTTGGTCGATGAACCGAAGGGAGGTATTTTCGAGATGGAGATGGCGGATGGCGGAATCGACGATCTGCAGGTCGCGCTCAGATGTCTGCCAGCGGATATGCGGTTTGCGGCCCATCAGCACGGCGTCGAAGACGGTGAGGCGGGCGGTCTCGATCTTCTGGGCGACATAGCCGATGCGGGTGGCGATATCGGCCGGCGGCATCCGCAGGACGTCGAGGCCTTCGACCAGCACAGCCCCTTCCCGGGGACGGTGGATGGCGTTGATGCATTTGAGCAGGGTGGTTTTGCCGACCCCGTTTGGGCCGAGAATGGCCAGTAATTCCCCGGGTTGCACAGAAAAATCGATATCCCGCAGGATGTCAACGCCATTATAGGCAAAATGCAGATGGCGGGTATCGAGAATCATCGGCGGCCTCCGCGTATGATCAGAAAAAGGAAAACCGGTGCGCCCATGAAGGCGGTCAGCACTGAAACCGGCAGGACATGGGGGGCAAGCATCAGGCGGGCGGCGGTGTCCGAGACCAGCAGCAGCAGAGCGCCGCCGAGAACTGCTGCAGGCAGGAGAAAGCGATGGTCGGAACCGACGATTCGACGAACCATATGCGGCACCACCAGGCCAACAAAACCGATGATGCCGAGAAAGCTGATGATCACCGCGGTCAGTATCGAGGCCAGCATCATGCCGACCATCCGCACCCTTTCGACGCGTACGCCCAGCCCCTTGGCGGTCTCGTCACCGGCGTCGATGGCGTTGTAGTTCCAGCTGTTAGCGAAAAAGAAGGATGCTATGGCCAGGGTTGTTGCCGCCATATAGCCGAGTTCCTGCCAGGTGGCCCTGGCAGTATCCCCGAAGGTCCAGAAAACCATAGCGGCGAGTTGCACGTCGTCGGCGAAGAACTGCAGAAACATTGTGCCGGCGGTGAAGAAGGCGCCCAGGGCAACACCGGTCAGGACCATGACCTCGGGCGTTGCCCCCCGCAGTCGTGCGATAGCGACGATGACGGCGGATGTGGCGATACTGAAGAGAAAGGCCGAGGCCGTAGTCAGATAGGGATTGGTGATCTGTACGGCGCCGACCGCGTTGGAGGTCATGATGCCGCCGCCGAGGATCATCACCGACAGGGCAGCACCGAAGGCCGCTGCATGGGAGATGCCAAGGGTAAAGGGTGAGCCGAGGGGATTGCGCAGGATAGACTGCATGGCCGCCCCGGCCACCGCCAGCCCAGCCCCGGCCACCATGCTGGACAGGGCCTGGGGGAGACGGATATTCCAGATAATGGTCTCGATCTGTCTGGTGGTTTCAAGGCCGGCAAGGGTCTTTACGACCTGGAGAAGTGGAATCCGGGCCGCGCCGAGAGAGACGGCAACGACCAAGGCCATTGTCAGCATCAGCACGAGGCTAACGAGAAATGCCGATTTTCGTCCGATATATCGTCGGTATTCCGCGGGTATCTGACCTCCGTGAAAATGCATATCAGTTGAGTCGTACAGGCTGGTAGGCCATTCCCTTAAACAGGCTGTTCATTTTCTTGAAGACCGGTTTGCCGATCATGAAGGTATAGATCTCGTCGGCCTTGGCCGCCGGCTCGATGTCGCTGAAACGATTGGGATAGAGCATTTTCCCCAGAGCATATGCGTTGGCGAAGATCGACTCGAAATTCTGGTTGTACCAGTTGTACGGCAGCAGGCCATAGACCTTGCCGGTTTTGACGGCGGAGAGGGTCTGGTAAGACGGGTCGGTCTTCAACTCATAAAGGCCTCCGGCTTCATCGCCGAGCTGCAGGGTCGAGAGATCAAGGAAGAGGTAATCGGGATTCCATTCGACGATCTTCTCTTTGGCGACATCGGTACTGGTGATCTCCTTGGCATTGGGGTTTGCGCCGTCGGCTAGGTTGCGGGCATTGATGAAACGAAATGGCGGATAGCTGGGTTCCGTCGACTGAAAGCCATGCGGGCCAGCATAGGCCACGCCGCCGAGGAAGACGGAGGGGCGGTCTTTCTCTGGGATATCAGCCGTCCGCTTTTTCAGGTCGGCGATAGCAGTATCAAAAAACGATCGCAGGTCTTCGGCCCTTTGGGTCTTGCCGAGAACCTTTGCCATGATGCGCAGTGAATCATCGAGATCCTGCCTGAATTTGCCAAGATTGCCGTATTTCAAGGCAACCACTGGAATGCCAGTCTTCTTTTGCAGATCGACGGGATCCATGCCAACCGTTCCCTTGCCTGTACCGACGAGCTTGAAAATCACCTCCGGGGCCGGGTCAAGGGTCATTATCAGCTCAGGATTGTCCTTGCCGCGAAACTCGCCGAAGATCGGCAGTGACTTGAACTGCGGATTGGCTATGGCGTATGGTCGGGCATCGAACTGACGGCGCCTGCCCTCGATATCGTCGACGGCCACCACCAGGTTCTGACCCTGCAGGTATGTGAGCAGGCGAAGGCAGCCGGAACCAGAACAGATGACCCGCGTCACGGTATCGGGGATGGTGACCTTTCTGTTCAAGGCATCAGTGATTTCTCGAGCAGTGGCATGGCCTGCCGAGGCAATCACGAGACAGACCGAAAGTACCATGAATACACGCATGATGATCTCCTGCAGGAAGGTGAATGGTGGTAATACTATTTGGAAAATTTTATTATGTGTAAAAACAATTAACCTGTGATCGGGAAAACTGTCAAATGAAAAGATTATGAATGTTAGAATAGTATTACGAGTGGTGCGTTCAAAATAACGTTGGGGGCTTATTCGCTGGGGGATATGGTCCAAGAGAACTTCCCCCAAGAGATGAGGCCGGAAATTGGCAGAGCCTCTTGGGCAGTCTAGTAAGAGTTGATGCGGGAGAAATAAAAGAACAGAATTCAGTCTTTATGCTGCCAGAGTTCCAGAGCCTGCTGGTAGATCTGGGAGCGAGATAGACCGAGGTCGGAAGCCAGTTTGCGGCAGGCGTCCTTGAGTGAGAGGCCGGAGTGATCACGATACCAGAGCAGTAGTTCTTCAAGGTTGTCACCCTCAGCCTGGTTCTTGATACCTGGACAGATGATGACCACCGATTCGCCCTTGTTCCTGCGGCTACCGGCTAAAGTCAGGAGTTCGCTCAGGTTTCCGCCCTGCAGTTCCTCGTAGGATTTGGTCAGTTCCCTGGCCCAGAAGGCTCGTCGTTCACCGAGGACGGCCAGGGCATCCGCCAGCAGGCCTTCCATGCGATTGGGCGATTCGTAGACGACCAGGGGATGTTCTGAATCGGCAAGAGATGCCAGCAGCTTCTGGCGTTGACCCTTCTGGGAGGGTAGGAAGCCGAGAAAGATAAAGGTGCCCTCGGTCAGGCCCGCCGCTGACAAGGCCGTGGTAAGGGCAGATGGACCAGGGATCGGCACGACCGCAATGCCGGCCTGTCGGGCCAAGCGGACCAGGATGGCGCCTGGATCGGAGATGCCGGGGGTGCCGGCGTCACTGATCAGGGCAATGTTTTCGCCTTCCTGCAGGCGGAGGACGAGCTCATGAGCCCGCTCGGTCTCCTTCTCGCGATAATAGCTGATCAAGCGTGTATGGATGCCGAAATGATTAAGGAGCTTCTGGCTGTGCCGGGTATCTTCGGCGGCGATGAGATCGACCTCCTTGAGGGTTCGCAGAGCCCGGAGGGTGATGTCCTCAAGGTTGCCGATTGGGGTGGCAACGACATAGAGTGTGCCGCATCTGCTGTTTTCAGGTCGGGTCATGGGGATGGGGGCTGATTGAGGTTGAATCTGGGTATGAACAGAGAAAAAGCATTATGCTCAATTCACCGGCAAAATGCATCTGCTTTGTTGACAATCCGGCCAGTTCGTATAGTATATGATCAGATACTCATATATAATCCGGCCACACACTAAGAGGAAAACATGGAGCAGGATAATTGCGGCAGCAGAATCATCCATCTGGAAAAAGTCGTCGGGGCTCGGGGAAGGGCCTTGCCGGCCGCTGAAGTTGAGGCGATCAGTCAGCTGTTCAAAGCCTTCGCCGATCCGAGCCGTTTACGCATTCTCCATGCCCTGCGGGTCGAAGAGATGTGTGTATGTGATCTCTCAGCCTTGCTCGAGATCTCCGAGTCAGCGGTCAGCCATCAGCTCAGGCTACTGCGCACTCTTCGTCTTGTGACCAACAGGCGCGACGGGACTGTACTCTATTATCGTCTGCTTGATGCCCATGTCACTGAGTTGCTTGATCTCGCCCTGCTGCATCTGCGTGAAGAAAAATAGGCATGGCGCCCGCTGGTGAGCTGGTAGACACGGTTTAAGAAAAATTGAGGAAGACCATGATGGCGACTCTATTCACCTTTGCTTTTCAGATATTCGCCGAGGCCTGGGAGATCCTGCTGGACTCTTCGGTGTACATACTCTTTGGTATTTTCATGGCAGGGCTCCTCAAAGTTGTTCTGAACCCGAACACTGTTGCCCGCCATCTTGGTCGGGGCCGCTTTCTCTCGGTCCTCAAGGCCGCCTTCTTCGGCGTGCCCCTCCCTCTCTGATCTTGTGGTGTGCTGCCGGCGGCAGCAGCATTGCAAAAGCAGGGGGCCAACAAAGGGGCGACAACTGCCTTTCTCATTTCCACCCCTGAATCCGGCGTGGATTCAATCGTCGTGACCTATGCCCTGCTGGATCCGATCATGACCGTGGTGCGGCCGATTGCCGCCTTTGTCACCGCCATCAGCGCCGGTTTTCTCGAAAATATCCTGCACTGGCCCAAAGATAGCCGGGCCATTGAGGTTGATCGGAGCTGCCCCGTCGACAGGTGCTGTGACGGAATCGACTGTCCGGAAGAAATACACAGAAATCACCATCGGCCTCTGGAAAAATTGAGCGCTGGCCTGCGTTTTGCCGCAACCGAGGTCTGGGGGGACATTGCCGGCTGGTTTTTCCTCGGTCTGCTCCTGGCGGGTCTGATTACCGTCGTCATTCCCGATAATCTCATGGCGATCTGGCTGGGGGGCGGCATGGGCTCGATGTTGCTCATGCTCGTCATCGGTATTCCCCTCTATATCTGTGCCACAGCCTCCACCCCGATTGCCGCCGCCTTGATCCTCAAGGGTGTCAGTCCCGGGGCTGCGCTGGTTTTCCTGCTGGTGGGGCCGGCCACCAATATCACCTCCCTGTCGGTGCTGTTTGGCATCCTTGGCAGATGGGGAACTGCCCGCTATCTTCTTGTCCTCTCTATCTCTGCTGTCTTCTTCGGACTTGCTGTGGACCAGCTCTACCAGATTCTGCACATCTCGCCGAAGGCAGTCATCGGTGAGGCCGCAGAGCTGATACCGGAATGGTTGAAGTATGTTGGCGTAATGATTCTGCTGGTTCTTTCCATCAAACCTCTTACTGCCGGATTGCGGAGAAAAACACCAACCGCTTCGAATACTCATTTTCAAAGCGGCTTCCCAACACTGCCGCAGGCCGAATCAAAAGGGAACGAACAAAAAACATGTTTGCCAACCTGTGGCTGCGGGCATGATTAAATGCGCCGAGGAGTATCAACGGCACATTGCCATTTGTAAAATCGTTCCCGAAAATGTATGAAGAAAGAATCGATTGGCAGCTTACCTCCACAACCCTTCACTGGATAAGACGATGAACAAACATATTGGCATATTAACGGCTGGCGGCGACAGTCCGGGATTAAATGCGGCTATTCGGGCGATCGGCAAGACGGCCCTGGGCACTGGCAGGATTGATATTGTCGGCTTCCGCGATGGCTTTCGCGGGCTCATGGAGAACCGCACCATGCGGCTCGACCGGGAAGAACTCTCATCAATCCTGACGCTTGGTGGCACCATCCTTGGAACCAGCAGGGATAAGCCCAATCGTATGCCGGTGGGAGGTGAGGTGATGGATATGACCAAGGTGATCTGTGAAAATTATCATCGCCACAATCTCGATGCTCTCGTTTGTATTGGTGGCGGAGGAACCCAGAAAAACGCCTATCTACTTGCCCAGTGCGGTCTCAATATCATTACTCTGCCGAAGACCATCGACAATGACGTGGCCATGACCGATCTCACATTCGGCTTTCATACCGCCATGGAGATTGCCACCCAGGCCATCGATCGCCTGCATTCCACGGCCCACAGCCATCATCGTATCATCGTCATCGAGGTGATGGGTCATAAAGCCGGCTGGCTGGCCCTTGGCGCGGGATTGGCGAGTGGAGCCGATGTCATTTTGATTCCCGAGATACCCTACAATCCGGTGAAGGTGGCCCAGGCCATTCGCCAGCGCCAGCAGCGGGGCACCAATTTCAGTATTGTGGTGGTGGCGGAAGGAGCCCTTTCAGTCGAAGATAATAAAAAATACGTGACCTTAAAGAAGAAAAAGACCAAGGCGCGCGAGGATAAAGATGCCAAAACCGAGAAAAAAGCCAGCGAGGCCTTACGTGACTTTGATCTCTATCGCAGCAATAATACGCTCAAACTCAGCCGCCAACTGGAGGAGATGACCGGGCTCGAATCGCGCATCACTATCCTTGGTCATCTGCAGCGCGGCGGCACACCGACGGCAGCTGACCGGGTTTTGGCGACGCGGTTGGGCAGCGCCTGTGTTGACTATATCGAGCAGGGGGTAAAGGGAGCGATGATTGCAGTGAAGGGAGAGAGTACAGCGGTCATTCCCCTCGAGGAGGTCGTCAATAAACGATCGGTCGTGCCTCTTGATCACAGTTGGTTGAGCAGTGCCAGGAACGTCGGAACCTGTCTGGGCGACTGAGAGAGAAATACGGAGTTATCTGATAATCGGCAGATCTTTTGGCAACTGCTCCTTTGCCTGAAAACGGTAGAAAAGAGGATGTTTTGAAGAAGCGGCAATCCCCATGGATTGCCGTTTTTTTTTGTGGATTAAACAGTCCGCCTGTCCTTCCTCATGGATGGGGGAGCAGGGCGTCTGCTGCCGCTCTTTCGCCCAGGCGCCGGGATATGTCCGCCAGGGCCTGATCCTCAGTGGCGAAGATATTCTCTTCCCTGATGAGGTCGAAGAGTCCGGTGGCGCGCATCACGTCGAGTATCTGTTTCTTCAATCCGGAAAAGACCAATTCAACACCGGATTCACGCAGTTGTGCCACTAAATGATGGATCGTTTCCTCACCCGAAGAGTCGATATAGTTAATGGCGTCACCGACCACCAAGAGGTATTTTGCCTCTTTGTGTTCCGCTACTGCAGCCAGAACGGCATCCTCGAAATGGGCAATATTGGCGAAATAGAGTGAGCCGTCGAAGCGGATGGCGGTCACCAGCGTGGAGGTGGTCACGTCGGGATGAACCTTGATGTCCCGCAGGGTTCCGTCGTCATGGCGGCCGAGGATGGCGACTCGCGGAGCCATGGTACGGTAGAGATAGAGCCCGATAGACAAGGCCGTGCCGATCATGATACCCTTGTCAAGATGCGGCGCGGCCAGCAAGGTGAAGACAAAGGTGACCAGGGCCACGATACCGTCTGGGCGGCTGGCCTTCCAGGTATGTTTGAGTGACTGGATGGTAACCAGTCCGATGACGGCCAGGAGATTGTTCGTCGCCAGCACTGCCTTTGGTAGATGGTAGAGGCCTGGGGTGAGAAAAAGCAAGGTGAGGGCGACAAAGAGGCCGTTGAATACCATGGCAAAGCCGGTCTTGGCGCCGGCCTGCAGGTTGATAGCCGAGCCGGTGAAAGAACCGCAGGCCGGATACGACTGAAAAAAGGAGCCGCCTATATTGGCCAAGCCCTGCCCGATTAGTTCCTGGTTTGGATCGATGCGCTGTTTCTCCTTGCTGGCCATGGCCTTGGCCATGGATATCGATTCCATGAAGGCGACCATCGAGATCATCAGGGCCGCTGTAAGCAGTTGCAGCACGGCATCGAGCGTGAGGATCGGCAGGCGAAAAGAAGGTAGACCGGCTGGCACCTTGCCGACCACATCACCGCCGCCCACTAGTGCCATCTCTCCTTTCTCGATATTTTTCACATGCCATTTGCGGCCATCGGTTTGAATGTCCTTTGGCACCTTGTCAACTTCGTAGATGGGGGCGGGCACGCCTTCTCCTGCCTTTCCCTGGACAAACTGCAAACGGCGGATACTGCGCAGCCGATTGCTGTTTTCTTTCTCCAGGGCTTCGATGTCGAGCTTCATCAGGTCAAGGCGATAGCGCAGATCAGCGGCAGATCTCTTGTCATGGTCTCTTTCGGCTTGTCGTAACTTGGCTGAAAGGCTGGTCATGTCGGCGTTCAGTTCACCAATTCGCTGGCCGGTATCCTCGTATCCGCGAACCAGTTCAAGAGCTCCTGGTGTGGCGATATCAACGGTCCGACCGCTGGTTTTTTGTTCAAACCCGATGGCATAGCTCAGCAGGGTGGTGATAACGACGGCGATCAGGACGCTGGATTTGGACAATATCGATACTCTTTGTAAGCCGATCATCAGGATCAGACCGAAAATCGACATAAGCAGCGTCGGCAGATGGGTCTGGGGGAGGTATCCCAGCATTTCCCAAACATCTTTCAAGAAAAAATCACTGCGTCCCTTGGGAATTCCCAGCATCATATCGAACTGAGAAAGAGCGATGATGATTGCCGCCGCATTCATGAAGCCGAGGATAACCGGATGAGAGACGAAGTTGACGATACTTCCGAGTTTGACTAAGCCCAGAATAAGCTGGATAATGCCTACCAGCAGGGTGAGCAGCAGGGCCAAACCGATATACTCCTCGGTATTGGGCATGGCAAGAGGCGTAACAGCGGCCGCTGTCATTAACGATATAATAGCTACCGGACCTGTGGCCAGTTGCCGCGAAGAACCCCACAAGGCACCGAGAATGGCAGGGATAAAGGCCGTGTAGAGCCCAAAATAGAGCGGCAATCCGGAGAGTTGGGCATACGCCATGGCCTTTGGCACGAGAACGAGTGCACCGGTGATGCCGGCGACCAGATCGCCGCGCAGGATGATTGTGGAAATTGGAAACCAGAGAAGAAAGGGGAAGAATCGGGATAGCAGCTTGCTAGACATGAGTAAACCTACGATGGAATGGTGCTGAAAGAGTTAGATGAACTCGTTGCGAACAATGCCTGTCCTTTACTCCGATCGGTATTCGACACAACAGATGGATAGCGTTCCTCAAGTTGTCACTACCAGTACCGCGCAATGGGCCCGGCCGATGACCTTTTCGGTTACCCGCCCCATGAGCATTTTGGCCATGAAACTCTTGCCCCGGCCCCCCATTAGGATCATATCGACGTTCCGGTCCTTTGCCGTCTGCACAATGAGGTCCGTGGGGTCACCTGTCAGCACCAATGAGTCGCAGACAGCCCGCAGGCCTTCTTGACTGCACTGGTTGCAGATCTCGTCGATCATTTGTTGCGCTTGCGGCTGGTCATCGTCTTTCTTTACCACCGATATCACTGTCAGTCGCTGCAGGGTGGTGCATGTCCGCCCCAGGCTTATGGCCTCTTGTGCGGCCTGACGGCTGTTGGGCGAACCGTCCAGGGCTAGCAGGACATGGGCGCCGGTGATGATGAAATCCTTTGGTACCACAAGGACTCGGGGAAATCCAAGGCCAATCACCTTAGCCGTCATGCTTCCCACCAGCAGGGACAGGCGGCCGGTCCTGCTATGCCGACCCATGAGAATTACGTCAGCTTTTCGTAGACGGGCCTGCTCGACGATAGTTTTTTCAGGAGAGTTGGAGCCGACTGCCATGACTTCGAGTTCGACTCCGCTGTCCCGGGCCATTGTGCGGATCTGGTCAAGGTGGGGCGCCATTTCTTGCTGGCGCTGCATGACAGTGGAGTTTGCGGCGCGGAGAGATTCGGCTTTGGTATGCACGACATACAGGACCACCACCCGGGCACGGCAGGCCTGGCCAAAAAATATTGCCTCCTGGATAGCCCCATCGCTGAAATGAGATCCGTCTGTCGCCAGTAGCAGGGTCTTGGCCTGACCTAGGAGACTTGTTGAAAATCGATCCATGGAGACTCCTTGTAGGTGAGAAGGTTTCTGTCATGAAGATTACCACTAATATTCTGTCGGCACAAGCCGTCCATTGCTGATCATCACCTGCGGTGTGTACCGGGATTACTGGGGCAGGCAGAATGTCGTGCGGTCATTTCTCGGGCGGTTGAGTGCAGTGTTCATCGGAGTTATGCCAATGGTCCGATTGAACAGGTTGTTCCGGGACTGGAGAGGGCAAAAAACCAAAAAGCCTCTGCAAACCAGGGGAAAGGGTCTGCAGAGGCTGAATAGAATGAAGATGACAAGGACTCTATGCTACCGTTCTCCGCAGGCAATTGAATGGTACGCCAGCAGAGCCAGGTCGATGGAAGGTTCGGAGAAATGGTGGCAAAAGGGTTACATCGGTTCAATCCTGAAAAATTACGGCAATTATCCTTTGGCCAGGTTGATGCTGCTGATTTCGGCATGCCGGTAGCAGTCGACCAGGTGATCGTTGACCATACCGACAGCCTGCATGAAGGCATAGCATATTGTTGATCCGACGAAATTAAATCCTCGTTTTTTCAATGCGAGGCTCAGTGCGTCGGATTGTTCGGTGCGGGCCGGGACCTCGCTAATGTTCCGCCAGCTGTTCTGCCGCGGGACATGATTGGTATGCTGCCAGAGAAAGTCGGCAAAAGAACCGAATTCCTGCTGGATGAGGAGCGCTCCTCTGGCGTTTTTTCGGGCGGATTCGATCTTCAGCCGGTTGCGGACAATGCCCGCGTCGCCTAGCAGACACTCGATATCTGCATCAGTATAGCCCGCAACTTTTTCAATGACAAACCCATCAAAGGCTCGGCGGTAATTTTCGCGTTTTCGCAGGATGGTCAACCAGCTTAGACCTGCCTGGGCGCCCTCGAGGATGAGCATTTCAAAGAGCCGCTGATCATTGTGGAGCGGCAACCCCCATTCCCTGTCGTGATAATCGATAGAGAGCGGGTCGCTGCCGCACCACGGACATCTGTAGATCTCATCGGCTGACGGCATGTTCAGGCGAGCATGCCGCCGAGGGTGCGGCCGTAATCCTGGCAGGCCCGCATGCCTTCATCGGTCTGGACGGCGCTTTCCCTGAGGTCGAACGGCCCGAGATTAGTCATTTTCATTGAGTAGACAAATTCCATGGTATCAAAGATGATGCCAGGGGCCTCGCCGCTGTGGGTGCTGGAACCGAAGGCCCCGCCGATCTTGTCGCGGAGGCTGCCTTTCTGGGCGAGAAACAGGAAAGTCTTGAAATTTTCCGTCAAACCTTTGTGGTAGGTCGGACAACCGAAGATGTAACCGTCGTATCCTTCCAGATCCTTTTCGGACTTGATTTCGGAAATCTTCTTCAGTTCTACTCCAGCGCCGCTCAGTCGAACACCCTCGGCGATGTATTCGGCCATTTTGCCGGTCATGCCAGTTCTGCTGAAGTAAGCAACGAGTACTTTTTTCATGTGTATCCTCCATAATGGGTAATACGAAATGGTTGAAAAGCATCCTGACAAATTGCGAGAAGTGGGCAATCTGTTGGCAAGCCTACCGGAAGCGGAAGAATAATTCAATGAGATAGCGCAAGTGATCTGATCAAGAGGGAGGTTAGGTTCTCCTTCATCCTTGCGTGGGGCAAGAAAAGTAAAGAATTTGAACACATTGTTTTTCATTTGACACTGCCTGATTAACAGAGAACAATACAACAACTCCGTTTCAGAACACGGAGGCTTTTCTTTTGCGGAAGGCGATGTTTTTGTTGATTGAAGGGATGTGCAAACCTAACCGGTGTTGAAATGGGTCATAAGAGAATTTATGTCCGTGTACCCTTGAGTGGGGAAGCGGTTCTTTCAAAGAGTGGCAAGCCGACGATCAAAGCCAGAACGATCGATATCAGCCAGGGCGGAGTCGCAATCACCGCCTTCTCCGACGAGGTCAGCAGTGCTGAATACCGGATTGAGATTCTCACCGAGACCGGCCAGAGAATAGAAATATTTGCCCAGCTGGTCCGTGTCGATGATGCCATCGCCGGCTTTCAGACTCTCCAGATTGATGAAAAAAGCCAGGAAATTATAAAGAATCTTGTTTTTGAATACCAGACAACCCCAGATTTCATAAAACAGCTTGATGAATATAACCTGCTCGATGACAAGGTTATGGATGAAGACGGAAATGAGATCGAGGTTACTTTTGAAAAGGATTCCAACGTTATTTGAGAAATTGCAATATGGTTTGCCGCTGAAATGATTTGGGGGTGCTCTCTGGCTATGGATAGCCTGGCTGGTTTGTGCCCTTTGTCGCATCGTAATGATATTTTTCTCCTCCCCGCTTTTTCTAAATTGTCTGCGTAATTTTCGAATTCTTCATTTTTCCTTCGATTTATGGTAACCGGATATTGCATTATTGTTTGGCGGTTATATTGTCAGAACATAATTATGTGATCGGCTGTTTATACAACAGACCGGCACAAACCTGGGAGTAATAATGAGAAATTGTTTGTATCAATAATTCGTAAAAGGGTGAGCAAATGAACACAAAGAGGGCGCGTTGGATAGCAGTCATGCTGGGATGTCTCTTATTGGCAGGAGGCTGTGCCAAGCAAACCGTACAGGTGGCACCAGTATTTGAAGTGCAGCCGCTGGTCAAAGAAATGTGGACGCCGAAAGCTGATAATCTGGTCTTTATCCTGGACGCTTCTGCGTCTATGTCAAAGACCCATAACGGTTTCGAGAAATTCGAAGTCGGTCGCAATGTAGTATCCCGTTTCAATAAAACCATGCCGGACCTGGCAATACAGGTTGCCTTGCGCAGTTTCGGCCACGCATTGACCTACTCCTACGAAGGCACGGTCCGGGTCTACGGTTTCAGTGAGTATTCACGCACCGGCCTTGCCGATGCCCTGGCGACGATCATCCCAGCCGGCGGCCCCAGTCCGATGGAAAAATCGTTCAAGGACGTGGCTGAGGATCTGAAGGCCACCCAAGGTAAAATCGCCATGGTTGTTGTCAGTGACGGCGAGGATATGGACAAAGGCGCTTTGAAAGCGGCCAAAGACCTGAGTGCCCAGTATGGTGATCGTCTGTGCATCTATACGGTGCTCGTCGGAGATGACGAGGCCGGCCGCGAATTGCTGTCCAATATAAGCAAACAGACCGGCTGCGGCCAGGCAATCACTACCGATGACGTTGACAATGGTGCGAAGATGGCCGATTTTGTCACGACCGTTCTACTGGATAAGGCCACAAGCTGGATCTTCAAGGATGTCAAATTTGAGAGTGACAAGGCTGTTTTGATGAATAGTTCCTATCCGACTCTTGACAAGATCGTCGCTATTCTCAACGGAAACCCGGGTATTTCTGTCGAAATCCAAGGCCATACAGACAGCACAGCGTCTGCTGAGTATAACATCGATCTCTCTCAGCGCCGGGCCGAGACCGTTATGAACTATCTGGAAAGCAAGGGCATCGCCGCGTCACGAATGACGGCCCATGGTTACGGTGAGGGGCAGCCTATTGATACAAACAATACCGAGGAGGGCAAGGCCAACAACCGCCGGGTTGAACTCAAGCCGGTGAAGTAAAGATGTTTGGGGCAGGGCAACACGTCGGTTGCCCTGCCTTATTTCCTGAGCAGATTCCTGGCAAAGGAGATTTTCTGCTGATTACGGCAGATAATCCTCACGGATTGGCGAAAACACTTCAACGACGACCGAGTCTTCCAAGGCTACCACGGAATGCTCGCTCCCTCCTCGTATGCACCAGCTGTCTCCTGCTTCAATCTCGCGCTCTTCCCCATCGATGGTGAAGAGCATCTTCCCTGAAATCATTATGCCGGTCTGTTCGTGCGGGTGGCTGTGGGCTGGAATTCTGGCTCCCTGAGCCAGTGTAAATTGCCCCATCAGGGTTTTTTCTCCGTGAACCAGGGTTTGCAGATGCACCCCATCGAGGAGCTGGCGCGGCTCTATTGTGTTATTTTTACAAAACATCCTGGTAACATCCTCCTTGTTTGCGTGATCAACTGCAATTGTGTCAAATTATTACTTACGTATCGAGAAATATTACGACGCGCTCTTTCCCCTGGGCCTGGTTGTTATGATTGATGGAGATCTCTCCCAGGTTTGAACATGGCAAAGCCAGCCGGGACGGTTGCCTGCATGACCGCCTCAAGCACTTATTCACTTGATAATTCGACCAATTGCTTCCAAGTGTCATGTTCCAGAAAACTTCCTGCCAGATTGGCCTCCATCTCGCTGAACAGCGCAGGCGGCATGGCAAAACTCAGCACGTCGTCTTTGAGGATACGCTTCAGATAGACCCGCGCGGAAATATCATTGAGGCCCAGGACCGCTCGCGGCTCAGCGCGCTCCGCCTCTCTGTAGGGATAGATGCCAATGGATTGACAGCCGGCCGCAAAGGGGAAGATGACGTTTTCATTATGTCCTCGGCCGTAGTTGGCCAGGACAGTCAGCGCTGCAATTTGATCCATATTGCCGAGAAATATCACGACCCGCAGATCTTC
>JAIFKM010000107.1 GCA_020049575.1 Desulfobulbaceae bacterium
CGCCTGTTGCTCAAAAGTGCCCGGTCTCTGATAGTATTCAGAATGGTTTGGAGGTTCTGTCGGATCATGAGCGGGGTGTTGAGTGTGGAGGTTCATGGGGGGTGAAATGAAAGAGCGAGGCTGCATTTGCAGTTGTGGCATGGGCGAGATCAGCTAAAGGGATATCGCGGAGTCTGGCTATGCAGGTTGCTGTATGTATAACGAAGGACGGTTCATTGCGCTTACCCCGAAATGGATGAGGTGCAAGGAAAGGAGCGTCTGTCTCAATCAGGAGAGAAGTCAATGGAATCATTCGCGCAACATCGTGCAGGTTATGTGCATTTTTAAAGGACACAATACCAGGTACGGAAATGTAGAAGCCGAGATCGATGATTTTTTCTGCGAATGCCATGTCTCCTGAAAAGCAGTGCATAACACCGCCTTGTGGAAGGGGTCCGCATTCCTTCAATATGTTGAGCGTGTCCGTGTGTGCATCCCTGTCGTGGATTATAACAGGGAGTCTGAGTTTTTTCGCTATTTCCAGTTGTCGTCTAAAATGCTGTCGTTGGAGTTCTGGCTCGGATCGTTTTTTAACATAATCAAGGCCGATCTCGCCATAGCCGACAATCAGATTGTGATTGGCCGTGACGAGCGCCTCGAGTGTTGCGTAGGTGGCCTCGGTCGCCGAATGGACATCGTGGGGATGGACACCGATTGCTGCAAATATACAGGAGTGTTGTCGAGCCAGTTCGATTGCACGATGAGAACTCGCAAGATCAATGCCTATTGTAATGATGGATTCAACGCCCTGAACAAGTGCGCGATCGAGTATGTTGGCCAGATCATCTTCGAAATCGCTCATATCGAGATGACAATGGGTGTCTACGAAAGTGGCCCTTGAGGGCAGCGTTCGCATGTCGTATTCGGGGTCTTTCACAGGTATTTCCTCCAGCCCCTACATAGCAGATAATGGGATTCGGTGCAATCCTGAAAGGGGTGGATGTCGCTACTGTTTAAGATGCTTGGGGATAAGGCGGTTTGTTCCTCTTGTTCGGAAGAGACTCGTTATAAAAGAACGAGAGTTGTTTGTGTAGAATTTGTTGGATACATGACACAAGTCTGAGAAATTTTTAGAAAAGATATATATATCAATATATTAGTAATACAAGATATAATTTTTTAGTCATTTGTTTGAGCTAGTGCTATGATTTTTCAGAAAAAGTAAAAATTTTCTTCATATAGCCAGGAAACTATCGTATAGTGGTTACATGTAAAAGGAGTTTTTGCCTTTTGTAAAAACGAAATAATGTTGAGTATATGATCCTGATTTGAGTTGAGATGGCCCATTTAAAGGGTTTTATGTTCTCGTGCGAGTAGTCATATCCAGGTTGTCGAAAATAAAAAGGCAGCGTGGATGGACTTTGTATCGCCGTCAGGGTGAATTGTTTATGATATATCAGGAAGTTTGAAATAACCCGGCTTCAGCGGCCCAAACACGAAGAGGAAAATGGCATGAATTATGGGATTGTCAGTCAAGAACAACTTGAGCAGATAGATGCTATTTTATCAGAAAAATTGATAAAGCTGGGTGTCGACTGCGTTATAATAATAGACATGGCGGGGAATATCATCACAGCCAGAGATAACGGCACAAGCAAATATGACGTTTATTCCTTTGCCGCCCTGGCTGCCGGAAATTTTGCTACGGTTGACGCTATGGCAAAGTTAGTAGGAGAACAGGAGTTTTCCCTGCTCTTCCATAAAGGCCAGGAGTCGAATATTCATTTCAGCAAAATTGATGACGAATTACTTCTTATCTCCATGTTTGGCAAAGATATTTCCCTTGGTTTCCTGCGACTTAATGTCGTCGATGTCATCGAAAAAATTCGAAAGGTCTGGGACAGGAAATAAGGTGATTGTATACGCCGAAGCATCAGCAGGCCTTGAGTTGACATCAACGAGCAGAGTTACAATCGGGGGAGGTTTCATTGAGCTTTATCAATCTAAAAGATAAGGTCGTTCAGGTTAAAATTGTATATTACGGACCAGGTAGATGTGGCAAGACCACAAATCTTGAATACATCAATCGTACGTATCGTAAACAGATTTTGTCTGAGATGGTCAGCCTTAAAACGCACGGTGACAGAACACTGTTTTTTGATTTTCTGCCTTTTGATATGGGGCAGATCAAGGGGTACGATATAAAGATTCAGCTGTATACTGTTCCCGGGCAGGTGAAGTACAATGCGACGAGAAAACTTGTTCTTCGTGGCGTTGACGGCATAGTTTTTGTTGCGGATGCGATGGAAAAGCAGCGGGAAAAAAATATCCGATCACTGAATCAGCTTCATGAAAACCTTCAATCCTACAAAGAGAGTATTTTTAAAATCCCGTTGGTCATGCAATACAACAAAGTCGATCTGAAGGAGCACGGTATCCCTATTCTTCCGACAGACGTGTTGCAGAAAGACCTCAACAGCAGATTGCAGGTCCCATATTTTGAGGCGAGTGCTATTACTGGATATAATGTTGCGGCAACTCTAAAGAAAATCATTTCTTCCACGGTTGTTTCAATACAGAAAAAATTACTCTAGAGAGAAGGCGCGGTGGAACAATATACAGAAAAGCAATATGACGATGATCTAACTGTTGTCGCGGATGAGTATAACGATTCCTTCCAGACTGATAATGTCGATCTGTTTGAGTTTCCAAGTTATGACGAGTCACCGATTGCCAGGCTCAAGTCGCTAGTTCTTTCCATTGATTGGGAGATTACTGACGAGGTTCTACGCCAGTTCAATGAAGAATTGTTGGATCTCAAGGATATCTGGGCGAATGAGAAAATTTATCTGGTGTATGTCCAAGCGCTTGAAAAAATAAGTAAATACATCTATCAGGAAAAAGCGGATTCTAATCCAAACGCTATAAAGCTGCTGCTTACTTTCTATTATAATCTGGAGAAAATCATTTCTTCAGAAAATATGAGCGAGGAGGAAAAAAAGCAGATTCTCCTTGAAGACGTGCAAAAGTTCGAGAAACTTAAGCAGCAAATAGGCCGGGCTGCAAAAGTTGAGAAAACGAAACCAGCGGATGCCAGGATAGATGATACAGGAGCTGCTTTTGAGGTTTCAAAAGGTACTGTGACCAATGAGATTCTTCTGGACCTGAAGGCCATTGTCCTGGGAATTGACTGGGAGATTACCGAAAAAGACCTTACTAAGCTGCGTGATGAAGTGATCAGGCTTGAAGGGGTGTTTGCTGGAAGTCGCCCCAAACTCATATTCCTGCAAGGAATCGGAACTCTTGGCGCGTACATTCGACTTAAAAAAAGTAATGCGCATGCCGATGCCTTTAAACTCCTGCACTCCTTTTTTGCCGGTCTGGAAAAAATTGTCAGTACTCCCATGAGTCTTGAAGAAGAAAAGGCTATCTTGCTTCCTGAGGTTGAAAAATTCAACGCCTTCAAAGCGATAGTCGGTTCGACAATATCTCCTGAAGTCGTCCAAGAGGAACAGGAAGAAGAGGCTGGCGGGGACGATGGTGACGACGATGATGATTATGAAGAAAGAGGGGGAGGGATTACACCTGCTTTCTCAGATCTTCCCGAAGGAGAGATTCGAGGCTTCCAGGAAGATGAGGAGGCCGCGGCTCTTGGTCTGCCTACTACTGGTACAGTTGCAAGCCAGATAGATATGTTTTTCTCTGAAGAGCCTGCGGTCGATCAGCTTTTTGTCGAACCAGTATCACCGGCAACCCTGCAGATGCGCGATGAAAGAGAAGAGTTTCGCGATGCTGCCGAGGCCCATCTTGACTCACTCTTTCAAACAGCAGAACTTGACGAGGTGATGCCCGCAACACTTTTTGTCGATCAGGAAGTCGCGTTGCGGGGTGTGGATGTCGAGACAGAGGCTGATGATGACTCAGACGAAGAGGATCTCCCTCTTCAAGCCGGAAAACTCGCGCCCGCTCTTGCTGATCTCAGTGATGAAAGCGCCAGGGAAATAAAAACATTTGATTCAATCGAGCAGCCGAGAAAACTCGCTGAAGACCTAGATAACCGGCTGGATGATCTTTTTGCCGGAGAAAAACCGGCCGCATTGGCGGAAACATCCGAACTTGCCTTTTCTGATGAAGAAATGGCTGAGATCAGTTCTGAAGCTGAAGAAATTCCCGCAACTCAAGAAAGCCCAGCTATAGTGATCGAAGCTCTGCAAGGAGTCGATGTTGAGACAGAGGATGATGAAGAAGAGGAGGGTGTCTTAGCTTTTGATGAAGGTGATCTGGCTCCGGCTCTTTTTGATCAACCAATCGCTGGGGCTGCCTGGGAAGAGGAGGCAACAACTGATAATGATTCTGCAATCGCGGCGGCTGCTTTTGAGTCTGTTCCTGCTTTTGTTGAAGGTGGTGACGAGGAGACTCCAGCAGTTGCTGCAATTGAGGAGGAAACAGAAACTGAGGTTGCCCTCGAGGATCAACTTGAGTCTTTCTTTGCTCTCGATGAAGACCTTGAAAAACAACCTATTGAGCCTTTTGAGGAATCTTTTGAATTGCAGGCGTCTGTTGCCGCATTCTCCGAGGAATCCGCTGAGGGGCCAATTGAAGAATTGCTGACCCCGGTCGCAACAATTGAGGAAGATCTGGCGAGAATAGACTTGGCCGCTGAGCCTGTCGATGAACTTGCTGCTCAAGAGGTTTTTGAACCTGCCCTGGCAGTATTTGCAGAGGAGCAGCCTGAGACCGAGGATGTCTATGAAGATATGCCTGCCGTGGCACTCAGTTCTGTAGCAGCAGAGGAAGCCATTGTTTCTGCGCGGGAAATTCCTGAAGAAGAGGTTGTTTTCGAACTCGCAGAGGAAGAAGAATCTCTTTTTGTTTCCGAAGAACCCGAGAGCTTTGGCCTTGTCGAGGGTGGTGAGCAAGTAACTGCTTTCGAAACCGAAGCTCCCTCTGTTCTTCTTGAACCAGAGCCCAGCCAATGGCAGGAAGTAGCTACTGCCGAGGAGACAGAAGATGTTGACTTCTTTGCAGAGGTTCCGGAGCAGGAGATGGAACTCGCTGATACTGGACTCCCCGAATCTCTCGCTGATTTTGATTTCGAGACTGCGGATATACCTGCTCCTGCTTTGAGCTCAGAAGCAGTTCTAGAAGAAGAGCAGGAGAAAGAATTCGTTGCCGTCTTCGAGGGTGTGGATGAAGACCTTGAGGAAGACATCATTCCTGACCAGAGTTTGGAAGCTGAAGAGTTGCTCGAAATCACAGTTCCCGTTCCAGTCGAAATGGAAATCGACGAGGAGGCTGAGAAATTTGTTGAGAGCGCAGCTTTGGAGGGTTTTGCATTAGCCGAGGAACCATCGGCTGAAGAAGAGTTTGTCAGTATTGCCAGTGAAGAACCTTTATCGCATCTTCGTGTCTGTGTCAGTTCCATTGGTATCGAACTGAGTGATTCCATAATTCAAGGCCTTTACGAGGAAATTAACAGGCTGCGAAGTAAATGGGCCACACGGCCATTGGACAAAATGTTCCTGCAACTGCTCTCAACCATTACTCAACATATTGACCAGTATCGCTATGAGTCAAGTTCCGAGGCTTTTGGATTGCTGCAGTCAGTGATGGCAAGATTGGCAGAGTCATTCGAAACGATAGACACTCATTCAGCCCAGGAATTGCTCCTGAGCGAGACAACAAAAGTATTGCTCTGGCAGCAGGAAATGCTCAACAGGCAAGCTGTTTCCAAAGGAGATGAGTTGACTTTTGCTGATCCCGTTCGATTCCAGGCGGGTGAATTTGTGGCCGAAGAAGCAATCTCCTTCATTGAAGAAGATGCTGGTGATGAATTTGCCGCGGAGTTCGAAGGAATTACCGAAGAAGGTGAAACCTTGATTAGCGGGGCTAGCGAGGAGGAGTCTGAAGATGCCTCATTCGCTCCAGAATTGGCTGTTTTTGATGAGACTATTGGGGATGAAGATCTAGGGATAGTTAAGGAATCTGCTGAGATGGCAATAGAAATCTCTCCTGAAGAAGAGCGTACTCTTCAATTCGAACAGGAAGAGAGTGGTCAGGATGAAGGATTACATCGTGCAGACGACGCCTTATTCTCTGATCTGGAGGCCGATCTCGCCGCAGAGCGTGTCGGATTGACAGATGCCGTACCTGAGGAACCCTTGCCCTTTGATCAGCAGTTGAAGGATCTTATTCTGAGTGAGTTCGCCTTGATGCGCGAAGAGTGGAAGAGTGAATTGGCGACCTTACGTGACGAAATACAGAAGCGAGGATAAAAAACTTCCATTGACCCAGGCTCTACAGATTGATTGATTGGTTCAGATCTTTCAGGCCCTTATCTCTAAAAAAGGACTGCTTCCCGTTTCGGGGTGCAGTCCTTTTCTGTTTTATTGACTGGCGAAAACTGCTGGGCCAGGCAATAAGACCGGAAGCAGTCGGGTTAATGTGAAAGTGCCATGACTGTCAGGATAAGATATGCCAGCAGCCAGAGAAAAAGTACAGTCACAATAACGGTGAAGAATCGATATCTTTTCTGGGTGAATAACAGCGCCAGAATGAAGACCATTGGGAAGAAAAAGCCGGCCAGTAAAGGTGGCAGGTATCGGAGCAGTTCCTGCAGCCCAAGGAAAAACCAGGGGCCCGAGATATAGACGGTGCCCAATCTCTCGGGATCAAGGGGGGCCGCGATAAAAACACTGAAGAGCAAGACAAGACCAGTTATGGCCAAATGATCGGAAAAACGAATTCGATAGCGACGAAGATGTTCCCAAATCAAAGCAAACAAGAAAAGTTCAAGGGTGATTACATGAGTAGTGTAAACACGCTGCATTCCATGTTCCTGTATGGAAAAAAGAAGATCATTGATCAAAGAGCCGACAAGTGGAACTGCCAGCAGAATAGCTTCGGCAATGTGACCGGCTGATGTGCCAGTGCTGTCAGCACGGAGGACATAGCCGGAAAAAAGAAGCAGAATCATGACCGGCAGGCACAGGATAAGTCTGTTCCACTGGAAGCTCGTGTAGCTGTCAGTGTTGTGAAAGGTCATGAGCAGATGGACAATAGCCAGAAGAAAAAAGAATTGGCTCGAATAGAAGTGCAGTGAACGGAAATATTGGCCGTACGGAATTAAAACATCTATGGCGGTTGTGGTGTAGTAGGGCGCCGTCGGGTCGTACTGCAGTCCTACGAGTACACCCGAGACCAGCGAGATAATTAAGCAGACTAGGCTCCAGGCGCCCCATTGAGCTTTCTGGAAATAATGGAAGACCCTGTTTATGGACATGGGCATTCCATCATAGTGTGACTATGAAAAAAGGAGCACTCTCTCGTCGTTCAACATCATAGATGGCAAGAGGCTTTTCCGCAGGGCCTTTCAGCACCAATCCTTTGGGAGAGAAATGGCTCTGGTGACAGGGGCATATCAGCATGTCTTCATTTTCACTGTAATTCAGGGTGCATCCTAGGTGGGTGCACTTGCGGGAAACGGCCCACGCAGTTGTCTCTGCAGCAAAGAGTATAAAGTGCGGAGTAACAGTAAACTTGCCCGGGGCGAGTTGCTGAACTACTTCAATCCGCTCAGGTTTTCTGGGGATATGAAATCCTATGAAACGGAGTACCGGTTCAATCAGGGCCATACCTCCCAGAAAAAGAAGAACCCGCCTTGTCAGGAGAGATCGACGGGTCCTTCGCATGGATTTAGGCTTGGGGATGGTCACAAAGCGAATTTCCTTTTGAGCAGTTCATCGACACGCGGTGGTACCATATCGCTGACGTCACCTCCATGGCGGGCGGCATCTTTAATGATCGAGGAGCTGATGAAAATCCACCTGAGCCCTGGCATCAGGAAAACCGTATCAACCTCACGCACGAGTTTCCTGTTCATCAATGCGAGCTGGAACTCGTAATCGAAATCCGATACTGCCCTGAGTCCCCTGATAAGAGCCCTGGCATTTTGCTTGGCTGCGTATTCAACCAGCAGGCCCGAGACTGATTCAACCCGAACTCGCGGGCCGTTTTCCTGGAAGACCTCCCTGATCATGTCGATCCGTTCTTCAATGGTGAAAAGGGGAGATTTCGCCGGATTGATGGCAACGGCAACGAGGACTGTGTCAAAGAGATTGAGGGCCCTGTTGATAATGTCGATATGGCCGTTGGTGATGGGGTCAAAGGTTCCCGGATAGACGGCGATGGAGTGGGTGTGCTGAATATCTTCCATTTTCTGTTCCTTAAGAAGGTGGGGAAAAAACGATGGATAAAAGTCTGTTACGAGCACGTAGAGTGTTTTTGAAATATCCAGAAACCGGTGTCGCCATATATGCGCCTGTCCACTAGTCTCAGTGTGGCAAACTCCTCAGGCATTTCCTCACTGGAACGTTCTTCCGCAATAAGAAGACCGTCTGTTGTCAGGCGGTTATTTCTGTCCCATTCAGTCAAAATCCTCAGGCAGAGTCCCGTCGAGTACGGAGGATCGAGAAATACCAGATCAAAGCTTGAAAGCTGCATTTTGTCAAAGGTTTTCAACGGCAAGCCCTTTCGCAGATCATGCTGAATGACCGAGACGGAGCAGTCGGCAGGAAGCTCTGGCAGAGTAGCCTGGCGCGGAACCTCTGATGGTGGTGAGGTATTCATCCCAGGCATGCAAACCCTGATATTGCGCTTGATCAATTCAAGAGCCTGGCGGTTGTTCTCGACAAAAGTAATACTTTTTGCGCCGCGACTGAGTGCCTCAAGACCCATGGCACCAGTGCCGGCAAAGAGATCAAGCACATCCGCAAACTCGACATGAGCGCTTATTATGTTGAACAGGGATTCGCGTGCCCGATCAGAGGTTGGTCTGATCGTCTGGCTGTGTCCAGGCGGGGAGAAGAGTTTTCTGCCTCTGGCCCTGCCGCTGATGATTCTCACGTTTTGGCCGGTACGATGTAGGAAATGAGCAGATGAAGAGAGAATTTAGATCGTTATCGCCCGGCCAGCAATGTGTTCATGTGCATGTGACCGGGCAGTTCGAAGATGCCAGAGCGTCTATTCAGATGTAGTCAGCTATGAGATGCTCGGCAATCTGGACGGCGTTGAGCGCAGCACCTTTGAGTATATTGTCAGAGACTACCCAGAGATTTATGCCATTGGCGATTGATTCGTCTTCCCGGATGCGACCGACAAATGTCTCGAATTTCCCGGCACAGTCGGTAGCAAGGGGGTACATGCCTCGAGCAGGCTCGTCGACCAGTTGAACCCCCGGCGCGGTTGCCAGGATTTTTTTGACCTCGCTGGCGCTTATCTTTTCTTTCGTCTCGATATTGATCGATTCGGAATGACCATAATACACCGGAACCCGAACTGCTGTGGCCGTTACCCCTATCTCCTGGTCCTCAAAGATTTTTCTAGTCTCATTGACCATCTTCATCTCTTCCTTGGTGTAGCCGTTATCGATGAAAGAATCGATCTGTGGCAGGCAGTTGAAGGCGATCTGGTGAGGATATACCTTTGCCATCATCGGTTTTCCCGCGGCATAGGCAAGAATTTGATTCTGCAACTCGGCAATAGCCTTGGCCCCGGTTCCGGAGACAGCCTGATAGGTGGAGACAACGATGCGTTTGATGCCGACTTTATCGTAAATCGGTTTAAGTGCCACAAGCATCTGGATGGTTGAACAGTTGGGATTGGCAATTATGCCTCTTTTTGTGTATTGGGCGATGGCATGGGGATTTACCTCGGGGACGACAAGAGGAATCTCAGGATCCATGCGGAAGGCGCTTGAGTTGTCGACCACGATCGCCCCGGCAGCGGCAGCGGCGGGGCCGAATTCAAGGGAGCGATCCCCACCGGCTGAGAAGAGAGCTATGTCGATACCCTCAAAAGCGTCTTTTGAGAGGAGCTTGACAGGGATCCCTTTGCCTTGAAAAGTCAGGGTTTTGCCTACTGAGCGCTCTGACGCAAGAAGCCGTAATTCCTTGATCGGGAAGTTTTTTCGTGCAAGGACATCGAGCATGGCTCCGCCGACCGCACCTGTGGCCCCGGCAACCGCAACATTGTAGAGTTTATTTGTATCAGCCATCATGTAATCCTTTGAAATAGTAACATCCTTTTACAAGGATGGTTTTCTGGGTGTGGGTGGTTGGGACAAGTCAGTTTCTGGCGGTCTCAATATTCCCCTTATGGATAATCACAAAAAAAACATATGATTGTGAACAGTCTTTCGAGTATTCCTGATTCGCATCTGCTCGGAAAAAGATTCCCCTGATCAGGGAAGGTACCCCAAAATGGTCTCCCCGGCGGTCACTTTCTGACCGACTGTTATTTTG
>JAIFKM010000075.1 GCA_020049575.1 Desulfobulbaceae bacterium
CTCCTTCTGCGCAATCCTTTTATAAAAGAGTGAATGATTCCAGGAATTATTTGAAATTCAGATCGGGATTGAAGACTGTTCACTCATAAAAACATCGAGGGTACACTATGGCGAGAATTACAGTAGAAGACTGCTTAGACAAAATTGGTGATGACAACAGGTTTAACCTGATTCATCTGGCGGTCAAACGGATTAAACAGCACCGCCAGGGAGAGCCTTTCCTGGTTGAGGGGAAAAATAAAGAGATTGTCATGACCCTCAGGGAAATCGCGGCAGAAAAGGTGACATTCGCCAATATCGATTCTCTGCCGGATGCATCGCCGAAAGAAAAACGCCCACCTGTCGAGGCGCAGGAGCAGGACTCCAGTGCGCAGGTTGATTAGAATCAGGTTCATGAGAATTATATGAGCACCGATTACTACGATATCCTCTCTGTTGGCCGCAATGCCAGCGCCAGCGAGATTAAAAAGGCTTACCGCAAAATGGCGATGAAGTATCATCCGGATCGCAATCCCGATGATAAAAAGGCCGAGGCCAAGTTCAAGGAATGCACCGAGGCCTACGAAGTCCTCAGTGACGAAAAAAAACGTCAGATCTACGACACCTACGGTCATGATGGGCTGAAAAACAGCGGCTATCGCGGACCAGGGAATTTCGAGGACGTTTTTTCTAATTTTGGTGATATTTTCGGGGATCTCTTCGGTTTCAGCGGTGGACGTGGCCAGACTCGCCGTGATGGTCCCATTCAAGGCAACGATCTGCGGTATGATCTTTCCGTTACCTTTATGGAGGCCATCCATGGGGCATCGAGAGAAGTTGAACTGACTCGTCGTGATACCTGCTGGACCTGCGAAGGCTCCGGCTGTCGACCTGGACATCAGAAGGAAACCTGCCCGACCTGTAACGGTCGTGGCCAGGTGATCCGCTCGCAGGGATTTTTCCAGGTCAGCACGACCTGTCCCAAATGTCGCGGTGAAGGTCAAATCGTTACCGACCCTTGCGGCGATTGTAGTGGGGCAGGTCTTGTTGAACAGACCAAGAAGGTCATCATAAAAATCCCGGCAGGGGTTGACACCGGGGCGAGAATGCGCCTGCGCGGCGAGGGTGAGGGTGGCAGGAAAGGCGGACAGCCAGGTGACCTCTATGTTATTATACACGTGCAGGAGCATGAATTCTTCAAGCGCGAAGGCGATACAATCTATTGCCGTCTGCCTGTGTCCATGGTGAAAGCGGCCCTGGGGGCCACTGTCGAAGTGCCGACTGTGCATGGCAAAAAGAATCTGGATATCCCCGCCGGCAGCCAGTCTGGCGATGTCTTCACCCTGCGCAAAGAGGGTGTGCCTAGTTTGCGCGGGCATGGCAAAGGCGATATGATTGTTGAGTTGCAGGTCCAGACGCCGACGAACCTCTGCGAAGAACAGAAACAGGTCCTGCGAAATTTCGACAATCTGTGCGAGAAACATGGCCAGCACGTGGAACAGGAAGGTTTCTTCACCCGGCTCTTCAATGAAGTCCTTGGTAAATAACAGACATAAATATACGTATGACGAATCAAGAAAATTCCGGCTTCAGCCACTTCGATGCCGAAGGCAATGCTCGAATGGTCGATGTCAGCGCGAAAGCTGAAACAACCAGGGTCGCTGAGGCATCAGGTAATATCCGGATGAGTTCGGAGGCATTTGAACTTGTCAGGTCCGGCCAGGTCGCCAAAGGCGATGTTCTTGGAATAGCACGGGTGGCAGGTATACTGGCGGCCAAGAAGGTTCATGAACTGATACCCCTTACTCATCCTCTGCTTATCACCAGTGTCAATGTTGACTTTGCTTTCCAAAATGAGCAGAATCTGATAAATATCAAGGCAACAGTTGGTATTTGCGGCAAGACCGGAGTCGAAATGGAGGCTCTCACGGCTGTATCGATAGCGGCCCTGACTATTTACGATATGTGCAAGGCTGTTGATAAAACCATGGTCATCAGCGACATATGCCTGTTGAAGAAGACTGGCGGAAAAAGTGGAACATTTATTCGTTAGAGAAGAAGCTGTCTCGAGTAAATTTCAACTTTATTATATTGTGTAATTAAGGAGATAATTGATGGATAAGGAGCAACTGGAGAAATTCAGGATCCAACTCTTGCAGAAGCGGGACGAGATTCTCAATGAAGCAGGGAAAACGTTGTCTGAGATGACTGATCAGACGACGAACATCCCTGATCCGAATGATAGAGCAACCGTTGAGTCCGGAAGAAGCTTCGAATTGCGTATCCGTGACCGGGAAAGAAGACTCCTGACCAAAATCGAAGAGGCAATAGGCAGAATAGACGATGAAAAATTCGGTATCTGCGATGGCTGCGGCGAAGAAATCGGTATAAAACGCCTCGAAGCGCGTCCGGTAACCACCTTGTGTATCGATTGCAAAACCCTCCAGGAGACGAAGGAAAAGGCTCAGGGTCAAGGATGAGTTATGCCTGAACTTCGTAAAGATCCGGTTCTGGGCCGGTGGATCATTATCTCCAAGGAACGGAGAAAAAGACCGACCGATTTTGCGGTTGAAACAGCAAAATCAATTGGCGGTTTCTGCCCTTTATGTCCTGGCAATGAAAAGACTACGCCCCCGGAGGTTCTTGCCTTCAGGCTGGGACATGAACAACTTCGTGACGCTCCAGGCTGGCAGGTGCGGGTCGTGCCCAACAAATATCCTGCCCTTGTCATCGAGGGCGATCTGGGTAAAGAAGGGGAAGGACTCTATGACCGGATGAACGGCATAGGTGCCCATGAGGTTATCATCGAGAGCCCGAATCACGAAGAAACTCTTACCAGGATGTCGCCGGAAAACATGTTTTTTGTGTTCAAGGCCTTCAAGGAACGCATAGCCGACCTTGAGAAGGATCTCAGATTTCGATATGTGATGGTGTTCAAGAATTATGGCAGGGCCGCTGGTGCATCTCTTGAACATTCCCACTCACAACTTATTGCCCTGCCCATACTCCCCCGGATGATCGTCTCCGAACTTGCCGGGGCGCTGTCGTACTTCCAATATAAAGAGCGATGTGTTTTTTGTGACATCATCCGCCAGGAAATGCAGCAGAACGTCAGGGTTGTCTGTCAGAATGATCAGTTTATCACCATTACCCCTTTTGCCCCACGGACGCCTTTCGAGATGTGGGTCTTGCCGAAACATCATTCATCGGCCTTTTGTAAACAGGATGATTATCAGCTGCATTCACTCTCCACGCTTTTTTCCGAGACATTAAGAAGGCTTGACGCCTGCATCACGGATGTGCCCTACAATTTTGTCCTGCACACCGAACCATTGCGTTCCGGAGGCGTTGAGCATTATCACTGGCATTTTGAAATTGTCCCCAAACTCACCTCAATTGCTGGTTTCGAATGGGGTTCAGGATTCTATATAAACCCTATGCCGCCGGAAGAAGCAGCCGCCTATCTGCGTGAATCTCTTGATACCCGACTCAAAGGAGAACTGTGTGAAAAAAATACTGCTGGTTGATGACGACGAGAGTATCCAGTTTCTCTATCATGAGGAACTTGAGGAAAATGGTTATCAGGTTCTGTCGGCCTTGAATGGGGAAGAAGGGCTGAGAAAATTCAGCGAGGAGGCCCCGGATCTAGTCATACTCGATATTCAGATGCCGGGAATGAACGGAATCGAGGTGCTGCGTCAGATGAAGATGCAGAATCCTGCCGTGCCCATAATCCTTAGCAGCGCCTACCATGAATACAAACAGGATCTTGGAGCCTGGGCATCGGATGAATATGTGGTAAAATCGGCCGACATTGAAGATCTGCTCAAGGCCGTGCGCAAACATCTCGGCGCCTGAGAGGTCCTGGACCCATGTCCGGTCATTTCACTTTCGACTTCCACCAAAGCCACTTTACTGAAGGTTTCATTGGCAACTTTTTGTTGCGGGTCCATTGATGAAAGATATTCAGAACCAACTCGATCATCGGCGGATCAATATCAAGAAGGTAGGTGTCAAGACGATCTCCTACCCAGTGACGGTTCTTGATAAGGAAAAAAAACGTCAGAATACGATCGCTTCGGTCAATATGTACGTGAACCTGCCGCACAGGTTCAAAGGTACCCACATGAGCCGGTTCGTTGAGATTCTCAATCAGTTCCACGGAGAAATCGACCTGAAAAGCTTTCAGAAGATTCTTGTCCGGATGAAAGAACGTCTTGAAGCGGAGGCATCACATCTCGAGATGAGCTTTCTCTATTTCCTCTCAAAGGAAAAGATGTCGGAATCATTGAAAGTCTGTCATTACAGATGTTCTTTTATCGGCTCTCTCGAAGATGAACAGGATCTGCAGCTCAAAGTTGAAATTCCGGTGATTTTGCCTCTGATTCAAACCGAATTCAAGGGATTGCCTCGTTCGAGAGGGCATTGGGGTAAAGCTGAGGTTCTCCTGCGATTGAAAAGTTTTGTCTGGATTGAAGACCTCATCCTGCTCATTGAAGGAGCCATCGAAACAGAGCAGTCCTCACTCGCAACCACTGGCCATGATGCTCTTTCAGTTGAAAGTCTGACCCGCGGGATTGCTGAAAGTCTAGCAAGGCTTTCAGGAGTCAGCTGGTTCTCGCTGAGGGTTGAAAATCTGGGAAATGAGTATTCAACCTTTGCAACCCTCGAATGTTCTGTATGATTTCACGGGCCGATTCTTATCCACTCCTCCTTCCTTATACCTGAAAAATATTTATGCGCGATCTACTTTTTGAAATCGGTACCGAGGAATTGCCAGCAGGTTTTATTCAGCCGGCTCTTGCCCAATTGCGGGAAAACTTTATTAAGAAGGCGGCAGCCCTCAATCTCGATCATCGCGAAGTGGTCTGCAAAGGAACACCGAGACGACTCGCTCTGCTTGTTTTCGGCCTTGAAGAAAATCAGAGGGACTGCCGGGAAGAATTGCTGGGACCTTCTAAAATGGCAGCATTCGGTGCTGATGGTAAAGCCACCAGGGCAGTCGAGGGCTTTGCCCGGTCAAAAGGCGTAGAAGTCGCGGATCTCCAGGTCGTCGAGACCGCTAAGGGTCAATATCTGATGTTGATTCGGGAAGTCGCGGGTAGGCCGGCAATCGAAATGCTCCCCGAACTTCTCCAGCAACTCATTCTTGAGATGACTTTTGCCAAATCCATGCGGTGGGGGAGCAATTTACATCCTTTTGCCAGGCCAATTCAGTGGCTTACGTCTCTTTTTGGAAGCGAGGTTGTTCCTTTGGCGCATGAAGGAATTGTCTCATCTTCTCTGAGCAGAGGGCACCGCTTCATGGCCAATCACGATATCAGCATTGTCAGTGCCGCAACCTATGAAAATCAGCTGACTGAAAATCATGTCATGGTAGACCCGGCAGCCAGGCGGCAGGCCGTCCTGAGTGAGATAGAACAGGCGGTAGCTCTTTCACCGGAAAATGACGGATGCCGAGTGGCGATCGACGAAGAACTGGTTGATACAGTAACCAATCTGGTTGAATACCCCTTTGGCATCTGCGGCAGTTTTGATCGGAAATATCTGCAGTTACCGGCTGAAGTGCTCATAACTTCGATGCGTGAGCACCAGAAGTACTTCCCCGTGGTTGATTCTCAGGGAAACCTGCAACCGAGTTTTGTAGCAGTCAATAACACACGTGTCAACGATCCCACCATCAGCAGAAAAGGTCATCAGCGTGTTCTCCGGGCTCGTCTTGAAGATGCCCTGTTTTTCTTCAATACCGACCGGGAAACATCTCTTGCCAAGAGAAGAGAGATGCTTGGAGGAATTGTTTTCCAGGCGAAGCTGGGGACAATGTCTGAGAAAACCGAGAGAATAGTCAAGCTGACACGCATGCTCTCTGAAATCCTCGAGCCTGGACTGACAGAAACAGCCTGCCGGGCCGCCTTGCTCTGTAAGGCTGACCTCCTGAGCAATATGGTAGGTGAATTCCCTTCGCTACAGGGAGTCATGGGGGCTGCCTATGCTCTTCATGACGGCGAAGCGCCCGAGGTGGCTCAGGCTATTCAGGAACACTATATGCCCAAACGGGCAGGGGCAGAATTGCCGGGGTCAGCAGTGGGTGCCCTCGTGGGGCTGGCTGATCGTCTTGATACCATAGCCGGTTGCTTTGGTATCGGTCAAATTCCCACAGGTACTGCCGATCCCTTCGGTCTGAGACGTCTCTCTCTGGCTGTGTTGAGCATCATCGCCGGTCGAGGTTATCGATTGTCATTACAGGAAATCATCCGCAAGGCCCTGGCCCTTTATGGCGGAAAAGTCAATGGTAGTTCTGCAACGGTCGAGGCGGTCATGACCTTCATCCAAGCCCGCTTCGTTAATGACTGTGTTACCAAAGGGATGGATCCCCAGGCGGTTGATGCGGTTGTCTCCGTCTCTTTCGATGATGTGATTGATATTTTGGCGCGTATCGATGCCTTTACCGCCATTCGCGCAGAGGAGGCTTTTGCTCTGCTGGCTGCCGCTTATAAGCGCATTGGCAATATTATCAAGGATAATGATGATACAGCTGTAGATGCGAGTTGTTTCGCAGCGGCAGCCGAGGAAAAACTGTATGCTGTTTTCCTGCAGGTACATGAGCAGGTTCAGGCGCTTCTCGCGCGTCGAGAATATCACGCTGCCCTGAAAGCACTGCTGGATCTCAAACAGCCGGTCGATACATTCTTCGATGAAGTCATGGTCATGGCAGATGATCCGGTGCAACGTCGCAATCGCCTGAACCTTTTGACAGCCATTGGCCAACTCGTCCTGCAGATTGGTGATATTTCGAGGATGCAGGAAAACTGATCTGTTTAGCAGCTTGTCTTGAAGTAAAAAGGGCATTTCCTTTTAAGGAAATGCCCTTTTTGCATTCAATGAATGGAATGCTTGGAAAAACTTAAATACTTATTTACCGTGACAGGTAGCACACTTGTCGATGTTCTTCTCTTTCAACGCAGGGTCTTTTTTGACCATTTCCTTGTGGCAATCTACACAGTTGCCATGGCCAGCACCTTTCAAGGTGTCGAGCTTGTTTGCGCCTTTGGTCTTGCCGGCCATCTTTTCGGCATTGTGGCAGGATTCACATTTGCCAACCGGATCACCTTCCGCATATGGAACCTGTTTGCCATCTTTTTCGCCGTGATGACAATCTCCGCATTTCAGCAGTTCCTGGTGTTTCTTATGAGGAAATACAGCAGGTTTGGGTTTGGCACTGCCGGTTGCAGTCATTGTGATTGTTTCCGGCCCCTTGTTTTCTTCAGCAAAACCGGTACTCATGAGTCCACACAGAAGAAACGCTGCAGCTGCACCACACATCAAAGCCTTCCTGATCATAAGATTCACCCCTTCGGTTAATGATGATGAGTTTCGGCAATTTGATTATTGCCACATGCCTCTTTTTTACTTTTTTTTGTCCGTCTTGTCAAATACCGAAATACGGTTTGATTCTGTTAGAGAGAAGCTTGTTCCAGTTTTAACTTGATCCGTAACTATGTAAACCGGAAAGAAGGAAATTTACCCCATAATATGTAAATATCACGGAGAAAAAACCGAGGATTGCCATCCATGCAAGGCGCTTTCCGGCCCACCCCCGGGTGTATCTGGCGTGCAGGGTGATCGCATAGACAAACCAGGTGATAAGAGACCAGGTCTCTTTGGGATCCCAACTCCAGTATGTCCCCCATGCTGAATTGGCCCAAACTGCTCCGGTAATAATACCTGCGCTCAGCCAGATAAAACCGAAGAGCATTGTCTTGTGAATGAGGTCTTCAATGGTTCTCAGAGCGGGCAGGGTGCCGGCTGAGATAGAGATGTCAGATGATTTGGCGGTATCTGTTGCGGCCTTAAAGAGAAACATGATACCCATGCCGGCTGCGATGGCGAATGCGGCGTAACCGACAAAGCAGGTAATGACATGGGCGATAAGCCAGTTTGATTGCAGTGCGGGCACGAGCGGTGTGATCTCTTTGGTGATTTCGGTGGAAAATGATGCATAGGCCATTGCCAGAAAGGCAAGGGGTATGATGAAGAGACCGAGAATTCGAGTTCTGAATTTCCATTCCATACCGAGATAGAGAAGGGCAATAGTCCAGGCAAAGAAAACGACGGACTCGTACATATTGGTCAAGGGCGCATGACCGATGCCCATATCGTAGGACTCATACCAGCGCAAAGCAATGCCGGTTGTTTGGATCAGAAAGGCAATCGCCGTGGATGTGACAGCAATAAAATACAGGCGATACGCCTTGAAGACAAAGATAAAGACATAGAACAGGGTCGCAAAAAGGTAGGTTAATGTTGTAATGCCGAAAAGTTGCGAGCTTGTCATGAAAAACTCCGTGTATTCTGAAGACGAAATATGGCGGGTTGCTGCAAACGTGCTCTCCTGCCTGGGCTCCTTTCTTGTAAGAAGAGCGAAATAAAAGGCCTCATGGTCTTCCTCCATTGTCGGTCAGAAGGCGGGATATCTGGGAAAAAATGTCGGAGAATCCAGTTTTGTTTTTGTTGGTTGAAGCAGCCAGCTGGACAACGGTCGAATTATCTCCATCATGACTGAGAGACAACCAAATTCTTCTGTGTGAGAGAAAAAATGCCATATAGAGGCCTGCAAGCATCAGGCCGCAGCCAATATAAACCAGCCAGACGCCAGGATCCTTGGCCACCTGCAGGCCGGTTGCGTACATCTGTTTGGCCGAGAGGGAGTAGGCCTTTCCTTGTAATTGTATTTCCTTTTTTTCGCCCGGTTTCAGCCAGAAGGTCAAGGGTTGCTGGTCACCGTCGCGCAGCCAGATTTTGGTCCGGATAACTTGGTTCCCCTGGGCTTCAACGTTGATGACGCCAAACCGCAGATCTTTTTCCGACCAATCGAGTTCATTCTGGAAGGTGGCCTTGAAGGTCGTTGTCTTGTTGTCTGCGGTGTCGGTAAAGCGCAGCAGAAAATCCTTATACCCTTCATAGCTTGATTGATAGAAGGTGATTCCTTTATAGGATAGAGGCTTATTCACCTCGATAGCTTCATCGCGGACCTCCTTGCCTTTGTCAAGTACGGTCAGATGAGAGCGGTATTCTTTGGGCATGCCGTTATCGTAAAACTCGATGTCAAACGAGTTGCAGCGGATTGCAAACCCAAGATCAATGGGTTCTGCGCTACCCGAGGCAAACACCTTGTCAGTGCTTTCGGTTTCGGGAATCTGCACAGTGCCTTTGAAACCCAGAAAACTGCCGAGAATCCCTCCAGCAAAAATCGCCAAAATTGAGAGATGGACAATATAGACCCCTAAGCGTGACCAAGCTCCTTTCTGACTGGCCAGAATGATGCCGTCATGTTCTTCACGGGAAGATGTCGGCCAGCCGGCAGCATGAAGTTTTGCGGTCAGGATCTCTGAGGCTTCTCGCAGAGATGAACTAACAGTCCATGTCGCATGGTGATCCATCCGTTTGAGCCTCTCGGGGTTTACGGACAGCTGATCGGCAGTGATCAGTCGCCAGGCTGTCGGGAATCGGTCGATACTGCAGACAATCAGGTTGGTGCAGAGTATGCCGAGTAAGCCCCGAAACCACCACGAGCTGTACATGGTAGGTATATCGAGAACCTGAAAGATCTGGGCAAGTACTGAACCGTATTCGTTGACATACCGTGAAAAGTGTTCTCCTTGCGGGATTACAGTTCCAATAATCGAGGTCAGCGACAGAGCGCAAAGGGTGAAAATAGCGAGTTTGACGGAGGCGAAAAAATCCCAGATCTGAGTGGTAGTTTTCATGAAAATGGAGTAGTTAAATAAGAGTAATTCTCATATGTGAGAGCAATAGCTACCATGCAAGGATAGAGATTGTAAAGGAAAAAGGAAAGGACATTTTCTCTGCTGAGTAGTAGAAAAGCAAATGAAAAGCGGGTCGGAGGCATGACTCGTCAGGTCACAGGTACATAGACATTTCAAGTAAGGTATGAAGAGATATGGAATACATCAGCGTGGCAACTCTAGAGTCCCATGAATCTCAGCCGCTGAAATCATATTCGGTCTTTGGCCGGAAAGTTGGGATCTTCCGCAGAGAGGATGGTAGTTATTATGGCCTTGAAACAAATTGCAAGCACCAGGGGGCCGACCTTTTGAAGGGCTCAATTGAAGGCGGTGTTGTAACCTGTCCGCGGCACAAATGGCGATATGATCTGCTCACAGGGGAGTGTCTCAGCAATGATTCACCACCCCTCCGCCACTATGAGGTAGTGGTTGATGGTGGCATTCTTAAAATCGCTATTATGCCAATAGAATCTTAAACAGCTCTCATTCCCG
>JAIFKM010000104.1 GCA_020049575.1 Desulfobulbaceae bacterium
CAGAAAGAGCAGTAATTCAAGAAACCACGGGGTACAATCCATTAAAAAAGGGGAATGCCCGAAAGGCATTCCCCTGATTGTCAGCGGTAAATGAAATATTCTTCTGGCTTAGAAGAAAGCTTCAAAAGTCAGATACACCTGATCCGCCTGCTCAACCGGATCAAGGCCCATCATCATCATCTTAGCCTGATCGCCAGGATCACTCAGGTCATAAGCGTACATATTCCAATCGCCTGAACCAAAGTAGTCAAACTCATAGTGCTGATAGCCAAACCGAATGAAGGTCTTGGCATATTTGGAGATCATCTCTCCTGTCGGCAGATCATAAAGGCCATAGACCTCATATACCTGGCCACGTGCAGCCAATTTCGACATATAGATATCATCATGGCCGGGAGACATCGCCAGCCAGTTTTCCGTGCCGTAGTTAAACTCTGCCCCAAGTTTCAGGCCGATATTGTCAAGGTCATAGCGCATACCAGCATAGACGCTGTAGCCATCTTGATTTTCGGTGTTCGGACCCGACATTCCCATCGCCATTGCAGCATAATCGTTGAACATACCATCCGCATCAGGTTGGGTCTGGGACCAACCGCCAGCGAGAAAATAATGAAGATTACTGACTTTATTGTGAAATGCTGCAGCTGTATGAAGGATATTCCCAAGATTCTTGCGATCTCCCATACCGCTCATGGTTCCAAAATTGGCGTTAATTATCGGATCCTGGAAATTCGGGTAATTGATCAGGTTAAACGCCTTGAATGTCTGGATATAGGCAAACATCTCATCTTTTTTGATGACATCCCAGCTGAAACCGGCGAAATCCATATCATCGATAGAAGCCATCTCTTCCGTTTGAAGACCAGCTTCAAAACCCCGGCCATAGCAGAAACGGAGGCGGCTATCGCCCAATGCCGCAGCCCCCCAGTTCCAGGCATATCCCAGAGTCAACCCATCAAACGGCCAATCCATGAAAGCCATCGGGGTCGCATCACCATCTACGCCCATACGCTCAGCGGCAGGAAAACCGTCGGTGGTTGGACGCCGGCCAATGGACAACCACATCGGCTGTCCGGCAATGTTATTCCAATTGACATAGGCCCGATCAACATACAGGGCACTGCTCTCTGCCGGGGTCCTGGTGACATTGCCATCAAAAACCGGCCACATCATCCCGGAATCATCGTCAAAAGCCGACTGATTGCCCCAAGTCTTGTACATGGCAAGACGACCCTTGAACTCGACATTCTCGGAGGCATTCACCCGCATATTCAGGCGAAAACGGTTCGTCCAAAGCTGATCATTTTCAAGAGATCTGCCGAAAATTGTATCAGCGGAATAATAGTCCAGGCGGGAACGGAAATCGCCAAAGAACTTAATGCGTGCCGCCAAATCCCAATCATCGGACCGTTCATCCAGATCGTCAACACTGTTAGACAGGGCGTCACTCACTTCTTTCTGCGCGGCAAGACCAGCCTTCAGTTCATCAAGCTGTTTGCTCAATTCTTCAATCTTTCTTTCCAGATCAGTGACATTCGGTCCAGCACTCGCCATTGCCATTGCTGGAATCGCGATAAGACCTGCAAGCGCGAAAATGGAAAATTTCTTCACCATCTTTCTCCCTCCTCTTTTCAGTTTGGTTGACGTCTCTTATGAAACCCGACCCGAAACACACCACCCTTGACCATCAGACCCTATGCCGACAAAAAAGAACTCTGCGGCAATAATGTGTTATTTATATCAAGTACAAATTTTTTAACTTTCTCTTTTTTGTATCTCAGATAATTGGGAATGTCAAGACCAACTCCTATTTCAGTAAAAAATATTTTACTGAAATAGTTTTCCCAACAACAATCCATTCGGTGTGACCGGAAAGAACAGTCTGAGGCATTTACAAAGATTGCCCACCTTGATGTGGATATTTTCCAGGATGGCAACTATATTGGCACAGTCGTTATTCCCGCTACCATTGCTGTACTTTTTCCTCCATTCTGTCGCAACCAGCCAATCAAAATATGAAAACACCTCTTGTTATGGCTGCCTTTGGCGCCCCAGCACAGACTCATTCCACGTTTCGGGATATCGACGAGCAGATCCAGCGACGATTTCCTGGGCACCCGGTCTACTGGGCGTACTCAGCACGAGGAAGGGGCCAAAAGCAGCCTGCACAGGGAGAAGCACCTTCCAATTCTGTCTCAGAAGTTCTGCAGACAATTGCCAGGCAGGGCTACAAGCAAACGATCGTGCAAGCCCTGCACCTCCTCCCCGGGAAAGAGTTTCATCAACTCGTTCTTGAATGCCGAAAAAACCCAATCACCTGCCACCCGGGCATGCCCGTCCTCTATACCCCGGAGGACTACCAAAAACTTGCAGCATGCCTTGCTCCCAGCATCCTCGGTCGCCCAGACAAGGCCATCCTGCTGATCGGGCATGGCACCAGCCATCCGTCCTGGGTTGCATATCTTGGGCTGGAAAGTATATTGCGGCGACGATTCGGTCGCCGGATGTTTGTCGGAGTGATAGAAAAATACCCTGACTCAGAGACGATCCCCACAGAGATCGTCGCCGCGGGATTCCAACAGGTCTGCATAATCCCCCTGCTGATTGCGACCGGCATGCATTACCACAGGGACATCATCGGCCCGGCAGAGAACTCGTGGCTCCGCCGTCTGCAGAGGCAGGGTCTGGAGGTGGAGAGTATCGACCAGGGCCTTGGCCTTCAACCGGGATTCTGCAATATACTCCTTGACCATGTTGAAGACGCCCTGCGTCAGGCTGAAGGGCAGGGTTTTTCTGCCAGCAGTAACAGTTGACATCAGCGACCGGCAAATGCCCTGGCAAGATTATTATCAATGACATAGATGCAGATTTCCTTTGCGCCCTGACGGGAATATCCGTGCTTCTTGTGCAAGTTCTGTATGAGAAAATCGACATCATCCTGTATTTTCATGTCATAGGTCTTGAAGGCCTCCTCGTTGTAATCCTTGATGGCCCTGCGGAAATTTTCATTTTTCAAGAACGGCTCAAGGACCTTCTCCTTGAGATTATGAACATATTTCTCATAGAGATGGATATACAGAGATGTCTCTGTAATCTTGAGATTATCACGCAGAATTTCCTGGGGAAGCGCGGTGGTAGTATAGGACTTCTGGACACTGCCGCGAAAAGCAGGCGCATCCTTTGGATCAACCAACAGGCGTGATTCTATCCTTTGGAAAAACGCCTCGTTGATTTCAACCTTTTCGTTGGTGAAATGACATGTTTCTGTTGTGCCGGACTCAAAATTCACGGCAAACATGTAGTTCTGAATATCTCTCGAGATCTGTTCTTCGTTATAATAGTAAAGAGATTCCTTCACCTCCTGAAGCACCGTGTAATTATACATCCTCTGCAGTGAATCGAGAAATCCAGCTGGCAGGATGTCCCGGTCCTCCTTGCAGTACTTTCTGAAGAACTTGCCGAGCATCGACATATCAATCAATTTATCGTCCCGGGCATACGTCGAATAAAACTCATTGAACATCTTGATGGAATCACGTCCGGACAAGCCTTTCCAACCATCTTTTTCCGATTCAGCGATAATCTTGAGGCGGCGTTTTGCGGTAAAGGCAGCAACATCCTCTTCATCAAGCCATGGAGGGATATAACCGGTAAATATCTCCATCTTCAGCAGTTGGAGATGACTGTCACAGTATAATTCATACTTTTCCGGCTTGCCGATCCACTCCAGCATTGCCTCGGATTGGATCCGCAGGCGAGTGGCGATAATTACCCGGGCAAAATTATGAAGCACTCTCGGCAGAAAACTCTCATTGATGTGCCGGCCGAAAACCTCCCGGTAAATCTCAACTTCAGTTTTCAGGTCAAGGATATAGGGGACGTTTATATATTCAATCCGGTCCGAGAATGCCTGCAGGTCAGTGAGGACCTTCCGATCTTCCGGGTTCATCAGGGCAAAAAACAGGGAGTTGACCCGCTCTTCAATATCTTCAACTTTATGCACTCCATCGCTGATGATATTGTGCAGTTCCATCAGTCTCTCGGTGTTGTGCGACTTGATATCCATCAGGGCATAAATGCCGTTGTTCGTCTTGGCATAGCGGGAATAAAGATAGCTGATCGGGCGGTCGGAGCAGAAAAGATGATCAAGACTGCGCTGGATGGCATCATTATGAATAATATTCTGGCGAAGCGGTTCATCTCCAGGATTGAAAACTGATATCCCCTGGCCCAGCCTCCGATTAATGGTATAGGGGCGGGCAAAAACATAATCCATGACTTTGAGCGGGTCTTTGTATTTTTTCAGCAGGTTCTGAAAGATCGAGGTGCATATCGTGCAGGATGATTCTTCAAAAATCCACTCGTATTTTTTTTCGGTATAGAGGTGCCATTTGAATTTATCATTTTCAAAGAGATCATCGAAAAATTGTCGGCGTACATCTTTCGGGATTATCAGAATCGGGTGATCATGGCTCGGACAGGGAACCTCAATATAGTCTCCGGGAACAGCCTGGTCCTTGCATTCTTCCTTGGCTTTGAAAGCGTTTTGTCGGTTATTCCCCTCCTGCTCCAAAACCCAGGCCAGCTTATCGGTGAGGGATGAAAGTGAATGCACACCTCCGCCGACGAGATGATCCTTCTTGAGCCGCCATATCACCTCATATCGCATACCCTCTGGGGTGTTGGCATACTCCTCGAATTTACGGAGAAGATTATTGAGAAACGTCGATTTTCCACTGCCATGAGGCCCTTCAAAGATATAGATCTTGTTCTGCTGGGCTCCGACAGACAAGGCATCCACATGCCGCATCAAACGATTTGCAAATAAGCGATCGGCGAAAAACGGGTGATCTGAATCCTCTACAAAGAGCTTTTTACAATCATAACTTAAATAGTTGATCGATTCCGGATCACCACTGTATTCATCCTCCTCCGCTGAAACGAAGGAATTGATCATATCGGCATACACCTGATAGACATTTCGTATAGTCCGGGTTGGCTGGCTGATCACTTCCTGAAGAAACTCGGCAAACGAAAGCACGGACAGCTGCTGCCAGCTGCTCTCATATCTCTTGAGATTCTCCATGGCCTTGGTGAGATCACGCATTGCTTCACTCCCTGCTCTGTGCCATTCTTCTGACGTTCAACTCAACCGTGAACATCGACCAGTTCTCTGGACAGCTTCTTCTCGTGCATGGTATATCGGAATCTCTTCCAGCTGATTTCCTGTTTCGGTTTCTCCTGCTTCATGCCGGGGTCCTGGTGTTGTTGCTGGGTCTCGGGCTTGTGCGGGACCGGCTCCGAGGTATACAGGCAGACCATGTCCCCCCAGAGATATTCCAGCCCCAGCATCGTCGCTTCGATATAGTCTCGGACAAGAGGTTTCCCCTCAAAGAAATGATTGAGGACAAGGGTTGAATTTTCATCCACGCTGATCCGTATCGAGGGAGGATGATAAAGAGACCCCATGACCATCTCCTTGTAATCCTCAGCCCTCCTGCTCTTGACATAGTACTGCCAGGTCATTCTTTCCTTGTTGAGATGTTTACCAGTGACAAAAAGTCGATGCTGGTCGACAAAATCCTGATCGATAAAGGAGTTGATAAACATTGAGTCGGCATAATTTTCCCGCACCGCAAAGATGTAATCCTGTCCGCTACCCACCTGGCGGTCATATTGATCCCGCCCATGTTTGTCGTGTAACATTAGATATTCAAATGATATTTTTCCTTTATCCGCCTTTTCTTCGAGGTAACTGAAGAGCCGCATACCCAGAGCGTAGGGATTCAGGCCGACTCGTGGCATCGATGTGACCCGGGCGTTGACGATCGCATAATCAACTTCATGCCCACCAATACGATCATCACCTAAAAATAACTTTTCATGCCAATAACTTGCCCAACCTTCATTGAGAATCTTGGTCCTGATCTGAGGCTGAAAATAAAGAGAGGTCCCGCGCACCACCTCCATGACTGTCAACATCCAGCGATTTTCCTCCTTGTTCAGGAACTTGGAGTTTTCCATCAGAAATTGCAGGAGATCGAGTCCTTCAGCCGGTTTATTTTCACGCTTATGTTTTTCGTAAAGTGACTCAAGTTCCGCATGTCGTACTTTCACGGTATCCAGGAACAGGGTCTGTCCATTCTCCGGATTGTCGCGTAACATCTTATTATATCTTTCGATCTCCCTGACAAAATGAGTTACAACCGAGTTGCCTTCCCTTTGCAGAAAAACATCAAAATAGAAATCCAGCATCGCTTCACTGCCGGCAGATTTGACTTTATCCTGAGCAGCCAGGATATCAAAGTAGCCAACCAGATTATCCACTGCCCGGGAAAATTCTATAATGTAATCGACCCAGCGTCCCTTTTCCGAGCGGAGCTTGGCGATGAGGCGTTTGTCCGATAACGCCCTGTTGGCAAAATCAAAATCCCAGGTGTGGCGGAAAAAAAGGTTGTTCTGGAAGAAATCGATATGGCCGATTACATGATAAAAGATCATCACATTCAGCCAGTCGGGATTGTTATCGTTGTAGAACGAAATGGGGGGCCTGGTGTTAATGACCGTTTCATAGGGATTGTTCGGATAGAGTTCATAGCGCCCCTGTTCCTTGAGCACTTCAACATCCTGAACCCAATAATCGTACAGAGTCGGGATCATGACTTTTGGTGAAAGATGCAGGAGATCGCGATTTGTCACGATGTATTCAAGGCTTTCATCCTGAAAACGAAGACCAGCCTCGCGGGCCCTCTCCTTACACCCTTCCATGATTTTCTTGGCATGCTGGCTGATCAGTTCCATATCACTCCCCTGGAAGAGGGTTCTCGGCCTTTCTGGTAATGCATATCCCTGTTATGAGAGAAGACGTTTTATACCCTCGATCAAGCGCCCCTCATTGCTTTCCTTGGTTATCACATCCAGACGGAGCAGATCGTTTCTCTCTTCCAACAGACCGGATTTACGCAGATATTTTTCGACTTCGCTCTTACCGGAAACCCCATAGCCATTTTCGGCAATGGTGACACCGACTCTGGCCGCATAGATGAGCATCTTCTTCAACTCGGGCAGGGCTTCTTCTCCCTTGGTATCCCAGTCGTCTCCATCAGTTCCGTGGAAAATGTAGATATTGTAGTCCCGGGCGAGATTCTCTTCTTCGACAATGTGATTCACCAATTTGTAGGCGGCAGAGACCTGGGTTCCTCCAGCCACCCTGGAATTGTAATACGTCTGGAAATTGTCGACCTCCTTGGCTTCCGTGTCATGGAGGATGAAACGGCTTTTAACCTGGTGTTCATACTGGAAGGTGAGCCAGGAATAGATGAGGATGTGCTGATTGACAACGAGTTCCGTTGGCTTGCCGCTCATCGAACCGGAATAGTCCCGAACAAAAAACACCATGGCCTGGGATTCATAGTCCTTTTCGCGCGAGAGGATTCTGTATACCCTGTCCCTTGGTGAAATCAGCAGGCTCTCAGTATCGATCTGCTGCTGGCGGGCGATACGCTGCAGGGCAATATTGGTCTTGATGACCCGTCGCAGGGTGGCTTTCTTGTCGAGAATCTGCCCAAATCCTCGATTTTTATCTGTCAGATCGTACGTATATCTGGTGAGCGACCGTTTTTTTCCTTTATCCTTGAGATTAGGGAGTTGAAACTGCTCGGTAAGGATTCGACCGAGATCATAGGCGTTCGATTCCACTTCATGGGAACCACCCTCGCCCTGCCCCGCACCGCCTTCACCACTGCCCTGGTCCTGACGAACCGGCTGTTCGCCGATAACTTCTCCCTCTTCCCCTTCGCCTGCGCCGCCTTCAGATTCTCCTTCGCCCTCTCCTTCCTCGTCCACCTGCACCTGGTCGTGGATGAACTTCTCTTCCACCGTGGTCGGCACCACCACAACCTTGTCATCGCCATCCCGACCCGGTTTCATCATCCGGCCGACCCTTATCTTGCGGTGAAAGCCATCCTCTTCTCTCTGCCTGTCGCGCTCCAGCAGCTCGTCGAGGGTGTGCACCGAAGACATGGCAAGGGGTTGCGGGGTCGCGGCATTTTGCAGAACTCGCAGATCGTCCCATTCATACAGGCTTTTTGCCCGGGGAGGGGGAGTCAACTCGTGTTGGCGGGCAATATCATCCACCTCTTCGGCCAAACGCAGTTCATGCTTGATCATCCGTTCCTGATCAGGCGTCAGTCCCTTTTTTTTCTGGGATCTATATAAATCGCGAAGTCTTTTCATCATCTCAACCTCTGGTGTTGAGGAAAAGCATCTCTCTGTCACTCTCAGTTCTCATCCACCTGGGTGCAGAAATACTCGATGGTCTTCTGGGCGCAGGTGGTGCAGTAACCGAGTTTGTGGAGCATGGTCTCAATCATCCTGTCGTAGAGTTTCTGGTTCTCTTCATTGGTTCGGTTGGCAAGTGCCCCGATCAGGCTTCCGGCACCGGCGATATCGGATTTCAGGCGGACATCAGTGACGGCCTTGACCAGTTCCAGGTTATCCATGAAATCGTAATCCGGCCTGACAGAAATTTTCTGGCCGTAGATCTTCCGGATCGAGGTCCTGAAGGAATCCTTCTGTTCGCGGGTCTTCAAACCCAGGCAATCCTCGACAGAATCGATATAGCGCTCGTCAATCTTCAGGGCCTGCAGTTCACCCGTCTGCGGATTCTTATATTTCCACATCTTATCGACACCGAGATTCTCGGCATCGATACCGATGATCATATTGACGTAGTTGACGACATCCTTGCGGATAGCCAACGGCTCATCCATGTAGGCATTGAACATCTCGGTCATTATCCGTTCCCGGTACAGACCCTTGGCAATTTTCAGGTCATTGAGGAACTTGGCCCTGTCGCCGGCCTCCGAGACATAGTCGAGAATAACCCGCTCAAGGGCTGTAAAGACATCATAGGCGTACATGCAGCGGCCCTCGTTGGTCTCGGAACTCTCAAGCATCAACTGCACGGATCATCTATGACTTCCGAGAGGGTTTTCAGGCTCTTCTCGCCGGCCACCTCCCCTGCCGCCAGTTTCATCGTCTCGATCGGCGTCAGCTTCTCTGATCGCGGCAACCGGGTAAGAACAGTCGCCACGGAGGCTGCATAATTCAAATTAGGATCCTGATGCATGATGTTACCGGTCAGGGTGGTTTTCGCCTCGTTGCCGATGGCGTACGCCGTCAACTCACTCTGCAGCTTGTAGTTGGTATTGTGTGAGACATAGCAGATACGGCAACGATCGACGATCGGGGCCTCCTCCTTCTCAGCCAGGAAACGGTTGAACTCAGAGTTATTGCTGGTGGCGATGATCAAGGTGTCAATCGGCCATTTGTAGCCGTCGATCTCGATTGTCCGGTTCTGGATGATACCGAGATAGACCTGCACCAAGTCCTTCTTGTTCTTGTAAATCTCATCGCTGAAATGAATACCACCGCCGGCAACCCTGGCCAGCGCGCCACGGCGTAAATCAAAACGATAGGGGTTGTTGGTATCCGTGATATGGAGCAGGCGCTGGATCGATTCCTCGCCAAGGAGATCGACTGCGGAAGAAGTAATCTTGTCCTTGGCCGGATACTTCCCGGTAACCGTTCCCAGACTTTCAATCAGAGGAACCGGCACAATCTCCACAAAATTGAGCATGTCTTCAATCTTGCCGTCAGTAAAATTTCTGATGTCGTTCCAGATATAGGCTGAGCAGGCACCGAGAGGCCGATAATTATCATACCACTGCATGAGTTCAGCATCAGAAACCCGGTAGCGCCTGGTCAGATACTGCTCCGATTCAGCCCGGCTTTCATGGGTATTCATGGCCAGGACCATCGGGTCTTCGTAAGTTTGGGATTCAATGGTTTTGATATTGCCGTATCCGCCAATCTGGTCCAGATTGATAAAGCGGAAGGTATATTTCCTATTCTCCGGGATAGACAAAAAATTCCGATAGATACCGCAGAGATACTCGACAAGAAAGGTTTTGCCGTTGCCTGGTTCACCGACCAGGACAAAGGCCATTTCTTTTGATGAACCGCCTTCTGAGGCATCTTTCACAAATGACACGAAGGAATTGATTTCATCATACATGCCGATGATATGCTTTTTGCTCTCCCTGAAAATCTGGAAATCAAAGGTTGATTTACCATTGACCATCACCTTGTCGATCTTTTGACCGAGTATCATGCGGCTGACACTCTGAAAAGCATTCTCAAAAGCGCGCTCGCCTTTTTTGACCGAGGTGATGTGAGTGTGGAGTGTATTGTTTTTTTGCGCTGCCATCATGCCCCTCCTTTAACAGGTAGAGATAGAGGTTGTTGAGCGAGTCTATACTTTATTATCTTCATAACAATTACATTAATTCAAGTAATTCTTCACATGGCGAAACCAGCGAGCTTCATCTGTCAGCTGTATCCAAAAATCCGAATAGCTCAATAAACACTATAATCAATTTTTTTTGATTGGATCAATATTTTTTGATTGACCTTTTGGTGTGCATATGTTTATTTTGAGAATCACAGGCAGGCACAACCCATTCCCAATAAAATCCCCACGTTAAAAAAAAAAGACATCAGCGCTCATGACTGAAAACGCAGTTCTTTTGCACAATCTTCAAGGTATCGCCGAGGCTGTTGTCAATTTTCTCGGACGCAATTGCGAAGTCTGCATCCATGATCTGACCTCACTGCAGAAATCACTTGTCTTCATCGCAGGTGAGGTAACTGGCAGGAAACCCGGAGCCCCGGCCACAGACCTGCTGGTCACGGCCCTGCAGCAGGATGATCATGAAATCAGAGACATGCACAACTACAGGACAATGAGTAATGATGGGAGGTCTCTCAAATCAACCACTGTCTTCATCCGCAATGCCAGCCGCAAACCGATTGCCGCCTTCTGCATCAACCTCGACACGACGGAATTCTTCAATGCCAGCCAGGCGCTCCTGCCGTTTATCAACAACCTGGAAACTGCCCAGGAAAACAATGAAACCTTTGCCCGCTCCGTGGATGAAACAATTGACTCCCTCTTTTCCCGGGCTGTCATCGAAATCGGCAAGCAACCTGTCACCATGAATACTGAAGAAAAAATCCGGCTTACCGAGATCCTAGAGAAGAATGGGGCCTTCAGGCTGAAAGGAGCCGTTGAGCAGGTTGCCCTCATGGCAGGAATTTCAAAGCACTCGGTCTACAGCTATCTGAAAAAAATCAGAGCCAGAGAAGCAAACACACCCATCCCAACCACCTAGAGGCCAACTATGAGCTTGAACAAGAAAAGTATCTCAACAGAGCACGCACCGGCGGCCATCGGCCCCTACTCCCAGGCTGTCTCCACCGGCAGCATGGTCTTCATCTCAGGACAACTGCCGATCGATCCAGCTAAAGGGAAACTGCTCGATGACACCATATCGGCCAGGACCCACCAGGTCCTGCGAAATCTCGAAGCCATTGCCAAAGAAGCGGGCGGAGATCTCACAGGGGTCGTCAAAACAACAATTTTTCTCACCGACATGAAGGACTTTCAGGAAGTCAACACGGTTTATGCCAGTTATTTTCCTGTCACCCCGCCGGCCCGATCGACTGTGCAGGTGGCAGCACTTCCTCTGGGGTCCAACATTGAAATCGAAGCAATTCTTCTCCTCTCCTGAACCGGTTGCATATACGCAGGTACCCCCTATGAGTTTCACCGTAAAAGACATATTGAAAATGGAAGTGGCGCTCGCCCTGGGCTGCACTGAACCGGTAGCAATAGCCCTCGGAGCGGCTGCGGCAGTAACCATTCTTCCATCTCGAGACTTTCAGCGCATCGAGATCTGGATCGATCCGAATATCTACAAGAATGGCCTGGCGGTAACTATTCCCGGCAGCGGCGGCATGACCGGGCTCGATACCGCTGCCGCCCTCGGGGCCTGCGGCGGGGATGCCTCTCGAGGCATGGAGGTTCTCGAGACCCTAGACGAAAAGTCGGTGGCAAAAGCCAGGGCAATGCTTGATGAGGGCAGAATCAGCGTCAATCTGCGTGAGCAGTCGGGATTATATATCCGCTGTCGAATCGTGGCCGGGGAAGATATTGCCGAATCCCTGATCACTGATATGCACAGCAATATAGTCAGTCTCAGTCTCAACGGAGAGGAAGTGGAGTCACCGCTGGTTGCCAAGAAAGGTGTGCAGTCCGGCGGCTCGAAACTTGCCGAACTCGAGGAGTGGCTACGGGGCCTGAGCCTTGAAGATATATTTGAACTGGTATCCGAACTTGATGCCGAGGATCTGGCCTTTCTTGAGGAGGGCGTCGTCCACAACCTGCGCCTTGCCGAGCATGGCTTGAAATACGGTAATGGCCTCGGCATCGGTAAGGCAATCGACCGCCTGCTCAAACAGAAGCTGCTGGTCAATGATATGGCTACTTCAGCGCGTAGACTCACCTCCGCCGCCGCCGACGCGCGTATGGGGGGAGTCAACCTGCCCGCCATGAGTTCTGCAGGCAGCGGTAATCATGGCCTTACCGCCATTCTGCCGATCTGGGCCATCAAGGATTTTATCGATCATGACCACGAGACCGTCCTGAAAGCCATAGGCCTCAGCCATATCATCACCGCCTACGTCAAGGCCCATACCGGCAGACTTTCAGCGGTCTGCGGCTGCTCAGTGGCCGCCGGAGCCGGGGCCACCGCCGGCATCACCTATCTGGTCGGGGGGGATGTTCATCACATGGAAGGGGCGATCAAGAACATCATGGAAGATCTGGCGGGTGTCATCTGCGACGGGGCCAAGGCCGGCTGCGCCCTCAAACTCAACACCGCGGCCGGTGCCGCAGTCCAGGCCGCCCTCTTTTCCCTGCAGGGCGTCAACGTCAAGGATACCGACGGCATCATCGGCAACTCAACCAGGCAGACCATCCAGAACATGGGGGCCCTCAGCCATGACGGCATGGTTGAAACGGACAAGACCATCCTGAAGATAATGCTCGACAAACAGCTGACGAAAAAAAAGCAGGCTCAAAGCTGACAACCGGGGCCCGAGGAAAGGCCGTTGGCCCCGGTTGATCAGTTTATCGGTTGGCCATGCACCATTCGTAGGCGTTTCTGAACATCTGCAGCCAAGGAGTGACCTTGAGGTGTTTCAGATTTTCCGGCAGATAATGGGCCTGCCAGGGTAGCACCACCCGTTCCGGGTGAGGCATCATTGCCAGATGCCTGCCGTCGGCAGAACAGAGCGCTGCCAAACCTCCCGGAGAACCATTCGGGTTGAAAGGATAGGCCTCGGTCGGCATTCCCTCGTCGTCGACATAGACAATTGGCGCCAGTCCACCCGCCAGGACCTCTCTGTGCACCTCCGCATCGGGAAAGTAGAGCTGGCCCTCGCCATGATCGACATGGATGCCGAAGACCAGCCCTTCCATCCCTTTGAGCATCATCGCCGGACTTTTCTCCACCTTGACCGTCGTCCAGCGTGATTCAAACCTGCCGGAAAGATTGTGGATAAAGCGAGGCTGACGCTCATCTTCCAGGCCCAGGCGGGGCACCCAGCCGAGAAGCCCGAAGAGCTGGCAGCCGTTACAGATACCGAGCGTAAAGGTGTCGGGCCGATTGTAAAAGCTCAGAAACATTTCCCTGAGGCGCTCGTTGAAGCGGATGGTGGCGGCCCAGCCCTTGGCTGACTCCGGCACATCGGCATAGGAGAACCCGCCAACCGCAGCCAGCCCCTGGAAGCCATCCAGCGTTATCGTACCCGCCAGCAGGTCGTTCATGCAGATATCCCACGGCTCGAAACCGGCAAGATAGAAGGCAGAGGTCATCTCCCGGTCGGAATTTGATCCCTCGTCACGGAGAATGGCCACCTTCGGTTTGTCTGTTCGATCCAGAATCGTCGAAGGAGCAGGCTCGGGAATGAAGTGAAGGCGATAGGCAGGACCTTTTCGCTCAAAGATGTTGGCTTTTTCGGTATCGGCACAATCCGGATGTATCTGCAGCCGCTCGAGTTGGTAACTGGTTTCCTCCCACCACGAACGCAGGAGAATCATTTTCTCTTCAAGTACCGTTCTGCCATCACAGGCGATGCGTATCTGTCCGTCAGTCGTGCTCCTGCCGACAACCGCAGCGGCCAGCCCAACCGCCCCGAGCACACTCTGCACTTCGGCCAAATTGCCGTCCTGCACCTCGAGGACAAGTCCAAGCTCCTCCGCGAAGAGCCGCGCAACAACCTCCTCATTTCCTGCCATGTCGATATCGAGACCGCAGTTGCCGCTGAAGGCCATCTCCAGAAGAGTGACAATCAGACCGCCGTCACTGCGGTCATGGCCGGCACTTACCAGATCCCGGCTTATGAGATCCTGTACTGCCAGAAAGGCTGCCCGCAACTGGTCAGCTCTCTCGACGTCCGGACTTTCGTCTCCGAGTTGGGAATAAACCTGGGCCAGGGCAGAGCCGCCAAGGCGATTGCGGCCATTGCCCAGATCGACAAACACCAGGGAAGATCCGATATATTTGATATCAGGGGTGAGTATTCTGGTGATGTCCGGCACAGAAGCATATACCGATATGACCAGTTCCCGGGGCGACTTCACCGTCTCGTCACCCACCTTTGTCGCCATGGAAAGACTGTCTTTGCCACCGTCAACCGCGATACCGACCTCGATCATCACATCCCGCATGGCCTTGGCCGCATCATAGATCGCCGCTCCCTCGCCCGGAAGTTTCGGGGCCCACATCCAGTTGGCCGAGCACTTGACCTGATCGAGATCGGCAATTTTAGCCCAGACCAGATTGGTCAGGGCCTCACCGACCGCCATTCGTGCACCGGCGGCCGGATTCACGAGCATCTTGATCGACTGCTCGCCGATGGCCGTTGCCACCCCAGTCAGACCGAGGTGACTCTGGGCCACGACCGCCACATTGCTCACAGTCAGCTGCAGCGGACCGCAGCATTGCTGGCGGGCAATGAGCCCGGTCACTGCGCGATCAACCTTGTTGGTTAGAAAGCGTTTGGAGCCAACCGATACGAGACGCAGGACACGGTGCAAGGCATCTTTCACCGACAAATTATCGGCCAGTTTCAGTGGCTTGAGAACATGCTTGCAACGGCTGTCCTCAAAAGTCTTGCGAGGGATATTGCCAAGGAGGACATCCAGTTCAATATCAACCGGCGTTGTGTCATTCTGAGCATCATGCACGATAAAGCGCAGGTCGCCCGTCACTTCACCTAGAATTTCACAGGCCACTTTTTCACGGTTGCAGATTGCCTGAAAACGTTCGATATTCTCCGGCCGGATCAAAAAACCGTTTCTCTCCTGATACTCGGCAACATAGATTTCCAATACCGACATGGTCGGGTCACCGACCCGAATATTGCGGATTTCAACCCGCCCGCCCGAGCGTTCAACCAGTTCCTTCAGGACATTTGCCGGGCCACCAGCGCCCTGGTCATGAATGACATCGATCAGGGTCCGGTCACCCATCTCATTACAGGCCCGGATAACCCGGTTCATCTTCTGCTCCATCTCGGCATCGCCGCGTTGGACAGCATCAAAATCAAGATCGGAGGCATTTTCGCCCTGCATCATGCTCGAGGCCGCCCCTCCACCAAAACCTACCCTGTAGGCAGGTCCGCCCACCTGGACGATAAGCATGCCTTTTTCTTCAGCGCACTTTTCGGTATGTCGGGCATCAATCTGACCAACTCCGGCGGTGAACATGATAGGTTTGAGAAAACCCCAACGTTCGCCGTTCTCCAAGCGCATATCAAAGGACCGGGTAAAGCCCTGAATCAGCGGTTCACCGAATTTATTGCCATAGTCCGAGGCTCCGTTGCTGGCCTCAATCTCGATCTCAAGAGCTGATGCGAGATTGCCAGGACAGGGGTACTCGTTCTCCCACTCGAGCCTGTAGCCGGGAATGTTGAGATTGCCGACACAATATCCCGCAGTACCGGCAATGACAAAACCTCCTCTGCCGGTGCCCTGGACATCACGGATACGCCCGCCGGTCCCGGTTTCAGCTCCCGGAAAGGGTGCCACGCCGGTGGGAAAATTGTGGGTCTCTGCGGTCAGCAGAGGATGATAGCTAACCTCTGAGGGGGAAAAGGAACATGGCATGCCCGGGGTTTCCGGCAGAAGGGTCTGAAATGTGCGTCCCTGGACGACGCTGGAATTATCCTTGAAGGCCACGATGGATCCTTGAGGATTGGCAGTCAGGGTTGCTGTCACCAGATCGAAGAGGCTCTCCGCCATCTCCTCTCCATCGATGACCTGCCTGCCTTTGAAAAATCCGTGTCGGGAGTGTTCCGAATTGGCATTATTGAGATCCATAATCTCCACAATGGTCGGATTACGTCCTTGTTTCTTCACGAAATATTCATAATAAAGATTTCTATCCCATTCATCCATGGAGATCCCCGGAATGCCAAGCAGACCATCCGGGCCCTGCGTCTGCAGATCCACCTCATAGACGGCCTCCGGCACAATGCCTGTCTCAAATGTGGAGAGCGGATGGGGATAATGACATTGTGTCATACGATCGTGATGGGTATCGATAAATACTTGAATATTCTCGTTCTCAGGAACACGATAGCGCCGGGATCGCTCGACCCGGGAGACCGCACTCAAGCCTGTCGCCCGGCAGATCGACACCATGTTCGATGACCAGGCTGTAGCAAAATTGAGTCGTGGCCCGATCTCTACAACCCGCTCACCGGCAACGAATGGCTTCAGCGAAACCGTTTCAGCAATAAAACCATCGGCAAGGATCTGGCGAAGACAGAACATCTCCTCAGCAGCAAGGTCCCGGGAAGATTCAACGTTGAAACAATATTCCTTATTATAATCTATCTTTTTATAGAGTTGCGTGACCATCATAGTCATGTATCGATCCTTTTCAGTTCTATTTCGCGATTGTCCAGCCCAGCCACATCAAAAGGGCATCAATTCCGCCACGAGTGCTGTACGCCTGGAGGCTACTCAGGGTCTGCTCAGACACATATGTTCAAGTTGAGGACCAACTTTTTTCCAATCAACACAAGGGCGGGCAAAGCCCTTTGGATGGATGAGTGGGCAGCCGAAAGCAAGATCATCTATATAGATGTTGGCATAAGCCTTCGGACTAGCAGTCCATTCCTTCTGGTCGGGATTGGTATTGATGCCATAGAGTTTTATGCCATTCTTTTCCAGATAGTGCACCGCATCGCTCAGCAAGCTGCCGGCCTTTGGACCATCTGAACGCATGGTAAAAAGGATGAGCCTCGCCCCGCTTGCCTGGAGACGCAACAACCACTTTATCGCCCCGGGCACTGGTTCGCCGATCTCAGGATAGCGGTGATCGACAACAGTTCCATCAAAATCCACACAAATATACATTTACTCTCCGGATACATAGCCACATGCAAACCTTGGGGGGATACATGCAGCTAACACATACTACTCTCATTTCAATCGATTATATCGGCATATCCGGAAAGACTTTACCCCATCTTGCGGCACATTCCGGCCAATTTTTCCCTCTCAGGATATACCATGGGATCGCTTATACGTCCACAGACCTTGCAGCCCCCCTGAGCAATTGCTCCAAGGCTGTCTGCCTTTTATTGCTGTCCTTTTGCCGTATGGCCATAGCCAGGGCCTTGCGGGTGCCGACAAAGACCGCGAGTCTGCGAGCCCGGGTCAGGCCGGTATAAATCAGGTTTCTGTAGAGCATTTTAAAATGCTGGCTGAGGACTGGAAGAATGACAACCTTGAACTCGCTGCCCTGAGATTTGTGGATGGTAATGGCATAAGCAAGATCCAGTTCGATGATATCTTCTTTCTGATAGAGCACCTCCCTGCCCTCCGGGTAAAAACGTACGATGCAGGTCAATTCCTCGTTATCGATCGACAGGATCTCGCCGATATCGCCATTGAAGACCCCGAGATCATAATTATTGCGCCGGTGGATGACCCTGTCACCCTCCCGGAAAATTCTCTCCCCCACCTGCAGTTCCCGCCGCCCCTCCCTTGCAGGATTCACCGCCATCTGGATCACCTTGTTGACATTGGCCGTGCCGAGAGTTCCCCGCACCATGGGACAGAGAATCTGGATCTCGCAATCCGCACCCTGATATTTAGGTACCCACTCACTGTACAAACGCACAACGGCATCAAGCGCCGAAAGACCGTACTGCAAAGTGGACCATGGATGGATCTTTTTCAGGACGGCTTTCAACTCCTGCGCAGGACCGCTGGCTTGCCGGAGTTTGGCCAGATCCACGTGTCGGAATTTTTCGGGTATGACCAGATCCTGCTCATACGATGAGGTGATGGCCTCGGCAGTGCGGAACTCAAAAGGATTGCCGCCGGTTGTGAGGCCTTCCCACTCAGGTATCTGCCACTTGAAGGTCCGCTTCACCCGGCTGATAAAATCGAGCTGTTCCCGGGTGGCCTCGTCGGAGTCGAGAAAAAGGCAGTCCGTGCCGTCCCGCCAGACATCCGGGTTTTTAAAAGGCGATTGAATGGCAGGAATTTCGCCATTATTTATCTGGTGGGCATAGCGAATGATGAGTGACTCGTTGGCCTGCCGGAAGACCTGGGTCAACCTGAAGGTTGGTATGGCCTGAGAGGCGATGATATCGCGCAGGACATTGCCGGCGCCAACCGAGGGGAGTTGGTCTGCGTCGCCAATGAGCAGTAATTGACAGCCCTCGGGAAGGGCCTTGAACACAGCAGCAGCCAGACTGATATCAAGCATCGAGCATTCATCGACAATGAGGAAATCCGTGAGCAGGGGATGTGCCTCATTCCTCTGAAAGCTGCCATTCTGCCACTCAAGCAGACGGTGGATCGTCTTCGCCTCGCGACCGATCACTTCGCTCATTCTCTGGGAGGCGCGTCCGGTTGGCGCCGCCAGCAAGACCTCCTTGTTCATCGACTCGAGCAAACGAACAATTACCTGCGTCGTCGTAGTCTTGCCGCATCCAGGCCCCCCTGTCAGCACCGAGCACCGCTGCCGAACCACCTGCTGCGCCGCCTGCCTTTGCTCATCAC
>JAIFKM010000196.1 GCA_020049575.1 Desulfobulbaceae bacterium
GAACAGATAGAACTCCGGACCAAGGACAACCTCAAGCTCTCCGCCTGGTATCAGCCGGCTGAAGATGAACGGGGAGTCCTGTTGTTCTGCCACGGCAATGCCGGCAATATCTCTCATCGGCTCGACTCCCTGCTGCTGTTTCACCGCCTGCAGATGAGCGTTTTGATTTTTGATTATCGCGGCTACGGACAAAGTGAGGGACAACCTTCCGAACAGGGAACATACACGGATGCCCTCGCGGCCTGGGATTATCTGCTCACACAGAAAGGCAAACAGCCGGAAAAGATCGTCATTTTCGGCCGCTCGCTCGGCGCAGCCATCGCCGCAGAGCTTGCGACCCACGTCAAACCAGGTGCCCTCATCCTCGAGTCCGCTTTCACCTCGGTGCCTGATCTGGCAGCAGAGATCTACCCTTTCCTGCCTGTTCGCCTGCTCAGCCGATTTAGCTATGATACCAGAACGCGCCTGACCTCTCTCGCCTGCCCCCTTCTCATCATCCACAGCAATGACGACGAAATCATCCCCTTTCCCCATGCCGAACGACTCTATGCGGCAGCTCGCGAGCCTAAACAACTGCTCAATATTTCCGGCGGTCATAATGATGGCTTCCTTGTCTCTGGTAACCGTTACACAGACGGCTTACAACGTTTTCTGCACACCCACCTTCCCCCGCTCTGATGCCGTATCTCCCGTATTGCGTTCTTAAGCCAGCAGAGGTATAGAGTATTTTGCAGGTGCAATACTCCGAGTTAAAAGGAAAGACGGTGAGATTCCGTCACAAGCCAGTCCTTGCTGTATGCGAAGGCTGCAGCGGCTGGACCGCAGATTGTAAGCGGTCCCATATTTCCTGTACACAGGAAATACGTCACTGGGTTCACCCGGGAAGGCGGTCGCAATGCAGGATAATTCGCAAGTCAGAAAGCCTGCCTGCACATGCGGATTCAGCATCGGTCCGCGTTCAGAGTCAACCACTGGAGGTTCTCTGTATCTGGAAGTGTAGTGTCTGTTGCATGCAGACCATACAGTTTCTACGGATACGGAGACCTGTCTTTTTTCGAGTTCATTTTCCGTATCCCTTCCTTGCACTTGTTCGGTCCAGACGGCTTGATCCGACGCCAGGGCCCGAACGAATTATTGCCTCATCATCGGAGGAGAATGACTATGGATATGGAGAAAAACAGAGAGCTGGGACGTATCATCAGCAGACTCATCGCCAAAGAAAACCTGACGCAGGCCGAATCCTACACGGCCTTCCGCATGGTGCTGGAAAATGATGTTTCCGACATGCAGCAGGGTGCCTTTCTGGCATCCCTTACCAGCAAAGGTGAGACTGCCGAGGAGGTGGCCGGGGGCTGGCGGGCAGTCTATGAGCTCGATACTCGTAAAGTAGATCTGGCCGATATGGCAATTGTCGACAACTGCGGTACCGGCATGGATAGCTTCAAGACCTTCAATATAAGCACCGCTGCCTCACTTGTGGCCGCGGCCGGTGGTGTAAAGATTGCCCGGCATGGAGCCCGGGCGATCACCTCATCCTGCGGTACGGTTGACATTGCCGAATGCCTCGGGGTCGATATGGACTGCAGTGTCGACCTTGTCGCCAAAAGCATCAGAGAGACTGGCATCGGGCTGTTTAACGGCATGAGTCCAGAGGTTCACCCCCTGGCGCTGGGACGCATTCTGTCCCAGATCTGTTTCGGTTCCCCGCTCAATATCGCCGCCTCTCTTGCCCACCCTGCCCTCCCCAAGATCGCCGTTCGCGGCGTCTACTCCCCAACACTTATCAGACCTGTTGCAGAGGTCATGCAGGCCATTGGCTACACAGATGCACTCATCTTGTACGGAGGGATTGCCGGCAGCAGAAAAGGCATGGATGAGGCATCGGTCTGCGGCACGACCAGCGGTATTCATCTGCGGAACGGGGCTTTGCATGATTTCTCGTTCACACCAGAAGAATTAGGTCTTAAGTGCCATGCCCCTTTGCTGCTGGCTGCTGACCGGAACAAAAATGAGGCTGCGGTGAAGATGTATCATTTGCTGGCTGGCAGAGCAGACGAAGCCCGCTCAGATGCCGTCAGCCTCAACAGCGGCCTGATATTTTTCATTCAGGGGACTGCCGCGACCATCTCGGCCGGGGTCGCAAAAGCACGGGACATTCTTCTCTCCGGCCAGGCCCTGAGAACTCTGGAACACTGGGTTGAAACCCAGAACAGTGATCCGGAGGCTGGCTACGCGAAACTTTCGGCCCTGGCGAAAACTGAGGCAGCGCTATGACAGAGTTACTCATTCTCAAGGCGGAAGGCGAGTATTTCAAATTTCACAATAGCAGCTTTACGCGCTGCACACTGAACAAAGCTACTGTTTTTCCTCTGACCCAGGTGGAAATAGCCCAGGATTTGCAGCGCATGTTGCAGGATAATGGCGTTTCGGCAGCGATCATGAAACTGACGATCAGCGAAACCCTCTACATGGAGTGAAGGCCGATGAAACTCGTACTGAACCACTGTGGAGAGATGGCCTTGTCAGGAAACAGCAGCCGACCCGATCCTAAGGGAGACTTTGTCGTCTTGAGAGTTGACTCCTGCGCAATCTGCCGGACTGATGCAAAAATGTGGCGACAGGGTCACCGTGATCTGGTTTTACCGCGGGTGCTCGGCCATGAAATTGCCGCAACCGACGAAGCTACCGGCCAGTTCTACACCGTCTGGCCCGGCCAGGCCTGCGATAGCTGCCGATATTGCCTCGATGGTCGGGAAAACCTCTGTGAGGAGATGCGCATCATCGGCTTTCATTCAGACGGCGGCTTTGCCAGCTATGTTTCCATCCCCAGGGACAGTCTGATCCCGGTGACGGAGAAGATCGAACCTCAACTGCTCACTTTCGCAGAGCCCGTAGCCTGTGTGCTTAACTGCGTCGAGTGGCTTGCACCAAAGCCCAACGACAGGATCCTGCTCTACGGCGGCGGGGTGGTTGGCCTGCTGGCAGCACTTGTCTGCCGTGAAAAGAGCTGCCGGGTTACCATAATTGAGAGAAGTCAGGAAAAAATCACCCGAATTCAGCCATTGTGCAGGCAAAACGGTATCGAGCTGGTCAAGGACACGGTGGCTGCCGACTTCGATGCAGCCATCAACTGCTGCGACAGCCATATCGCCTTCAGCCAGAGCATCAGCAAACTCCGCAAAGGCGGTAGATTGGGTTTTTTCAGCGGTCTAGAGAAAAGCGAGGAGATCGACACCAACCTTCTCAACCTTATCCATTACAAGGAATTGGTCGTCTTCGGCAGCTATGGTCCAAGAAAGGAACACATGCACAAGGCCGTGGCATTTTGTGCAAGACAACCGCACAACCTTGTGCAGCTTATAGAAAAAATCATTGAGCCGCGGCAAGTCCAGACTGTTCTCCCTTCTATTCTCTCCGGCAATGCCCTTAAGTATATCGTAGATTTTACCGGCATACATAAAAGGGGAAATGCAGCTATGGGGTCTGTCCCCCTCCAGCATCAGGAGACCAGGCAAGAGGCTCCGCAGATCTCTAGGTATATTGCCGGAATCATCGCCGGGATCAAACCGGTATCGGAAAGCATCAGGAGTCAGGCCCAGAAAAAGATCGACCTCAAGACAAAACCACTCGGTGCCCTCGGTAAGATCGAAAAACTGGCAGTACGTTTGAGTGTCGTACAGGGGAGTATCAGTCCAACCGTCGCCTGCAAACGCATTTTTGTATTTGCCGGAGATCATGGCGTGGTAGAGGAAGGTGTCTCAGCCTTTCCCGCCAAGGTGACGGTTCAGATGGTCTCGAATTTTCTCGATGGAGGCGCTGCTATCAATTCCTTCTGCCGTCATTACGGTATCGAACTGGCCGTAGTCGATATGGGAGTGAATGGCGATTTCGCAGACCATCCCCTGCTTATGAAAAAAAAGGTGTCGAGGGGGACAGCAAATTTTGCGGTTGAGCAAGCCATGAGCCATGAAGATGCCATAAAGGCTCTTGAAAAAGGCGCCCTCGCATTTCTCGAAAGAAATGCCGGTGAACACTGCGACCTGGTTGGCATGGGCGAGATGGGAATCGGCAACAGCAGCAGCGCCGCTGCCATAATTTGCGCCGCCTCAGGCTTGCCGGTGGCACAGGTGGTCGGACGCGGCACTGGAGTCGATGACAAAGGGCTTGCGCGTAAGAGAGAGGTTATCGAGAAGTCCCTTGCACTGCACAGACCTGTTGCAGACGACGCCCTCGATATGCTGGTGAAGGTCGGCGGATATGAACTTGCCGGCATCTGCGGTGCCGTGCTGGCGGCTGCCTCGCAAGGATGCTGCGTTGTCCTGGACGGAATTATTTCGACGGCCGCAGGGCTTTTGGCTTATCTTCTCTGTCCGGCAGTCAAAGAATATCTCGTTGCCGGCCATAAATCCGTCGAGGTCGGCCAGCAGGCGGCCCTTGCCATCATGGGACTTGAACCGGTTCTGGACTTGGACATGCGTCTTGGCGAGGGAACAGGAGCGGCGATCACCATGAATCTCGTTGATCTGGCCTGCCGCATGATGCGGGAGATGGCCTCCTTCGAAAAGGCCGGGGTGGATGGGAGATCCCTATAAACCGACATTTCTGAGGCAACAACTGGCACCGGCGAGCATCTTCCGGGCAACGGCCTAACTGCCGTAGCCCAGCCCAAAATACCTGGCCAGAGCCACCAATCCCATGCCGACGACGACCGTGGCAAAGAGGCTTTTACTCTTCCAGGCCACTGGAAAGGCAACCAGGGCAGTCCAGAAGAAGATGTTGTCAAAGCCCAGATCAAGCCTCTTTTCCGGCACCAGCAGGGCCGGAACCAGCATCGCGGCCAACACCGCCGGCGGCACCAGACGCAGCCAGGCAACGAGCAGCGGCCGCAGTGTCCGGCCGCTGAGAAAGAGAATGGGCAGCAGACGGGGCAGATAGGTGACCACACCCATGCCGACCATGGTGAAGAGGATCAACGTTTGGTCCATTGTTCCACCCCCAGCCCAAAGGTCGCTCCGACCACAGTCGCGACGATGATATGGAACTGATGCCAGCCGGCCAGATAGAGCGCGGTCGCCAGTCCCCCGGAAAATATGGCGGTAATAATGCGAACCGGACTGCCGCATTGACTGACAAGCAGACCGATGAACATTGCCGAGAGGGCATAATCCAGGCCAAGCGGTTTGACATCGCCGATCAAATTCGAGGCAACGATACCCAGCAGCGTCCCCAGAACCCAGGAGGCTTGGGCCGTGACATTGAGGCTAAGGGCCTCGAGGGGACAGCTGTTGAGGGTCTTGGCCGCCGAGGAATGGAGGGCAAAGGTTTCGTCAGTCAGTTCATAGGCGAAAAAGGCCAGATGCTTCTTTTTCCAGCCAGAGAGATATGGCGTGAGCGAGGCGGCCATCAGCAGATGACGGAGATTGACGACAAAGGTGGTCAGGATGACGGCGGCGGCTCCGGTGCCGCTGGCAAACAGGCCAACTGCAATAAACTGAGCCGAACCGGCAAAGACAATAAGGGACATGATCAGGGTGTTGGCCGCCGAGATGCCGCTCTTGCCGGCCAGGACACCGTAGGCGAAGCCGATCGGTACATATCCGAGGACAATGGGTAGTGCCCGTCGAACACCTTTGAGGCAGGCTGTGGTTGTTGATTTATCTGTTTCGTTCATGAGAAATGGTGACAGGGGTTCAGGAAATAGGAAAAAATATATATGTGCAATAATCCACAATAAAATGCAAGATAGTATTAGTCGTGATCGACAGAACCAGTGAGATCCAAAGCTCAACCATAATAACAGGCCATTATGATGAAGTGTAGCTCAATCAGGGAACTCACAACTATGCGCCGTTGATTTCTGACCTGCCAGTCCATATACTTGCCACAGAAACATCTGCTGCAACTCAACTGATCATTAGACAGGAAATCCTGTCAGACGACAGACAAAACCTCAAAGTCCGAGACAATCATGCACAGTGCTGCCAAGACCTTCACTCCCGAGATGCTGCAGCTTAAAAACACCAGGACGATCGTGCTCAACTCCGGTGACCCGGAAGAGAAACGGCAGGAGATCCGGGAATATTTCCAGGCCACCTGGGAACTCGACGAGCGGCTCTTCGACCCTCTCGAATCCGATGCAGTGTTCACCATGCGGGCCGATCCGCTGCGCCACCCGCTGATCTTCTATTACGGCCATACAGCTGCCTTTTACGTCAACAAACTCATTCTTGCCGGCATCCTGACAGAACGGATCAATCCCCGTTTTGAATCGATGTTCGCGGTTGGTGTCGACGAGATGTCCTGGGATGATCTGAACGAGGCCCACTACGACTGGCCGACGGTGAGCGAAGTGCAGAATTTCCGCGACCGGGTCCGAGCTGCGGTCCTCGAGATTATCGCCACCCTGCCGCTGCAGCTGCCGATCACTTGGGACAATCCCTTCTGGGCCATCCTGATGGGTATTGAACATGCCAGGATTCATCTCGAGACCTCCTCGGTGCTGATCCGTCAGCTGCCGCTGCAGCATTTGCGCCCCCATCCCCTCTGGCAGATCTGCCAGGAATGGGCCGAGGCCCCGGCCAATGAACTGCTGCCGGTGCCAGCCGGACTGGTGCGACTGGGCAAGGAGAAGAGCCACCCGCTCTACGGCTGGGACAATGAATTCGGCAGCCATGAAGAGCAGGTGGAGGGATTCAAGGCCTCGAGATATCTCGTCTCAAACGGCGAATACCTGGAGTTTGTCGAGGATCATGGCTACCAGACCCGCAAGTGGTGGACAGAGGAAGGCTGGAGTTGGCGGCAGTTCCGCGAGAGTCGGCAACCGATCTTCTGGATCAGTGAAAATGACCAGTGGTATCTCCGAACCATGCTCGAAAAAATCGAGATGCCCTGGAACTGGCCGGTCGAGGTCAACTACCTCGAGGCCAAAGCCTTCTGCAACTGGAAAAGCGCTCAGCTTGGCCTCCAGCTGCGGTTATCCACCGAGGCGGAATATCATCGACTGCGCGATCATGCCGATCTGCCGGATCAGCCTTACTGGGACAAGGCGCCCGGCAATATCAACCTCGAATATTATGCCTCATCCTGCCCGGTGGACCGTTTCACGACCTCCGGCTTTTCAGACGTCATCGGCAATGTCTGGCAGTGGACAGAGATGCCCATCGCCGGTTTTCCAGGATTTGAGGTTCATCCGTACTATGACGATTTCTCAACCCCGACCTTCGACACCCGGCACAACCTGTTCAAGGGAGGCTCCTGGATCTCGACCGGCAATCTGGCCACCCGGGATGCCCGCTACGCCTTCCGCCGCCATTTCTTCCAGCATGCCGGTTTCCGCTACATAGAATCACCGGCGGCTGTCGTCATCCCCAACATCACCTACGAGACCGACGAACTGGTATCGCAGTACTGTGAATTTGGCTACGGCGAGGAGTATTTCGGGGTGCCGCAGTTCAACCGCAGCTGTGTCGAGAGGGTAATGGCCATGTATGGCGAGCGACCGCGGACTCGCGCCCTCGACCTCGGCTGCGCCACCGGCCGGGCGACCTTCGAGCTGGCCAGATATTTTGAGCAGGTGACCGGGCTCGATTTCTCGGCCCGCTTCATCCGCATCGGCACCCAGCTGAAAGAAGAAGGCTTCGTTCATTATACCCGCATCGAGGAAGGCGAGATTATCAGCTATCACGAGAAGAACCTGGCTCAGTTCGGCCTTGCCGAGACACGAGAGCGGGTCGAATTCTTCCAGGCCGACGCCAGCAACCTGCTGGCCCGCTACAGCGGCTACGATCTGGTGCTGGCCGCCAATCTCATCGACCGGCTCTACGATCCAGCCAAATTCCTGCATACGATCAGCGAACGTATCCGGCCCGGTGGCCTGCTCGTCCTCACTTCTCCCTACACCTGGCTTCCCGAACACACCGAGAAGAGCCGCTGGCTTGGCGGTTACCGCAAAGACGGTGAACCGGTCTTCACCCTTGACGGCCTGAAGGTAATTCTGGCAGCTCATTTTACCCTCGCCACCGAACCCTGCGATATTCCCTTTGTCCTCAGGGAAACCCGGCGCAAGTTCCAGCACACCCTCGCCGAGATGACAATCTGGCAGCGCAAGGCATAAAAAAAAGCCCGGCAGACCGTTGCGCAGTCTGCCGGGCTTTTCGCCTGTCCCTCAATTCCCTACATCCGGCGATAGATCTCCATTGTCCGTTCACGCGTCATGATCTTTTCCCAGTCCGGGCCAAGGCAATTCTGCCAGAGGGGCACCAGACCGAGGGCGGTGGTGACCATTTTCTCCATTGCGGCTTGGTCCAGGTTTTTGGTGAGACCGCGCGGCAGAGAAATGTCGTGCCGTTTCATCATCTGCCTGAATTCGGCCACACCTGCCGGATAGATATCCTCAAGATAATCAAAAGCAATGCAGCAGCCGATGCCATGATGAATGCCTAGCACATACGAAAGTCCGTATGACAGGGCATGGCAGGCTCCAACCTGGGAGTAGGCGATGCTCATGCCCCCGAAATAGGAGGCCATCATCAGCTTGTCGTCGCGATCAGGGTGATCCTCCAAAAAAACCTGTCGGCAGAGGTCGAGTGACTTCTCGCCGTATGCCTTACTGAATTCGTTGATGAAGGTGCCCTGCAATGATTCGACATCGTGGATATAGCAGTCCATGCCTGTATAGAACCACTGGTCCTTCGGCACCTCAGCCAGTAGGTCGGGATCGAGGAGAATCTGGTCAAAAAGGGTGTAGTCGGAGTTTATGCCAAGTTTTTTTACCGGGCCTGTCAAAATTGCGGTTCGGGAAATCTCGGCCCCGGTCCCGGCCAGAGTCGGCACAGCCACGTGATACACAGCGGGGTTTTGAATCAGGTCCCAGCCCTGGTAATCCGCCGAAGAACCTGGATTGTTCAGCATCAGAGAAACCGCCTTGGCGATGTCCATGGCGCTGCCGCCGCCGATACCGATAATGCCAACCGGTGTTTGCGGTAAATATGCCCTGATCTGAGCGACCAGGGCATCGATGTAGCTGGTCTTCGGCTCGTCATCGACATTGACCCGCAGGAGCAGATCACTGCCCCGAAGCGGCACCCGCATCTCCAGAGGACTGTCGGTGAAAACGTCGTCAATCACAAAGACCATGAAGGATTCGGCGTTCACCCTTCTGGGGGCAAGGACATCATCGAGTTGGCTGAACGATCCGCGGCCGAAAATAATATTGGGGACTATCCTGAAGTTTCTATACATTTGTACTCCAATTCTTGTGGGTTTATAATCACGGCGAAAGGCGTTACAAAAGGTATTTCACCCTGATCAGTTTTCTTTTTCGTAACAAATTTTCGTTTGGAACTCAAGGATCATTTCCTTTTCGAGAATCCATCTTAACTTGACAACTACTTGTATTCTATTGGATTATATTAACATTCCAGAGTGTATATCATCCCCATCTTTTCAACGACCTTGCTCATCTTCACTTGACAATGCTGCCCGAAAAGATAGTTTACGCCAAACACAGTCGTATCCCTTGGAAGCAACAGAGAAAAGGAATTTTTCATGAGCGTTATCAACCAAGACAGTGTCTTCACCTCCCTGAGGCAGAATGGTCCCCTTGCCACCAGGGATTCCGTCGAACTCGACACCCCCTTCTCCCGCAGAACAAAGGATTGGCTGCGGATTCTCCGAGTGAACAGACTCAACATTACGAAATACCGGGCCCTACGCAGCCAGGTTTTTGAGTTTCTGAACATCTCCGATTTCAGCCAGATCCCAACCTTGCTCGAAAACAAACTGCTGCGCAATGAACGCAGCCACAGGGCCTGTACTTTGCTCGGCAACATGTTCGGGGTCGAGGGTACGACCAGAGAAGTCGAGGCCCGGGTCATCGAATACGCCAGAACAGCCGATGCGGTGGTCAACTCATTGCGGAACAAGATCATGGCCCCCTATGCCTCACACATCGCCACCACCAACGAGATCGAGGTGACAAATGACCCGGTCAATCTCCTGCTCATCATGTTTGACGACCGCTATCACAAGAAAGCCCGCTTCGAGGCCAGGCGGAAGCTTGTCCTGATGAGTCTGGCCGGCAGCATCGACCAAAGAGAGCGCGAGACGCAAATCGAGGATAAGTTTTCACTCTTTCTCGATTTTCTCAATGACTATGTCTGGAGTCGCAAGCAGAAGATCGGCGAACAC